>JBAURN010000120.1:0-8716 GCA_049581225.1 Solirubrobacteraceae bacterium
CGCAGCGGTCGTGTTGCCGCCGTCTCGCGGGGCACACCCGCGACGTTGCTCTCTCGCGTCTGGCGTCTTGAGCGCACCCATCGGATGGTGGTCGCCGATCTGCCCGGTGGAGAAGCCGGCACCGCGGCCCTAAAGGAACTCGTCTCGAGACGTCCTCGCGGTCAGTTGCTCCTCGCGATCCAGCGAGCGCCAGACAGTCAAGGCCAGGCGCTTCTTTGGGTTGCCGCCGCCGGGCTCGGCAAAGGCGGGCAGACCCTGACCTCACAGACCACGAACGAGCGCGGCCTGGTTGTTTCAATCGACATCGCCCCTACGATCCTCGACCACCTTGGCGTGGCGGTACCGCCCGACATGCGGGGCAAGACGATCAAGCTGGACGGCAGCTTTGAAGGTGTTTGGATACGCAAATTGAAGGCGCGCTTGGAAGCAATCGGTGGGCGTCGTCTGCCCGCAATCGCCTGGCTTGTGGCGACCTGGGCACTGCTGTTGATCGCGGCACGTGTGCCCGTGGGCCGGAGGATCGACCGGCACGCCGAGGTCGAGACGCGTCGCGCGTGGGCGCTGAGGGTGGGTGCGCTTGCGCTCATGTGGACGCCGGTGGCGATCCTCTTGCCGGCCGCCCTGGAGCCAGGCAGGAGCCTGGAATTCGCGATCATCGTGGCAACCTGTTTCACACTGGCTGCCCTTACCGACGCGCTCGTGAGCTGGCCAAGGGCGCCGATTGTGCCAGCCGTAAGCGCCTTGCTTGCTTTGACGGCCGACGCGCTGGCCGGGACGCAGTTGCTGGTGCGCTCGGTCTTGGGCCCCGACCCGATCTTGGGGGCGCGCTTTTATGGAATCGGCAACGAGCTGAAGTCGGCCCTGGCGGTGCTCGTGTTCAGCGCGGTCGCGGCGGCCCTGTACCCGGCGGTGCGCTCCAGGCGGGCTGCGACGACGATGGCTTGCGCGGGCGTCGCGCTGGCGGTCGTGGAGGGCTCGGCGCGAATCGGCGCGGGTGTGGGCGGTGTGATCCTGGTAAGCGCGGGTACGGCGGTGGCGACGGTGATGTTGCTGCCGGGCGCCTTGAACCGTAGGCGCGTGCTGATCGTGATGGCGGCGCCCGTACTCGGCCTGATCGCACTGGCGGCGCTGGACCTGGCGAGCGCTCACGGGAGCGGCCACTTCACCGGCAGCGTGCTTGACGCGCGCTCGCCCGGGGACATCAGAGACATCGTGGTGCGCCGCTACGGCGCGGCTTGGAACGAGCTGAAGAACCACCTGATGCCAGTCGCGACCGCTGTGGCGGTGGTCGCGTCGGTGCTTGCGGTCCGCCACAGAGAGCGGGTCTGTGCGCCCGTCGACTCCGATCCGGCTTGGCTGGCGGCTCTTTCGGGTGGCCTTGCCGCGGGCGCGATCGGCGCCCTGACCGAGGATTCGGGGCCGGTACTGCTTGTCGTCGCGGTGCTGATGCTGGGCTGTGTGGTGGGCTACCTGTGGGGCAAGCCGAGTAGCACCGTGCCCTGCGGCCACTCTCCATTTTCTGTAATGCGCTCGTCAGTGGACGTGGGCGTGGACGCTCTCTAGCGCACGCGCCGGGACGCGGGCGACCAGCAGAGCAGCCAGTCCCGTGGTGAGCGGCACAGCGCAGACCAGAGCGATACAGCCAACGAGGGTGGCTATGACCGGTTGGGCGATTTCCTGGGTGCTGAGCGCATCGGTGAAGCCGACGCCCGTCGAGTGCGTGATCAGCAGCAGTGGCAGGGACGCCCCGGCGTAGGCCAACACGAGGGTGTGAATCGTCGCGGAGAGGTGATCGCGCCCGACGTGGAAAGCCGCTTTGTAGAGTCTTGTCGGGGTGAGCGACGGGTCGGTGCGGCGTAGGACCATCACGGCCGATGCTTGAGTCACGGCGATGTCGGCGAGCACACCGAGAGCGCCGACAATCATGCCCGCAAGAACGATGCCTTGCAGGGAAATGTCCGGATTGACGGTCGCGAGATAGCTGGAGAGCTCATCGGTGCGTCCGTCGACATGAGCGAAGTGGACGGCGAACAGCGCGAGCAGGCAGGTGAGCATGAGCGTCGATCCGATCCCGAGGGCCGCAGCGAGGGTTTGTGGGCCGATCCCGCTCGTGAGGATGAGGGTGATGAACATCACGGCAAGCGCACATACAAGCGCCACGGGTATGGCTGCCTCTCCGGCGAGGATCGCGGGGACCAGGAACTTGACGAGTAGCAGCAGCGATAGACCGACACCGACGGCCGCTAGCAGGCCACGCAAGCGGATCACGATCACCGCGAGCAACAAGAGCGCGAGCGCGAACCACAACAGCGGCCCCTGCCGGTCGATGTTCACGAACTGCCACGGTTGATAGCCGGGCGGCGCGGCCTGCCCCTGTGCTAGCGGGACGGGGCTGACAAGGATAGAGGTGCCAGGAGCAATCGCGGCCGCAGTGGCTACAGGACCGACCAGCACCGCCGAGTGGCGTCCATGCACGTCGATGTCGAGTTCACGACAGCGGGTGGCGCTGGGACCGCCACAAGAGGCGACGAACGATCTCGTGACCGTGGCCCGGGTGGTCGGTCCGAGATCGTGGACGCTGTGATTTGCTGCTCCGGAAGGCCAGAGCAGCAGGAGTCCGACTACTGTGACACCTGCCAGGAGAGCTACGGCGCCGATCAGCACTCGACCGGCGGATGTGCTTGCCAATGACTCTGTGTGGTGCTTTTTCTCTCGAGTCCTTGGGATCTTTCGGTGTTTCTTTTGTGTGCGTCGTTCCCGTCGCTCTTGCGCGCGACGGTCGTGATCGGCGAAATATTCGTCTGGATCCAGCAGGTCCAGATCGGAGGAGACCATCCTTGAAGGTTCGATCCACTGCTTGCGGCTCCTGCCCCGGCCTCAGCTGTTCGGCTCGGCGAGCTCGCGAACGCGTGCGCTGTGTGCGAGGACTTCGTGGCGTTCTCGCCATGCGGCCCATCCGCGGCCGAGCGCGTAGGAGACGGCGCTGCCGGCGCCGACGAAGAACCCGACTGGATAGTTGGTTTCGTAGGAAGCAGCGATCGCGATCCACACGATGAGCAGCGCGAAGACGACCGAGAGTGCCATCGCGACGGGTGGCCTGTCGGTGAATGAGCGGGCGGCTGCGGGGGCGCCGATCATCAGGCTGAAGATCAGCAGCGTGCCGACGACGGGCACGGTCATCGCCGTCGCCAGCGCCAGGACGGTGAGGAACAGCATCTCCATGCGAAAGCGGCTTACGCCGTGTGCTTCCCCGACGTCGGGCAGGATCGAGGAGAGCATCAGCGGCCGGTAGAGGGTCGCGATCGCAAGGATGCAGAGAAGGCCGAGGATCGCTGTTGGGGCGATGTCGTCGCTCGAGATGCCAAGGACCTCTCCGAACAGGAGCGAGTAGACGGCTGGCGCGTACTCTTCGCTGAAGCTGAGGAACAGTGCCCCGAGGCCCAGCATCATCACGAGCGCAAGCGCGGTGGCGACGTCGTGACGAGCACGGCGGCCGAGCAGGCCGATACCGAGCGCTCCCGCAAGGGCGAACACGCCGAGCCCGAGCAGCGTGCTCACCCCGATCAGGCTCGCGCCGGCCGCACCCGCGAAGGACCCGTTCGGGATCGCGTGGGCCGCGAACGCCGAACCGCGAAGGACGGTGAAAAACCCGACTACCCCGGCAACGACCGCGACGATGCTCGCGACCTCCCAAGCGTTGACCATGAAGCCCGAGAACATGACCGCTTGTCTTTACTGGCTCTCGGACACGGCGTGGAGCGAAGGCGACGCGGGGCGTTGATCGTCAGCGTGGCGTCTGTGTCGTCGCGCGGGCAGGCCGGAAAGCAGGTAAAGGGCGAACACGAGGGTCACGACGAAGAAGCTCACCGGCCAGCCGTGCCCTGTGGGTGGCCATTCGTAGCTGTCGTAGGCGAGCACGATCCCGAGCCACATCGCGCCTATCCCCATCCCGGCAGCCGTGAGCATCGCCAGCAGCGGACGCTTGGTCAGCCGTAGGGCACTGGCGGCTGGGCCGACGAGCAGCGCGGTCCCGAGGATCGAGCCGATCGTGATCGCCGCGAGCGCAGCGGCTAGCGCCAGCGCGAGCAGATAGAAAATCCCGATCATGCGGACGGGTATCCCGCGCGCGGCTGCCATCTCGGGACTCACGGTGGCTAGCAGCAGCGGCCGGTAGAGCATGAGTATCAAGCCGAGCACGAGCAGGCTGAGCAGCAGTATGAGTGGGACGGTCGAGCTTGCTATCGCGAACGCTGAGCCGAACAGGATCGTGACGGTCGCCCCGGTGGTGCTCTCCTCGGTGGTGGTGAGGTAGAGGAATAGCGCGGCAAGTCCAATCGACGCGCCGAGCACGATCCCTGTGGCGAGGTCTCGTCCGCGGGTGCGCTGTATGCCGACCGTCTCCATAGCTACCGCCGCGAGGAGGTTGCCGACCACGAATCCCCACAGCGGGCCGACCCCGATCAGGAACGCTCCCGAGCCGCCGGTGGTGCCGATGTCACCGAATGCCTCGCCCGCGAAGGACTGGCCTCGCATGACGGTGAATACCCCGACTGTCCCGGTCGCGATTGCTACCAGTGCCCCCACGCCGAGGGCGATATGGACCGCTTCGCTCTGAAAGAACCCAGGCGCGAACACAGGCGCCAAGAAGTGGCTCACGAGACGATCTCCGTGTCAGGGAAAGCGACCTCGTGTCCCGCCAGGTCTGTGTCCTCGCCGGCCCCGGCGACGATCAGCACTCGGCCGTGGACGTTCAGCACATCGACGTGATGCCCGTAGAGCTTGCTGAGGACATCGGCGCGGACGACCTCATCAGTTGTCCCGCTCACAGCGCGTCCGGCAGCGAGGTAGACGATACGGTTCATCACCCCGAGCAGTGGATTGATCTCGTGCGCTGAGATCAACACCGCGATCTCCTGCTCGCGTGCGATCTTGGCGAGCAGCGCAACAACCTCGTGAGCGCTGCGCAAATCCAGGTTCGCCAACGGCTCGTCCAAAAGCAGCAGGCGAGGACGTGCGATCAGGGCGTGGGCGATCAGGATGCGCTGCTGCTCGCCACCGGAGAGCCGCCCGACACGAGTATCGGCGAACCGTCCTGCGTCAACTGCATCAAGCATCTCCTCGACCAAGGCATGGCGGGCTCGGGAAGGGCGAGGCACCCCGAGGCGATGGGCGTCAAGGCCGAGGCCCACAAGGTCCCGCGCCCGGAGTGGCAGGTCCGGGTCGAGCAGGAACTTCTGAGGGACGAATCCGACCTGTTGACGCCCCCGTGCGCCGGAGAGCCCTTGTCCCCGTGCGCCGGAGCGTCCTGCGATCAGGACGTCTCCCGCGCTCGCAGCCTGCAGGCCAAGGATCACGCGGAACAGAGTCGTCTTGCCCGCCCCGTTCGATCCGATCAGTCCTGTGAACTCGCCGGGCGCGATGTCGAAGCTCACGCCGTCGAGGATCGTGCGGCCAGAGAGCCGTACGTCCACGCCCCGCACAGCGAGGACGCTCTCGCTCACCGATGCGCCCGCCGTGCTCACAGTTTTTCGGTCGAGGCGTGTTCAGATACCGCCTTTTCCAGGGCCTTGAGCTCGGCGAGCATCCACGACTGATAGTCATAGCCGGGGGTCGGCATCGTCTCATACACCCCGACCACCGGGATACCGGCGGCCTTGGCGTTCTTCACGAACGATTCGGTGAGCGAGTCCGTGACTTGCTGGTTGTGGACGAATATCTTGACCTTGTGCCCGGAGAACAGGCCGTTCTGGAGACTCACGTTCTGCGGTGCGGGGTCTGTGCCGTTCATGATGTCCGCCTGCATACTGAACGGCGTCAGGTTCTCGATCCCGGCCGCTTCGAGCATGTAGTCGGCGACCGGCTCGGTCGTCGCGACCGTCGTGTTCGGATAGCGCTTGCTGAATTCCTTCAGCGCCGTGTACCACGGTTGCAGGGACGCTTCAAACGCCGCATCGTTGGCCTGGAAGTACGCCGCGTGTGCGGGCTCGAGCGCGGAGAGGTCGCTGACGATCGCCTTCGCCACGGCGGGCATCGTGCTCGGCTTGTACCAGAGGTGTGGGTTGGGAGTGGATTCCGGCAGGCCGAGCAGATTCTGGACATTGATGACCCTCCGCGAAGAGTCCGGCGAGGCCGACTCGATCTTGCCCATGAACGTGTCGTAGCCAACCCCGTTTTCGATCAACAGCTTCGCGCCCGAGACAGCCTGCGCGGTGCTGGCGCTCGCCTCATAGGTGTGGGGATCGGTGTTGGGGTTGCTCTCGATCGCGGTGACCTTCACGTATTTACCGCCGATCTGTTCGAGCACGTTCGCGTACTCGTTCTCAGCCGCGACCGCCGCAATCGGCGAGGTCGATGTAGCGCCGCCCGAGGACGCCGAGGCGGAGGAGCTTGTCCCAGAGGAGGACGAGGAGCTGCCGCCGCATCCAGCGACCAGGAACACCGACAGCAGCAGCATCGCAACAGAAAGAGCGAGAAGGCTCAGACGGGACAGAGAACTGCGTGCGGCGATCTTCATTGGCGACCTCGATCGGATGGTGGACAGCACTCGAATGGCGTCCCGGCCGGAACGCGCGAGCGCAACCATAACATAATATTGAGTCTGAGTCTTATTCTCGCTTATGTCTTGCAGGCCGAGCAGTCGCCGCGAAGGACGACCTCGTGCTCGTGCGTGTCAAACCCCAGGCGACGAGAGAGTCTGTCGATCGAGCGCTCCAGATCGCCGTCGTCAAAGGGCACCAGACGCCCGCAGGAGTCGCACAGAAGATGATGATGATGAGCGCCCGCGGGGTCGATCGGCTCGTAGCGGGTCATGGCATCGCCCAGCTCCAAACGGGCCACCAGCCTACAATCCTGCAGCAGATCAAGAACGCGGTAGATACTCGCGCGCGCGACGCTCCGCTTGCCTGCCCGCAGCCGGTCTTCGATCTCCAACGCGCTGAGCGCGCACGACTGCTCGGCCAACAGGTCGATGATCGCGTTGCGCGCCCCGCCCTTACGATGCCCAGCCTGGTCGAGCACCGCTCGCGCGTGCTCTGCCCACTCCGATGCGCTCGCGGATTGCATTCAGTCCTCGAGTCTAGCCGCTCGAAGGCCAGATAGTAAGACTCCTTCTCACTAGGCTGCTCGGCCGCTCCTTGCTGGACCTATACCCACAGGCGCTGCAAAGACGGACACATACACCGCACTGGCCCCGATGAAGCCGCGCCCGGACGGTGTGACTAGGAAACTGGAGTACCCCCGGAGGGTGCCCTTCCCTCGCCAGCCACCGCGCGCCGACGACCGATCAACAGCACGATCAGAACGACGATGATCACCAAGATCAGTATCCCGCCGGCGATGTAGCGCAGTTTGTGTTTGGCGGCCGCGGTTTTTTTGGTGGTGGCCGCCGCTACCTTCACGCGTGCCCCCGAAGCCTGGGCTTGCGCGACCAGCTTGCCTTGTTCGGTGACCGCGTAGGAGACGGTCATGTGGCCGCCATTGTTGAGCGAAATGTGCAAATGGCCGACTGTGGGACCGGGATGGAAGGTGAGCGCGTGGATCTGGCCGTGATGAAGCTGGGCTTCGTAGGCCTGCAAGGTCTCCTTTTCGAAATGCACGGCCGCGGCGCCCGCGGGCACGGCGAAGACGGCGGCGCCAAGCGCCAGGCACAGGGCCGCAAGCGCGGCGTTCACGGCACGACTGGATCTATTCATGGCCCGCACCCTAGCGTTCGCGCCCGACGCGTGCGCCGGGCAAAGGTTTACACCCGCCCGGTGTCGCGCCGGTACGCGCGCCTGGCGATTGTCGCCAGGATCGCGGTCCAGGCCACGATCACGATCCAGGCCTTCGCGCCCCATGGATGGGCGCCAAGGGCGATGTGGCTGGCCTGGACCAGCCAATAGGACGGCAGGAGCTGGCCGACGTCGTGCAGGAAGCCATGGCTGGGGATCGGAAACCAGGTGCCCCCAAGGAAGGCGAGCAGTGCCACACCACCCCCCATAGCCGGCCCAATCGAGTCGGGCGTGAGCATGTGGCCGATCGCGATCCCGAGCGCGGCGAACGGCACCAGGGCAACCAGGATCAGGAACGTCATCTCGATCCAGTCACGCGCGGACATGCTCACTCCGAGCGAGATGCCCGAGGCGTAGAGCACGATCATGCTGAGCAGCGCCATCAGGTAGGCGGTCAGCACCTTGGCACGAAAATAGGCGCGGGTGGAGAGCGGGCTGATGCGCAGCTGGCGGTTCCAGCCGACCGCCCGCTCGGCCGCGATGCGGGCACCGCAGGAGAGCACGGCGCTCATCGTTCCGAAGGCGACCATGCCGACCATGTAATACATCGGCGCGGGGATGCCGCTGCTGCCCAGGTCGTCCACATTGCGGTTGGGTCCCGCGATCAGGAAGAACAGGACCAGCGGAAATCCCAGCGAGAGCACGAAGAAGCGGCGGTTGCGCAGCGTGCGCACCAGCTCGTAGCGGGTATAGGAGAGCGCGGCGCTCACGCTCGCCGCCCTCGCCGCAGCGGAGCGTGCGGCATCGACCTCACTGGGGCCAAGCGACTCACTGGAGCGCTCCCTCCGCCGGGGCGCCCTCATCCCCGGTCAGCTGCAGGAATGCCTCCTCAAGCCCAGCTGCAGCAATCTCGATGTCGCGTGCCTGTGGATAGCCAGCCAAGAGGGCCCGGATCGCCTCATCGGAGTCGGCGCAGGCGAGCACGACAGCCTCGCCGCGGAGCTCCG
>JBAURN010000121.1:0-4589 GCA_049581225.1 Solirubrobacteraceae bacterium
TGGAACTATAGTCTCGATCCACGCACCCGGCTACAACCGTGCACTAGACCGATTCAACCCGCTCGCCTACCCAACGTCCAAGTTCTGGATATCGGGCCGAATAGAGTCTTGCACAGGATCGGCCGCACGCAAGTACCTAATTAGTCGGGTCTTCGACAGTTTCTCAGACCTCGAATATGCGAGATCTTTGCTACGGTCAGCCAACAGGACTGACTGGCTACAGTTTGCGCCGTATCTGGGGTCACAGACTGCGGAACTGGTGGCGGGAGAGGCTTAGGGTGGGCAGCCTTCGGGTTGTGCCGACAGGTGTGGTTCATTTTGTCTCCATCTTTTTGGCACGGTAGACGATGTCTGCGGGGATGCGTCCTTGGGTTAGGCGTCCGTGGTGGACACGGTCGGTGTTGTAGAAGCGCTGTACGCTCCCCGTCCGTTGGTCCATCTTGAATGTCATGTCCTTGATCGGTGAGAGTCTGAATGAAGGTTGAGATGGCTCGGAGGCGGTATTCGGTGGAGCAGATTGGCGAGAGCCGGAAGGGACTTCCGTGTGCCCTTGCAGCCCAAGCCAGAGCGCGAGTTTCTGGACGTACTAGCTGACTGGTTAGGCACTTGCGTTGTGTACGATTATGTGTAAAAATCGGCGAAGTCCGACAGGCCGAACGCCGGTTTTTGGTGTTGGGCTTATGAGTTGGGTTAAGTCGAATCGAAAGGTAACGAAACACATGAAAAAGATCCATATATTGGGTGCTGCTGTGATTGCGATACTCGCGTTTGGTGTAGTGGGTGCCGTGTCGGCGTCTGCTGCTCAATGGTTAGCGGATGAAAAACCGATCACAGAAGCCTTAGCCTCGACTATTGAAGGCGAAATCACGCTCGGCTTCACGAATATGGGAAAACTCGGTATAAAATCCAAGGTGTTATGTAGCGGCATGTTTGATGGGACGGTTGGTCCCGGTGCGGCAGATTCTATTACGGAGGTCTTATCGTTAACCGACGTGCTAGTGACATTATCCGCACCGCTTACGTGCACGCCGGTCGAAACTTGCACGAGTGCGACCGTAGCGCCTGTAGGCTTGCCGTGGAAAACGGAACTGTCATCTGTTACGGATGATGAGCTGTTTAATGGTGGTTGGGAGGTTGTTTGCAAAACCACTTTGGGTACATTTGAAGAAACTTGCGTCTCGGCGGAACAGTTAATCACTCTGGAAAACGATCCGACCGAAAAAGACGTGTTAGTTACGTTCGTGAAGGAACAAACCGCTACATGTAGCCTGGGCGGTGCGAACAGTGGCTTCGTCGAAAGCGACGCGGCTGGCTTAATTTTCCTCAACAACGGGGAAGCGTTGGCGACATCCTAATTTCATGGGAAGCTATGAGTAGCGATTTGTAACAGTGTGCGCGCTGGATGGGAATAGCCGTTCAGCGCGTACATGCGTTGAATAGATGTGCGTCATTGCTTTCACTTTGAAGGCAGACGGGCTTCTGATGGCGACGAGTCGAAACGTGTGGTTACACTGATGGGGCCACTTGCCTCGTCTTCCCGGTCTTCGGCATTGGCGCATCGGTAGCTAGCTTCCGGCCGAACCCCCACCGCCGGCTCTACTACAACGAGAAACGAGCGTGGAGGACACCCAGTAATCGACAAACGACAGGCGACCCGCGCGGGCTGCTACGACGGAGATGACTTTTCGGCTTTGCATATAGGACGTGTCTGGACGCGCCGGAGCGCAGGTTTGCCCGGGAGCTTATGCCGGTTGTGTAGGCGGAGTACCACCGGGGGCTCGCGGCGGACAGCAAGTTGCGGTTCTCGGTGGGGGGTTCAAGGGCGATCGTGGACTCGTGTTGCTGACTATCGGGAGAACCCTCTAACGCCTCCGATGATATATTGTCAAAACGATCCCTGGCAGGTCAACAATCTCCATGCCTGCGACGATCGGAGGCCGGTTGAGCACCTGCGACGGCAACGTCGCCCTCAGGTGGGCGTTTCCTATTGGTGTTCTACTAGCCTGCCTGCGCCGCGTCCACACCTACCGGTGCTATGCGTCGCTCCCTCGCTTGAGGTTCCGAGATCACTCGCGCGTGCCGCTCCGGCACAAACGCGATCGCGCTCTTGCTGGGCCGCTCCGATCGAGCCTCCACAGCCCGCAAATCCACCTCGCCCACCACGGTTGCGATCACCTCCCGCATCAACAACTGCGCATAACTCGCAGCCAGGCAGCGCCGGACCCCGCCGCCGAACGGAATCCACGTATAAGTCCCGGCCGGCGTCTCCAGAAACCGCTCGGGCCGGAACCGCAGCGGTCCTGGATACACCTCGGGCCGCCGGTGCACCAAATGCACACAGGGCGCGACCGTGGTTCCCGCGGGGATCGTGTATCCCCCCAGCTCCATCGGCTCAAGCAGTCTGCGTACCACGATTGGCGCGGCCGGACAGAGCCGCATCACCTCCTTGACCACCGCGTCGAGGTAAACCTCCTCCTCGCCGGCGTCAACCTCGGCTCGCAACCGCGCATACTGCTGGGGATGGCGGAGGATCCGCTCGAAAGCCCATGACAAGAGGCTTGAGGTGGGCCCGTCGGTTAGCAGGGTAACAAGTTCGTCGCGCAGGTCCTGCTCGGTCATGGGCGAGCCGTCCTCATACCTGGCTTCGCCGAGCATCGCGGCGATGTCGGTCCCGTCCGTACACCCAGGGTCGATCTGCCGGCGCCTGACCTCCTCGAGCACGGCGTTCTCGACCGGCCCCATCATCCCCCGGTAGTCGCGGTTGCCGGCAAAGCGGGCGGGCCCCGCCGCCGCCAGTAGGTTCAACCGGCGCGGGTCGTTCATCCAGTTGGTGAGGCGCCTGAGCAGGTGGCGCAGCCGACGCAGGCGGTCCGTTTCGACCGGCCCGAACACGACCCGCATAATCGCCTCGAGCGTTATCTCCTGCATCCGCGGCCACAGCTCGAACGGCTCGCCCACGGGCCACATGGCGACCTCGCGGCGCGTGATCTCGGCCATCATCTCGCTGTAGCCCTTCATCCGCTCGCCGTGAAACGGCGGCAACATCAGCTTGCGCCGTCTCACGTGCTCGGGCTCCTCCAGCAACATCACCGAACGCGGCCCGAGTAGGGGTCCAAGGATCGAGTTCGCCAGCCCCACGCCAAGCACGGCGTGATCTGCCGTGAACACCTTCTTAACATCCTCCGGGTCGGCCAAGATCACCCAGGTCCCAGCGTGCTTCACACCGATCGTGAAGATGTCCCCAAAATGTTTCTGACACCGCTCCAGGAACGGCAACGGCCGCCGAGCCCAAGCCACCGCCTGCAGCGTGCTCGGCATCCTCGGCCCCGGCGGAAGCGCCTTCTTAGTGGTGCGACCAGTCAGAAAATATGGTATTGTCGCGGCGGTCATTTCACCATCCTCGGACCGTCCTCATGGGAGCCCTCCCGCTTGCGGAAGGGAATAGCCCGGTGGGGTGGCAACCCCCAATTCCTCATGGGAGCCCTCCTACTTGCAGGAGGGATCGCCCGGTGGGCGGGGCAAACGGGCACCAGTACCTTAAGCGGTGAAAGGGGCGGACTTAAAATCCGCAGATCCGGGTTCGAGCCCCGGCTGGTGCATCGGGTTAAGGGCGAGGAGGGAGGCGGGAGCGGCTTCACTGAAGGCTCCCGTCTCCCGCGGCACTCGGCTGCGCGATCAATTCGTCCTCCAGCTTGCAGGTCGCCCCGATCAAGAGCTCGAACAAGGCGGCTGTGAACTCGGGCGGCAGGTTCGCCTCGGCGCCGCGCTCCAAATACCGTTCGCGCACCTCGATCACCCGCTCGGGCTGCATCATGGGAATGTCGTGGGCGCGCTTATGGGCGGCCACTTCGCGGCAGATGTCGAAGCGCTCCCCGAGGAGCCTCGCGATTTCGGAGTCGAGCACGTCCAGGCGCCGGCGAAATGGCTCCAGGCCTGTGCCCTCCCGGGTGCCTGTGCTTTGTGGGGCAGTGGTGTCCTCGGGCGCGCTCACTGGGCGCTCCCGCTTGCGGCCTCATGGCTGTTGAGCAGCCCCTCGGCGAACGCGCTGCTGCATTCGGCCAGGGCCTCCAGGGAATAGCCCCCCTCTTGGACAACGCAGATCGGCAAGCCGGTGGCCGCCAGGCGGGCTCCGATGCGCTCGAAGATCGAAGGGGGGAAGTCCCAGGAGCCGTGGGGGTCGGAGGCGACAGTGTCGTAGCCGAGCGAGAGCACCAACGCTTTGGCGGTACGGGCGAGCTCGTCGACGATTTCGCCGAAGGCCTGCATGTAGGTGTCGGCTCCGGGACAGGCGGCGAACTCGACGAACGTCTCGCGCTCGCCCGCCTCGACCATGCGCCAGGGGACCTCGGCGATCGTGGAGGCGTGCAGGGAGCCCAGGCTCACGTTCTCCAGGGGCGCCACGATCGCGGACGTCCCGGTGGGGAAGTGAAAGTCGATGTCGAGGATCGCGACAGGCGCGAGTCCCCCCTCACACAAGGCGTAGGCTGCGGCGGCGGCGGTGTTGAGATAGCAGTAGCCGCCCAGCCACGCCGGCCCGGCGTGGTGGCCGGGGGGGCGGCACAGGGCGTAGGCGAAGCGCTCGCCCGCGA
>JBAURN010000122.1:0-3112 GCA_049581225.1 Solirubrobacteraceae bacterium
GCCTCGAGCGTCGCCGCTCCCCGGGGAGGCTGACCTGCGCCGGCGCTCTCCCAGGTGTTGGCGCCGAGATGATGGTGGTAGCCACCGGCGCTCAGGAAGGCGGCCTGACCGCCCAGCGAGGCCATCAGGCCGAAGCCGAGCACGTCGCGAAAGAAGACGATCGTCTTGGGGATGTCGGCCACACATAGGTGGACATGGCCCATCGTGGTCCCTGCGGGCACTCCATCGAACGGCTCGTTCGCCGGATCGGCCAGCTCGCCGAGGAGACTCGCCGTGTCGAGCGGGAGCGTGGTCATGCGCTTGGCCACCTGACCCTCCCACATCGTACGTGGCCGATCCCAGTAGATCTCGATGCCGTGACCGTCGGGGTCGGTGAGATAGATGGCTTCGCTCACGAAGTGGTCGGCCATGCCCGCGAGCGACACACGATCGCGTGCCGCGTGAGCGAGCCAGCGAGCGAGATCGGGGCGCGTCGGCAGCAAGAGGGCGAAGTGATACAGCCCGCAGTAGCCGCTCACAGGACGGGCGCCCGGTTGCTCGACGAGCATGAGCAGATCCTCCGTTCCCACCCCGAGCGTCGCGCGACCCGTCTCACGCGCATTGACGCTCAAGCCGATCGTGTGCTCGTAGTAGTCGACCGACCGTCCCAGATCCGCGACGGTGAGGCGCACCGCGCCGACCCTGGTAGCCGCCGGGATCTCGGCGTGAGCCGGAGCACCGGCCGCAGTCGCCTCCTCGGGATCGGGCGGAAACACGCTCATCGCTCCACCTTAGGACCGTCCGGACAAGCCGCACCCGGCGACGCCTGGCTAACTCGCGCCCCCACGCACGTGCTCCTGAAAGAACCCGAGCATCCGACGCCAGCCGTCCTGCGCCGCGGCCGCGTCGGGGGCGACCATCATCGGTGTGGGCATCCGCGCCAGCCAGCCCTGCCAGCCTTCGTGCTGGGAGAAGAAGGAGTGGCCCGCTCCGTCATAGGTCTGGATGTCGTGGTCGACGCCCAGCGCTTTCAGGTGAGCCTCCAGGCGCTCGGCCATGTTGCGACCGAACATGCGGTCCTTCGAGCCGAAGCTGCCAACCACCGGGCACACGCCGTCCAGCTTGGCGCGATCCTTGGGCACGTCGCCATAGCTGACGGCCGCCGCCTTGAAGCCGGGCTTGGTGGCGGCGATCAGGGCGAAGCCGCCACCGAGACAGAAGCCGGCGACCGCGATCCGGTCGGCGTCCACGTCCTCTCGTTGTGCCAAGACCTCACGCGCGGCGAGGATGTCGGCGATCTCGCGGTCGATCGAGCCTCTGACCATGTCGGTCATGACCCTGCTCAGGCACACGATCCGCGAGCCGTGCGAGAACAGGTTTGGAAGCAACACGGCGTAGCCCTCCTCGGCGAAGCGAGAGGCAATGCGGCGCATGTCGTCGTTGAGACCGAAAGACTCGTGCAGGACCAGCACGCCGGGGTAGGGACCCGCCCCCTCTGTGGCCTTGCCTGCCCGGCCACCCGTCCCCGGCAGGAACAGCTCCGCCTCGAGCGCGCTCCCATCGCTCAGGGGTATCGCCAAAGCCTCGCCCATGGACGCCATCGCGGACACCATACTGTGGGCGATGGACTCTCTGTTCGATCCTGGGGACGCCACGACGGACACGACCGCCAACGCGGGAGCGCCATTGGCCGCGCGGGTGCGCCCCGCGACTCTGGAGGAGTTCGTCGGCCAGGAACATCTGCTCCACCCGGGCTCCGCATTGCGCACCGCGATCGAGCAGGGCACGCCCCATTCGATGATCCTGCACGGCCCTCCCGGCAGTGGCAAGACGACATTGGCGCGGATCGTGGCGGCGAGCGCCAGCGCGTCGTTTGAGGAGTTGAGCGCAGTGGAGGCCGGGCGTCCGGAGGTGCGCGCGGTCATCGCCAGGGCTCGCGAACGGAGGCTCGGGGGTCGCGACACGATCCTGTTCCTCGACGAGATCCACCGCTTCAACAAGGCCCAGCAGGATGCTCTCCTGCCGGCGGTCGAGGAAGGCCTGGTGACCTTGATCGGGGCGACGACCGAGAACCCGTCCTTCGAGGTCAACCGGGCGCTGCTGTCGCGCACGCGCCTGTACGAGCTGTCTGAGCTGACCGAGGAGGACGTGCTGACTTTGCTGCATCGCGCTTTGGAGGGGGGCGAGTGCGGCGAGACAGACGTCGATCCGGCCGCGATCGAGATGCTTGCGGCCAGGGCCGGCGGCGACGCGCGCACGGCGCTCAGCGCGCTGGAGCTCGCGTGCGAGACCGCGATCGGCAAGGTCAGCGTCGAGCACGCCGAAGACGCCTTGCAGCGCAGGATCGTCCACTACGACAAGAAGGCCGACAGTCACTACGACACGATCTCCGCCTGGATAAAGGCGACGCGCGGGTCGGACCCCGACGCCTCGCTCTACTACCTGGCGGTCATGCTCGAGGGCGGCGAGGATCCCCGCTTCATCGCCCGGCGCATGGTGATCCTGGCGAGCGAGGACATCGGCAACGCCGACCCGGGCGCTCTTACGGTCGCGACCGGCGCCGCGAGCGCAGTCGAGCACGCGGGGCTGCCCGAGTGCCAGTTCGCCCTGGCCCAGGCCGCCGTCTATCTGTCGCTCGCCCCCAAGTCCGACGCCGCCAAGCGCGCGATCGGCGCCGCGCGCGATTTCGTGCGTGAGCACGGCGCTTCCCCACCCCCGATCCAGTTGCGCTCGGGCGGGCGAGGCGAGGGCTATGACAATCCGCACTCCCACCCCGGGCACGTCGGCCCGCAGGAGCTGGCGCCCAACGACGTGGAGGGCACCCGCTTCTACAAGCCCGACGACGCCGAGGCTGACATGGCAAAGCGTCTGCAACAGATCCGCCGGGCACGTGAACGCCCGCGCTGAGCGGCGCAAGCCCAAGCTCGCCGTTGTCGGTCACGTCGAGTGGGTCACGTTTGCGCGCGTGCCCCACATCGCCAAGGCCGGCGAGATCGTGCACGCGGAGAGTCCCTTCGAGGAGCCGGCCGGCGGTGGGGCGGTGGCCGCCGTCCAGCTGGCACGCCTGGCGGGCGAGTCCGTGTTGGTGACGGCGCTGGGCGACGACGAGCACGGCCGGCGCTCGGTCAAGCGC
>JBAURN010000123.1:0-2064 GCA_049581225.1 Solirubrobacteraceae bacterium
GATCAGCGCAGGGCGCTCCTCGCGGGCTCGGGCGATGGGCTGGCCGGCCAGACGGGGAAAGCCCGCGAGTGTCGAGTCGGCGGTCAGCCCGACGCTGTCGATCAGCCGCTCGCCGGGCTGTGCAAGCAAGCACGCGACTGAGCCGGTCGTCGGCTCAGCTTCAAGCGGCGCGACAAGGCGCTCTAGCCACTCGGGATGGCAATACACGTCGTTATTGAGCAACACGACGACCTCGCCTTCCCCCTGCTCGACGCCGCGGTTGCAGGCCGCGGCGAAGCTCAGGTTTTTTTGCGAGCGAATCAGTCGCACCGCAGGCCACTCGTCCGCGACCCGCTCGGCCGTCTCCTCGCCGCCGCCGTTGTCGGAGACGATCACGGTATGCGACCGGGTTTGCCGTGCGAGGTGCGCCAGGCATTCTTGGGTCAGCTCGTAGTGTCCCGAGGTCGGGATCACGATGTCGATTGCGGGCGCCAGGGGCGCCCATCGTAGCGGCAGCCCGGCCGACCCCAAGGATCGGAGTGGCCACGATTGCGGTGTCACCGTGGCTGCGTTGGTCGCGGATAACCTTGCACGGCCGTGGAGCCCTCCAAGCCCGCCTTCACCGGACGCAAGCCGATGCATGTCGGCCTGAACCTGATCTTCCTCGTGCCCGGCGAGACCGGCGGCATGGAGGTGGCCGCGCGCGAGCTGATACCCGAGCTGATCAAGGCCGCGCCGGATGTGCGCTTCACGGCGTTCGTCAATCGCGAGGCAGCGGCAGTCAAAGACGGTCCCTGGGGCGAGCTGCTGCCGTCGGTGACGGTACCCGTAAACGCTCGCAACAGGGTGCAGTGGGTGCGGGGCGAGCAGATGCTCCTCCCACGCTTGGCAAGGCGAGCCGGCGTGGACCTGGTGCACAGCCTCGCCAGCACGGCCCCGGCGTGGGGGCGCTTTCGGCGGGTGGTCACCGTCCACGATCTCATCTATGCACGCTTTCCCGAGGCCCACTCAGGCATCCGCGACCGCGGGATGCGGGTGCTCGTGCCGCTCGCCGTGCGTCGCTCCGACCGGGTGATCGTCGACTCCGATAGCACGCGACAGGATCTGGTCGAGTTGTTGGGGACTTCGCCGGGGCGGATCGATGTCGTGCCGTTGGGGATGGGCTCCCCGCGCCGCCGCGATCCACTCCCGCAGGCCGAGTTGCGCGAGCGCTTGGAGTTGGGCGATCGCCGCGTCGCGCTCAGCCTGTCGGCCAAGCGTCCCCACAAGAACCTGGCGGCGCTGCTGGGGGCCTTGGCGCTGATGGACGATGCGAGCCGTCCCGTGCTTGTCGTGCCCGGCTACGGGACCTGGCACGAGGCCGAGCTGCGCGAGCGCGCCGCGGCCTTGGGGGTCGAGCGCGATGTTCGCTTCCTTGGCTGGCTCTCGGGCGAGGAGCTGGAGGGCCTGTGGGCCTTGGCCGAGGTATTCGTGTACCCCTCGCTGTACGAGGGCTTCGGGCTGCCGGTGCTGGAGGCGATGGAGCGTGGGGTGCCGGTGGCGTGCTCGAACGCCTCGTCCTTGCCGGAGGTGGCGGGCGACGCGGCGCTGCTCTTTGACCCACACGACGAGGTCGCGATCGCCTCCGCGCTGGAGCGCCTGCTGTCCGACCCCGCCGAGGCCACCCGCTTGCGCACGCTCGGCTTAGAGCAGGCCACTCGCTTCAGCTGGGAGCGCACAGCGCGGCTCACGCTCGAGAGTTACCGCCGGGTCCTGGGAGGTTGAGACCCGCGGGGGCAATGTAGTCTCCAAAAGGGGTGCCCTGCGCGCGCGCGGCCTTATTGAGAAGACCACCTTGGTTAAAGAGCCGCGCGCGCGCGCAGGGCACCCTTTTGCGCAGACTCATATCCATCGAGCACGGTCTCCAGCGAGGACTCCAACGACAGTCGCCTCGCGTTCTCGGCGAACCAGAGCGCGGTGCTCTGGCGCATCGCCATGCCGGCCTCGTGGACCCGCACGATCGCCTCGGCGATCGCCTCAGGCTCGGCGTTCGGCGCGATCGTGCCGTTGACGCCCTCGGCCACCAGCTCGACCGCGGCGTTGTCG
>JBAURN010000124.1:0-6432 GCA_049581225.1 Solirubrobacteraceae bacterium
CCTGGGCGAGGTGCCAAGCGCTCGCGAGCGCCTCCTCGGGTGCGTCCAGCAGCGTGGCGGGGGCATCGTTCAGGGTCACGTGGGCGAGCGAGCGGGTCGCGTCGTAGCGGAACACCGACTCGATCTCAACGCCACTCGCCGAGGCCTCGATCGCCACGCCGACCGGCTTTCCAGCCAGCAGGGCGACGCCCACCAACAGGTCGGCGCCCGGAGCGTCCGGCACGAACGCGTAGGCCCCGCTCAGCGTGACGCCTCCTTTGCCGTCGTCCTTGGCCACCGGCGCGCTCGGGCGGGTGCTGCCGTGGCGGGGGTCCACGCACCAGCCATCGACCAGATCGTTGGGCGGCATCGTGGGCAGGTAGGCGGCCCTGCACTCGCCGCTTGCCAGCGGCTCGAGCAGATCCTTGGCCGCCGGCGAGTCGTTCAGGATCGCGCTGGCGGGCAGATGCCCGAGCAGGGCGACCGGCGCGAGCACGCGCCCGCACTCGCTCATCACGAGCATCGCGTCGAACGCGTCAAGGCCGGCGCCCCCGTGCGACTCGTCGATCAAGAGGCCCGGCCAGCCGGCCTCACAAGCGGTCGGCCACAGGTCCGGCAGGGCGCCCTCGTTTCCGTCCAGCGCCTCCCGGGCGGCCTCCAGCGTCTTCGTGCGCGAGAGCGTGCCTCGGGCGGCCTCGCGCAGGAACTCCTGCTCGTCTGAAAGTGCCAAGTTCATGCCGCCGCCCCTTCCTTGGAGCGCAGCTCCGAAAATGGGATTCCCTTGTCAAGGCGCGGCTCGGGAGGGAGCCCCAGGACGCGCTCGCCGATCGTGTTGCGCAGGATCTCTTCGGTCCCCCCGGCGGACTTCAGGCCGGGCAGGAAGGAGATCATGTAGGCCCACTCGCTGTTCTCATCCAATGCGTCCGGGCCCAGCACGTCGGTGATCAGGTCGCCCGCTTTGATCGCCCCATTGACGATCGTCACCTTGGCCAAGCCGGCCTCGGGACCCGGGATCTGCCCTTTCTGCAAGGCCGTCAAGGTGCGGTAGCCGGTGAAGCGGACCGCCAGCAGTTCGCTTGCGATCTCGCCGAGCTGCTTGCGCACCTCGGAGTCGCGCCGGCCGTGAACGTCTGAGGCGATGCCCTTGGCGAAGCGCACCGAGTTGTAGCCGAGGCCCTCGCCGCCGAGGCCGATCGTGACGCGCTCGAACATGAGGGTGGTCAAAGCCGTGCCCCAGCCGTTGCCGACGCCGCCCACGACCGCGTCCTCCTCCAGCTTGACGTCGTCGAGAAACACCTCGTTGAACTCGGCCTCGCCGGAGATCTGGCGCAAGCCCCTGACGGTCACACCGGGTGCGTCCATCGGGATGATGAACATCGTCAGGCCCTTGTGCTTGTGCTGCTCGGGGTCTGTCCTGGCGAGCAACAGGCCGTAGGAGGAGAACTGGGCGTTGGTCGTCCACACCTTCTGGCCGCTCAGGCGCCAGCTTCCGTCGTCCTGGAGGCGGGCCCTGGTCTGGACCGCCGCCAGGTCCGAGCCGGCCGCGGGCTCTGAGAACAGCTGGCACCAGACCTCGTCGCCGTGCAGCATCGGCCCCAGGTAGCGAGCCTTTTGCTCCTCGGTGCCGTGGGCGATGATCGTCGGTCCGAGCATCCCCACGCCGATCGCGTCGAGGATGCCGGGCACGCCGGCCTTGGCGAGCTCCTGGTTGCAGACGACCTGCTCGATCGGGCCGAGGCCCTGGCCGCCGTACTCCTTGGGCCACGTCACCCCGGCCAAGCCGGCCTCGGCGAGCTTGCCCTGCCAGGCGCGCCTGGCGGCGATGATCTGATCCTCGTCGGTGATCGCGCCAGGTCCGCTCAGGACCGGCGCCTCTGCCTTGTGCTCCTCAAGCCAGGCTTTTACCTTGGCGCGGTGCGCTGCCTGCTGGGGCGTATCGTCAAGATCCACAGTGCTCTCCCTTTGGCTGACTGGCCAGTCAATATCTAGGGAGTAAGGCTACTCCTCGCTGCGCCCAAACGACTCCGGCAGGCTCGGAGTCGCCGCACCAAGCGAGATTTTGGGCTCAGCGGCCGAGCGGCACCGGTGGCGCCGGGATCGGCGCCTGGCCGTAGACGTCCTCGAAGCCGCGGTCGAGCAGGTACTCGGCCTGGCGTCCTAGTTCGGGTGAGTGCAGGAGCACCACGCCCAACCTCACGCCGTGGCGCTCGGCGGTCCCCACCAGGCAGTCGCCCGCCAGTTCGGTGTAGCCGGTCTTCAAGCCCGTGGCGCCCGGATATCCGTAGACGAGCAGGGGATTGTTGTTGTAGAGATAGACCTTCCCGCCCTTGATCGGCAGCGGCTCGACCGCCTTCTCGGTGCGCACGATCCTCGCGAGCAGGGGCTGTTCCAGATCGACGTGCGCCAACTCGGCCAGATCGGCCGCGCACGAGTAGTTGCGAGCGTTGAAGTAGCCCGACGGCGAGGTGTAGTGGGTGCAGCCCATGCCCAGGTGTGCCGCTTCCTGGTTCATGGTGGCCACGAACGCTCCGATGTTGCCCGACACGTGCTGAGCCAGCGCTACGGCCGCGTCGTTGCCCGAAGGCAGCAGCAGGCCGTAGAGCATCGTCTCCAGGCGCACGCTCTTGCCGAGCGGCAGCACTCCGACCTTGGAGCCGGCGGACGCGACCGCCGCCTTGGTCACGAGCACGGGGGAATCGGCGGAGGACGTGCGCACCACCCGCAGCGCGGTCATCATCTTCGTGAGGCTCGCGATGTGCAACCGCTCCAGCGGGTTGAGCTGCCACAGGACCCGGCCCGTGTTCAGGTCGAACAGGAGGCCGGCGCTGGGCGGGCGATGGAAGGAGGCCAGCACCGGGTCTTCGACGCCGCTCAAGTCGAGCTCGAGCGGCGGGTGGCCCAGGGGCAGGCCCGCCGGCGAGAGAGTGGAGCCGCCCGATCCGGAAGCATTGGCGGACCCGGAAGCCACGTCGGGGTTTGAAGTGGAGGCCGAGCGGGTGCTCGCCCCTGTGTCCCGGCTGTCACGCGAGCGATGATCGCGGTGGGTCTTGTCGCTGCGCGTCGCGGAAGGAGAGCCGTGCGTGAGACTCGAGTGCGAGAGCACGAGCGCCACGGCGATCGCGCCGATCACGATCGCCATCGTCCCCACCACCAACGCACGCCTGCGCCTGCGTCTGCGCCGCGCGAGGGCTCGCGCACGTCGGGAGCTGCCTCCCTGCGGCAGGAAGGGCGACTTGCTCATGAGAGGCCTCTCATCTCCTAGGAGGATTGCGCAACGCCCCGACGATGCCAACCGTCAGGATCACCAGCACGATCACCGAGAGCACGCTCTGCACGTTGATCCCGTACTGCTCGATGCCCCCGATCGTCAGGAACGCGAAGCCAAGGATGAAGGCCAGCGCCACGGCCAGCACGCCCACGCGGGTCATATCTGCGGTGTCTCGGCGGTAAAGATCGGGCGAGACTATCCGCTCGGGCACGCGAAGCCGACCGGTCGACCGAGAGCCGGACCCATCCGCTCGCGACGGAGAAGCTACCCGTTCGCGGCGAGCGGGCCGACACCGGGATTTTTTTGACGTCCCACCCACCCCACGTGCTGGTCGGCGTGATAGGAGGAGCGCACGAGCGGTCCGGCGGCGACGTGGTCAAAGCCGAGCGCGTACGCAGCCTCTTCGAGGGCCGTGAACTCGTCGGGATGCCAGTAGCGCACGATCGGCAGGTGACGCTCGGAGGGGCGCAGGTATTGACCGACCGTGAGCACCCGCACGTCGTGTTCGCGCAGCACCTCGAACGTGGCCACCATCTCCTCGTGGGTCTCGCCGAGGCCCACCATCAGTCCGGACTTGGTGACGACCTCGCCTTCGCCCATTTCGCCGGCGCTGCGCAGCACGCGACATGAGCGCAGGAATTCTGAGCCCCGGCGGGCGATCGGATAGAGGCGCGGGACCACCTCGACGTTGTGGTTGAACACGTCGGGCCGCTCGGCGATCACCTTCGCGAGCGGCATCTCCTGGCCCTGAAAGTCGGGTGTGAGCACCTCGATCTGGCAGTCCGGGGCCTGCTTTCGCACCTGTCTGATGACCCCCACAAACGCCGAGGCGCCCTTGTCCGGGAGGTCGTCGCGGTCGACCGAGGTGACGACGGCGTGGCGCAAGCCCATGCGCGCGATCGAGCGAGCCACGCGAGCCGGCTCCAGAGGATCGTTCCAGGTGGGCTTGCCGGTCTTCACGTTGCAGAAGCCGCAGCGACGTGTGCAGGTGTCGCCGAGGATCATGAACGTGGCGGTGCCCCGCTCCCAACACTCGCCCACGTTCGGGCAAGCCGCCTCCTGGCAGACGGTGTGCAGGTTCTCCTCTTTGATCAGGGCCGACAGCTCGCGGTAGCGCGCGCCACCGGCGGCCGGGACTTTGAACCAGGGTGGCTTGCGCTCGCGCAACGGGCGCACGTCGGAGCCGAGCACACGCAGCACGTCCATGCCGCCGGGGTTTGAGCGGGAGCGGGTCACGTGCTTGCGGTCTTCGGTGGCGCTGGGTGGCGTGTTCATGCACTCACCACGGTATGAGCCGCGGACGTCGCGACGGTTATGCTTTCGGGCGCGTCCATGAGCTTGCGGCAACCGTGGACCTCGCAAAAGCGGTCGGCAATGCGGTTGGCGAAGGCATCGACGCCACCGTCGGGCGTGTGCCCCAGCTCTTGTTCGAGTGAGGACATCCGCACGTCGGGCAGGCCGCACGCGACGATCCACGAAAACGGCTCCAGGTCGTTGGTCACGTTGACCGCAAAGCCGTGCGTCGAGACGCCCTTGGACACGTGCACCCCGATCGAGGCGATCTTGCGATCCTGCACCCACACGCCGGTGTAGTCGATGCCCTCATCGCAGCGTGAGCGGGCCTGTATGCCGTATTCGGCCAATGTCACCACGATCGCTGTCTCCATCTTGCGCAGGTGCGCGCCAATGTCAACCACGCGCATGATCGGATAGCCCACGAGCTGACCGGGGCCGTGGTGAGTGACCTTGCCACCACGGTCGGTAGCCACGATCTCGATGCCGCGCGCGCGGTAGAAGTCCTCGCCGAGAGATAGCTCGTCATCGGCGGCCCGTCGGCCGCGCGTGTACACGGGCGGATGCTCCAGTAGGAGCAACGTGTCGGGGATCTCATCGGCCTGGCGGTGCGCCTGGTGCTCGGCCTGGATCGCGAGCGCGTCGCGATAGGGAATTGTGCCAAGGTGGTGGATCTGGAGGGCTGGGATGGGCTGATCTTGTTCCATGTGTCCTCTCCCGTGTTAGCATAAGTGGCACGCCAGAATGAGCACTATGTCTTGGTTCATTCGCATCATCTGGAGCCCGGCTTGCCGGGCTCCAGCTTTGTAGGCGCCCTGGCGAGAATCGAGGCCGACTCGCGCCAGGGCTGGAGCGGCGCTATCTCAGTTGGCGGATGACCGCAAACATGAGCGTGATCGCCAGAACAAACACTATGTAGTTGTTCATTCTCTCACCCCCTTTCCCGGGCCGGTCGGCCTCGGGCCGGCGTGATCCGGGCGGGGATGATGACTCCTGTCTGCGAGTCTACAGACGGGTCCGGTAGGAATTTCTCACAGCGTCAGCGCCGCCGGCTCTTCCAGCAGCTCACAGATACGCCCGAGGAACAGCGCCGCGTCGGCGCCGTAGACGATGCGGTGGTCGCAGCTGAGCGTGACCGTCATCGTGGCGCGCGTGGCGATCTTCTTCTTGCGCACGACGGGGCGGGGTGCGAGCGCGCCGACCGCGAGGATCGCGGCCTGCGGCGGGTTGACAATCGCGCTGAACTCGCGAATGCCATACATCCCCAAGTTGGACACCGTGAACGTGCCGCCGCTCAGCTCCGGCGGAGTTATCGATCCGTCGCGCACGCGCGTCGCCAAGGCCCGGGTCTCGCGCGCAATCTCCCCGAGCGCCTTGGTGTCGGCGTCGAACACGGTCGGGACGACCAGGCCGCCGGCAAGCGGATCGTCGGCGCCCGATGCGACGGCAACGCCGACGTTGACTCGCGAGTGCAACTCGAAGCGTCCGTCGCGGTAGCCGGCGTTGGCTCGGGGGTGGTCGCGCAGGGCCAGGGCGCACGCCTTGACGATCATGTCGTTGTAGGTCGGTGGCGCCTTGTCCGGCCCCTCGCCGGCGCGTGCGAGTCGCTTCAGCTCGGCGCGCAAATCGACGCAGCGCTCCATGTCGATGTCGGCGGTGAGCGTGAAGTCGGGGATGGTCGCCTTGGACTCGGCCATGCGTCTGGCGATCGTGCGCTGCGTGCGCGATAGCTCGACAGTGGTCGTCTCGCCCTTGGCGCTCGCCACGTCCCCGACCGGAGGGCGCTCCGGCGCGGGGGCGGACGGGGACGGCGCGGGGGCGGAGGACGTTTCGGTCCTCGGCGAAGCGGCGGAAGCGGCGGGGCTCGAGCCTGCCTCCACGTCGGCCTTGAC
>JBAURN010000125.1:0-5195 GCA_049581225.1 Solirubrobacteraceae bacterium
CGCCCGGGCCGCGGCCGCCGAGCTGCAGGCCGCGCGCGAGTCCTCCGGCGCACTGGTGATCGACTCCGAGGAGCCCGAGTTCTCCTTCGACGAGCACGGCAACGTGCTAGCGGTCGTGCCCCGCGCCCAAACTGAGTCCCACCGCCTGATCGAGCACTTGATGATCGCCGCTAACGAAGCGGTCGCGCGCCGACTCGCCGAAGTGCGCATCCCGTGCCTGTACAGGGTCCACGAGCGTCCCGATCCCGAGCGCATTCGCAGGCTGGTGGAGCAGCTCGACTCGCTTGGCGTGTCCACACCGCCCCTGCCCGATCCTCTGTTCCCGGCGCAGGCCGCCGACCTGGTGGGAGAGATATCGCGTCGCGTGGATGCCCACGTACGCCGTACCGGGACCGGTCGCGTGGCGCTCTCCTCGCTCGTTTTGCGCTCGCTCAAGCAGGCCTGCTACTCGCCCGTCAACGTCGGTCACGCCGGCCTGCATTCGGCCTGCTACTGCCACTTCACCTCGCCGATTCGCCGCTACCCCGACCTCGTCTGCCATCGTGCCCTGCTGGCGTCCGTCGGGACGGGGGAGAAGGGTCGCAAGCGCGGTCCCGGGGCCAAGCTGGCCGAGCTCGGCGAATGGACCTCAGAACGCGAGCGCGAGGCCGCCAAGATCGAGCACAAGGGCGATGACATCGCCGCCTGCTTCCTGCTGGAACAGGCCCTGCTCGAGGACGGCTACGACCAGGTGTTTCGGGGGGAGGTCACCGGCCTGATCGGGGCGGGGGCATTCATTGTTTTTGGGGAGCAGCCCATCTACGAGGGGATGTTGCCGGTGAGGCTGCTGAACGCGGGGGAGGAGCGTGATTGGTGGAGTCTCAACGAGCAGTCGACGATCTTGCGCGGAGAGCGCTCAGGCGCGACGCTACGTCTCGGTGACCCCGTTGACGTGAGGGTCGTGCGAGTGGATGTCTCCGCCGGACGCGTGGATCTCGCTCTGGCCCGTTAGGCTCGCTCCTGTGGCCAAATCGAAGGGCAGCAAGCGCAAGATCGGCGCCGGCGACGTGGCGAGCAATCGCTACGCCTCCTATCGCTACGAGCTGACCGAGCGGATCGAGTGCGGCGTCGCGCTGCAGGGCAGCGAGGTCAAGGCGTTGCGGGCTTCCGGCGCGCAGCTGAAGGACGGCTACGCGGCCATCCGCGAGGGCGAGCTGTGGTTGCAGTCGGTCCACATCCCTCCCTACCTGCCCGCTTCGCGAGAGAACCACGACCCCGAGCGTCCCCGCAAGCTGTTGCTGCACCGCAAGGAGATCGAGCGCATTGCGGGGCGCGTCTCCGAGCGGGGGCTCACGCTGGTTCCGACGCGCATCTATTTCAAGGACTCCCACGCCAAGGTCGAGATCGCGCTCGCGCGCGGCAAGGATCTCTACGACAAGCGCCAGACCATGCGCGAGCGCGACTCCAAGCGCGACATGGAAAGAGGCTTGCGCGAAGCCCGACGGTAGGCCCGCGCTAAGCGACCTGTTCGCAGGCGGTCAACCCGTCGCGCTTTGCGATCACCACCATCTGTTTCTGGGTGGCCTCGCTGGAGAGGATCAGCGCTTTGGCCGCTTTGAGGTTTTTCGATCTCGCGTATTCGCCCAGCTTGGCCGTATTTTCAGCCAGCGTCTGGGCGCCTGACACGAACACTTTCCAGTCGGTTTCCAATTCGGCGGGTGGCACCAGTTTGCTCAAGCTCGTGAGCGCCGTCTGCTCGAAGGCGGCGAGTTCGCCGGCGACACGGGAGACCTGCTGTTCGGTGCTGATCGACTTCGAGGAGATCTTCGCGGTCACGGTCTTGCAGATGGCGTTGGCCTTGGCCGTCAATTCGGCGCGCGTGAGCGGCTTGGAGGAGGAACCGCAGCCGGATGCCCCGAGTGCCGTGGCCATGAGCGCGAGGAGGGTGAGTCCAATAGCTGTCTTGCGCCGATGTCCCATGGTCCCTCTCCCGGTCCCGATTGCCAGAAATATCCCACCCCTGGCGAGCAGCCTACAGGTTGCTCAGATCGAGCGGAAGCTGTGGCCCGCGCTCACCAGGATGTGGGTTTGGGACATTCCGAAGGCCAGCACCACGATCAAGGCGAGATAGACGGCGCCGATCGCGATCCGTGAGCGGCGTGGCACGCGATAGTAGGCGGCCTGCTCGATGGAGCGCGATCTCAGTTGGCGCCAGCGGGTGGGCATCTCGCGCAGGGCGAGCAGTATGAAGATCAGCAGGAACGGATTGCCGAGCAGCAGGATCATTGCCACCAGGCCTGCGATCCCAAGAAACCACATGGACGGCGCGACCGCCGCCATCGCGCGTCCCCCGTCGAATGGGACGACCGGGATCAGGTTGAGCAAGTTCAGGAAGAAAGCCAGGTAGGCGAGGGCAAGCAGCAGGTCGCTGCCGGTGATTGCCCCGGCCACCGCCACTGCCACCGCGCCGAGTGTGCCCAGTATGGGTCCGGCCAAGCCCACGCGCGCCTCCGCCAGCGCGTTGTCGCCGAGCGAGCGAGAAAAGATGGCGGCGCCCAGGAAGGGAATGAACATGGGTGTGCTTGCCTTGATCCCCTCGCGCCTGAGCTGGATCACGTGCCCCATCTCGTGCACGAACAGGAGCGCCACGAAGCCGGCCGCGAACTGCCAGCCCCAGAACAGGCTGTAGGCCGCCACCGACACCAGCGCCGTCACCCCGGTCGTGAGGAACTTGGCGTTGCCCAAGAGCAGCGCCCCGCTCTTGATGTAGGCCCCGAACTTGGCCGCGATCGCCGCCAAGCCGGCCAAGGCACTACCCGCGCGCTTGCGCAGGGAACGGGCGGGCCTGCCAAAAGGCGCTTCGCCTCCGTGCGGCTCATGTGCTCCGGGCAGGGCCCGCCCGGGGATCGTCGCCGAGGCCGGCTGGGGGATCGCCCCCGAACCGCTTGCTCCACCGAACGGGTTCTCGCTCACCACCGGCAGATCGCTGTCCATACGCCCATTGTGGCAGCTGCGATAAGCCGCCCCTAAGTGGTCTCCGAGCCGGTCCCACGACTCGGGAGATCGATTTTTGCGGAACATGCGGGGTTGTCGCGAAAATGCCCTTGACGGCGGTCTGGGACAGGCGTACGTTGGATGTAGACGCGGACCCCGAGCCGCAAAGAGCGAGGCCACCGAGGTGTGAGGCCGCGCCACCAATCGTCGGAAGGCTTTCGGGCCAACCGGCGAAAGGTTCCTCGAAGCGGCCCGGGACCGCGTCGACTTGTTTAAGCGTCGAGCCGCAGCGTCCGAGCCGCTGTGACACAGGGTCGAGCACTGGACCAAGGGGTCCGGCTACACTGGTCACGAAGGACATCCAAGGGGACGACAGGCTTCGACGCGGTCGGCTCGTGTGGATGGTCGCGAGTCGAGGTCCCGGGCGGCCTCGTAAAACACCCGGGAAAACCATAAGTGCGGACTCTCACGAGTACGCCCTCGCTGCTTAGTCAATAGCTAAGGCACGAGGTCTCGAGCCCCGCTCGCCTACGGCGGGGGTCCTCGGGATCAGAAAGTAGGCTCACCCGGCGAGGCCCGCCTCCGCTGACCCGGGAAAACCTCAGGAGGCTGGTCCCCCACAACCCGGCCGGCGAGGCGAGCGGGGGATGAGATCAGAGCGCCGGCTACGCTCGTAGAAGCCATTCTCACGCGACCACGGACCCGGGTTCGATTCCCGGCGTCTCCACTGGTTGGGACTCCTGCGGAGGTTCGCGAAAGCGGGTCTGCCGCAGGGGAAACGCCAGCGCACAAGGGCGAAGCGGCGCGCACGAAAAACCGCCGATTTGCGGGAGCATGGCCGGCTTGCGGTCGCAAAACGGTCGCAGCTGGCACGCGGTTGGGTCGCATGCGACCCAATTCGGGACGCCGGGGTAGCCGACATGGCTAATCGTCGGAACGCCTGCTCGTCGCGGCGGCCGCTGGTCGATCCGAGCGTGGTTGGCCGGTGCCGCAGTTGCGGTCGCAGGCTCTACGGTCGGGGGAAGGTCTGCCGCTCTCGCCGCTGTCCGGAGTACGGGCCGGTGTGGGCTGGGGATCAGCGCCAGAAGCTGTTCCGCAATCTGGAGACCGTGCGCGGGGACATCCTCTTGAGCGCCGTCACCGCTCCTGGCGCCGATGAGCTGCCGTGGGACGAGCAGGCGTGCGCCGCGCTCGGTGAGCATAAGCACTCGGGCAAGCTCGGCTGCCGGGTCGATCGTGTCGCCGCTCGCGCGTGGAACGAGTCGGCGGCGGAACGGTGGCGTCGGCTGCATCGCCGCGCCTATCAGGAGACGGTCAAAAGGGTGGGGAATGGGTCGGTGTGGCTGGTGGCGCGCGTCTGGGAGATGCAGGCGCGCGGAGTGCTGCACGTCCACCCGGTACTCGCCTACGGGACCGCTCGACAGATGGCTGGTGCCCGGCTCTACATAGAGCGCCTGGCCGAGCTTGCGCCGCAGTATGGCTTCGGGTTCGCTGAGCGGAAGATCAAGCCCCAACCAGCTCAGAACGCGGCGGCGTACCTGTCGTCGTACTTCGTGAAGGGCAGGCGTGGCAAGGAGACGCTGTGGGAGTCGGCGCGCTCACCGGCGATGCCGCGCTCGATTGTCCATGTCTCGGTAAAGCTGACGATGCAGACGGGCTGCACGATGCGAGTGCTGCGGCTCAAGCGCGCGATCCACTACGTGTGGAGAGCGACCCTGCCGCCGGACGAGATTAGGGTCGTCTCAAACATCTTGCAGGCGTTTTCGGGCTCGGAGCTTGTCGTGCCCGGCGACCTCGATCGTGCTCCCCCACAAGGAGTGTGAGCAAGCACGCCAAGCACGATGCCTGGCGTGTCCATCAACAAGCGCCCCGGCGCGGTGGTAGCCGCCCGGGGCCGGCACAGGAGGTAAGTCCTATGCAGGGTCAGACTAACGAGACGGTCGCCGAGTGCGCCCGTCGCACCGAGGGAACCATTCTCACGCTGCTTCTCAGCGATGGCCAATGCGTGTGGTCGGTCGAGGAGCTGGTGGTGGAGATCGGGCGCAGGCTCGACACAACCGACGCGGTGGCCGCGCTGAACGCAGCGGGTCTCATCCACCGCTGCGGCGAGTTCGTGTTCGCGACACGGGCCGCAATCCGGTTCGATGGGATCGAGCAGCACTGACGCCGCCGCTGGTGCCCTTGGTCGCACGCGAGCAGGCCGGGGGCACCGACTGTCTGAG
>JBAURN010000126.1:0-3237 GCA_049581225.1 Solirubrobacteraceae bacterium
GCCACCACCACCGCCACGTGGTGCCCCTGGGAGACCGCCAGCGCGTCGGTCGGGTGCTTGCTCGCCAGCTCGGTCGCGTCCCAAGCCGAGCGCATCGCGATCGCCATGGTCGGCACCGCCGCGATCAGCGCCGTCGGCAACGTCGAGAAGCGGGTCAGCACGCAGTAGGAGATCAGCCCGATCGCCGCCACGCCCAGTGCGCCCCTGGAGAAGGTCAGCAGCAGAGTGGCGCCCACCGCCGGCAGCGCCGCCGCCGCGATCACCCTCACCACCGGATGCTCGGCCCGGTCGGCGCTCAGGTGGAACCCCAGGATCAGCACGATCGCCGCGACCATGCCCTCCGCGTTCCAGTAGGTCAGCGGGTAGTTCAGGCGATCCGCATAGAACGAGGTCGCGGTCGGCCACGTGTTGGGCAGCACCCTCGAGACGAGTCCCGCCGCGCAAACCAAGGCGAGCCCGCCCGCCACCGCCTTGATCAGCCACGCCGCCCTTGTCCTCGTGTACCTCACCGAGCCGTAGAGCAAGAAGGCCAGTACGTAGAGCAGCACGCGCGAGTAGGCGTCCAGGCTGTGGGCGGTGGCCTGCGACCAGCCCGTCGAGGCCAGTGTCCAGGCCGCATATAGGACCAGGGCGCCGAGTGGGATGGCCAGTGGGCGACTAAGCCCCTCGAACGGACGCTCGGCCAGCGTCGTCCTCAGCACAAGCGCGCCCGCCAGCACGATCGCCACATAGCCGGGCGCGCTCGGAAAGTAGCCTCCCGCTTCAAAGCTCAGATAGATCAGCGTTGCCGGCGCCAGCGCGATCAGCCCCACCCAGCCCGCCCTTTCCCACGTCAAGCGCGAGGCGGCTTCGCCCAAGGGCGCGTCCGGCGCCGCGGTTGTGCTTTGGAGCGCTCCCACTGGCACGCCCCGAGGTTACTTGGAATGGGGGCTTCCGGTCGGAGCTCGAGCTAGGCAGCCACCCGCCGTGTCTCCTCGGCGGGTGGCTGCCCTTGCTCTGTCGGCGCCCGGGAGAGGGGTAGGCGCGGAGAGCGGTCGGCATGCGCGGCGCCGACCGCTCTCCAGTCGGAATCTCCTTGCCGCGCCGCCGCACAAACCGCGAGCGCCAGCACGATCAAGGAGGTCCAGACGGGGATGAGAACCAGGAGGATCATCATTTCTCACTAAGCTTATCAACTTTCTGAGAAGATGCAAGGAAGCGGGCACGGTTTGCGCCAAAGTGGGTGGGCCACGCCGATCTACACGATCGATATGTCGCGTGCTCCCCGGTCAGCGGACAGGATCGCGTGCCTCATGTAAAGATCCCCGCATGCAGGACGGTTTCGCACGCGCCCGCCTCGACCCGGACACCGACGAGCGCTTCGTGGCGCTACGCCGCGAGCTGGGGGTTAGCTCCTTCGGCCTCAACCAGCTCGCGCTCCAGCCCGGCCAGCGTGGTCGTATTCATCGCCACGAGCACCAAGAGGAGGTCTATCTAGTGCTTGAGGGTCGGTTGAGCCTGCTGGTCGAGGGCGAGCCGATCGAGCTCGTCCAGGGCGAGCTCGTCCGCGTCGCACCGCACCTGCGCCGCCAACTGGTCAACCGTGGGCCAGACCGGCTGGTGCTGCTTGCGCTCGGTGGCGACGGACAGCACGCGGGCCGCGACGGAGAGGCGTTCGTGTCCTGGGAGGACGAGCGCGGCGCCCCGCCGCAAGAGGTGCCTATGCCCGACGATCTGGACGAGCGAGAGCTGAGGTCCTAGTCACGGCCGGCGGCCTTGCTTGTGAGGGCTGGTTGGGCGGCCCCACGCGCCCGTAACTGCCTCCCTACAACCAGTCCTCGCCGTTCGCCAGATCCTCGTCGCCTGGATACGCGGTGAGCTTGTGCTCGAGGGCCGCCACGATCCTTCCCGTATCGGCACGGGTGCGCGAGCGGCCCCCGGGAATGAAGACCATGCCGTAATCGCCGGGGCCGCCAGGCGCGATCGCTTCGTAGTGCAGGGGTCGCATATCGACGAGGTTGTCGGTCACGATCGCTCGACGCTCACCGCGTGCGAGGTCAACGACACGACGGTCGTCAAAGGAACACCACTCGGTGTGCTCTTGGATCGCTTGGACATCGTGACCACGAGTCCGCAACTCCCGCGCAATCGCCGGCGAGAGCATCTCATCGAGTAGGAGCCTCAACCCGAGAGAGCGTCGCGGGCCGCGAGAAACGCGCTGTGAGCCTCGCGGGACTCGCGGCTGTTGCGCTCGATCCGCTCGTCAACCTCCCGCGGGTAGGCCGCATAGTAAGCGGCGGCGGTCTGCACAAGACCCAGCGAAAGCTCTAGATACGCCGCGGTCTCGGCGAGGTCGCCGTTGTGATCGCGCGCCACGGCTATCACTTCCCACACGTCGGGACCGCCCAAGAGTCGCGCACGGCGGCCTGAGGGTCCGTCCGCGAAGCGGATCAGCGGGTGTTCGTCCATGCGCAGACCCTCCTCGACGTAGCGCTGCGCGAGGGTGCGCGAAGGCATGTTGGAGCGGTCGGCGCGGTCGGCGAGCCGGCCCACGGTCTGTTCGGGTAGACGGATGCTGATTGGTACGGCGGCCATCTGTATCGCATCGTAACACCCCTCAATACGCCGCCCCAACCGTGCTCGCCCGCACGCGCACCACCAGATATCCGGGCATCGCAATGATCGCCGTCACCAGCGCGCTGACCGACACCACACTGGTCAAGGCGATCACCGTTTCAGCGCCGAGGGCGATCGGCAGCCCCGTGACGGTCGCCAAAGCGTGGCTGATCAGCAGCTGCCCATACAAGCCGAACAGGGCACCCGTGAGGCAGCCGGCAACAAGCATGATCAAGCTCTCGCAAAGCAGCCACCGCCACAGCACGCCGCGGCGGTAGCCGTCGACCTTCATGAAGGCGATCAGCTCGCGGCGCTGCCAGATCAAGGAGCCCAGGGCGCCCGCGATCGCCAGGGCGCCGGCGATCAGGACGAGCAGCTTCAGCTCGCTGAAGCGCGCGAGGCCCTGATCCATGAGCGCGTAGTGTCGTTGGCGGCGCGCGCCCACGGTTTCCACCGCGAGTCCAGTCGCGGGGGCGATCGCTTGCGCCAGGTTGCGCCGCACGGCCGCGAGTGAGAACCCGGGCTTCACCTGGACCTCGTAGGCGCTCGGTTCGCCGCTGCCCCACGCCTTCGCGTAGTCGCGGGCGCCGAGCACGATCGCTCCCGGTGACCAGCCCAGATTGGTGGCCAGCGCCGCGACCC
>JBAURN010000127.1:0-2611 GCA_049581225.1 Solirubrobacteraceae bacterium
GTGGACGCACGTGCAGTGGACGCACGTGGCGAGTCCGCTCGTGCGGCGGCACAGCACATCGCGAGCGCACAAGCCAGCATCGAGACGCGCTTCATTAGACGCGCTTCATTAGACGCGCTTCATTAGACGCGCTTCATTGGACGCGCTTCATCGTTGCAAGCTTGATCGACACGAACGCCGCCGAGGTCAAGCGCGTCCCTGTCATTCGAATGGTCTCATGTAGGACCGGCCATCGTCCGATATCTCGAAAATGAAGGATGTTTCGGGTCGTGGAGCGCCTGAGGGGGCGCTCGGTGGGTACATGACGGGCGCAAGCTTCCAGACGAGCCTGGTGGCCAAGGTGCTGTCCGGGCTGTTCGCGGCCGGCGCCACACTGGCCGCGCTCACGGTGGTCCTGCCACACCCCTCCCACCAAAACGAAGCGGGATTGCTGGCGATCGTGACCAACGCGTATCTGGTCGCGGGCCTCTTGTATTGGGGTTCCCGAAGGCTGCCCGGCTGGACATTGCCGCTCGCCCTGGCCTGGGGCAGCACCCTGATCACCGGCGTGGCCTATTTCTCGTGGGAGAGCCCCAGCCCGCTCGTGTTCTTCTACCTGTGGATCTTCCTGTACGCGGCCTACTTCCTTTCGCGCAAAGACGCCGCCCTGCAGATCGCGTACGTGGGAGTCGCCTATGGGGCGCTGCTGCTCGCTCATCGCCCTCCCAGCGGTGTTCCCGCGTGGTGGCTGGTGGGGATGGGCACGCTGCTGGTGGCGGCGTTCGTGATCATGGCCATGCGGGTGCGCGTGGAGCAGTTGATCTCTCGACTGTATGACGCCGCCCGCAGTGACCCTCTCACGAGCCTGTCCAACCGGCGCGGGTTCCGCGAGCTGCTGGACCTCGAGCTCGAGCGGGCGCGCCGCGGGCAGACCGAGATGACCGTGCTGGTGGGCGACCTGGATCGCTTCAAGGAGGTCAACGACCGCTCCGGCCATCAGGTCGGCGACGCCGCCCTGCAACGGGTCGCGAGGGTCTTCGGCGAAGGCAAGCGCCAGATCGATTCAGCCGCGCGCGTGGGTGGCGAGGAGTTCGCCTTGATCCTGCCCGACGCATCCCAAGACGGCGCCTTCCTCGTGGCGGAGCGGCTGCGCGCGCTCGTGCGCGAGGAGTTCGCGGCCGACTCGGTGGCGATCACGATCAGCTTCGGCCTGGCCACCTATCCGATGCACGGGGAGACGGCCGCTTCGCTCTTGCGTGCCGCCGACGAGGCCCTGTACGCGGCCAAGGACAGCGGTCGCGACCGCACCGTGCGCCACAGTCCCCTCTTGCGCGACCTGGCGCGCTCAGAGGCGGCCGACGGAGACGCCGAGGGAGAGCGCTTTCTCTCGGTCATGCTCGATCTCGCCGAGGCCGTGGACCTGCGCTTTTCGGGCTCCGCGCGCCACTCCGAGACCGTCGGCCGCTACGCCGAGCTGATGGCCCGCGAGCTGGGTCTCTCCGCGCGGCGCGTGGCGCGAGTGAGGCTGGCCGGGATGCTGCACGACATCGGCAAGGTGGGCGTCCCCGACTCGATCCTCAGCAAGCCCGGGCCGCTCGACGAGGAGGAGCTTGCGGTGGTGCGCCGCCACCCCGAACTGGGGGTGCAGATCCTCGAACACCCCAGCCTCGCCGACGTGCGAGCCTGGGTGGGAGCCCACCACGAGCGCCCCGACGGCCGTGGCTACCCGTCGGGGATCTCCGGCGATCGGCTTCCCCTGGAGGCGCGCATAGTGGCCGTGGCCGACGCCTATGAGGCGATGACGTCAGACCGCTCCTACCGCGACTCGATCGGCAGCTCGCGTGCCCGGAGTGAGCTGAGGCGCTACGCCGGCACCCAGTTCGATCCGCGCGTGGTCGACGCCTTTCTGGCCGCCCTGGACCGCGAGAGCGCCCGCGCCGAGGCCGAACTGGCCCAGCTGCCGCTCAGGCTTTAGCGGCCCTCCCAGCCGGCGCCCACGCGTCCGGCCGGCACTCCAGCCCGACGGAGCTCAGGTTTTGGTCGAGTACGGCGATTTGCCGCTGCAGTTGGCGAAGCCGACGTAGTTGGTCGCCAGCGTGCCCCGCTCCTTGCCGCCCGCAAGGAACTTGCCGGTGATCTTCAGCTTGGCGCCGAGCTGGCCCTTCTTGGGGCCTTCCAGGATGTGGTAGACGCCGGTGCTCGAGAAAGTGCCCTTGCCCGAGATCGAGGCGCTCTTGAAGTGGATCGGGATCGGCGGCCCCCCACCACTGCAGTAGAGCGGCAGGTTGGAGCTGCTCAGGCCGGTCACCTTCCTGCCGTTGGCCGACACTTTGAAGCTGAGCACGACGCCGTCGCGGGCAGGGATCAGGGCCCCGGTGTAGGAGCCGCCCTTGACGACTGTGGCCGCGAAAGCCACGCTTCCCAAAGCCAAGACGCAAGTCAACGCACAGACCGCGGTAGAGACCCTCCACCTGCTCGCCATCGTCCTGCGCCTCCTCGTTCGATTCGCCTCGAGTTCCGCGACCCGAGCGCAACAAACGATAGCCAACCTGTGCGACGGCCCGCGCGGCCCGACGCGCCCCCGCGCGGTCCGCGCGCGGCAACGAGATCCCAGTAACCGGGGGGGTCGGGC
>JBAURN010000128.1:0-2225 GCA_049581225.1 Solirubrobacteraceae bacterium
GTATCAGGGTCGGCGCGCAGGTTGCCCCATTCCACGAGCTGTGAGAGCGCGTCGGCGACCGTATCGATGTGTATGTGCCCATCCGACTCGCCGCGGGTGAGGGCTTCGTGGAGGTCCTCGGTGCGCAGATGCACCACGAACCGCCGCTTCGCGGTGACGAATTCCGCCATCACCCGCCTGTACAGCGCGACGTTCGGTGTCGCGAGGTGGGCGAACGGTTTGAATTCGGAAGGCTCCACACTCGGGCACGTTAGCCTCCAGAGTGGACCGGTGAGCGGAGCGCCTGCGGCGCACACTCGACCGGATGGCCGTGATTTGCACCGATCGGCGGTTGACCGGCAAAGCTGCGCGAGCTATGTCCCGTTTGGCTCACCTCGTCGGAGTAGAGGAAGGAGACCCTTCACGCGTGCGGCCGGTGACCGGCGGCGGGCAGCGTGCCAACCCAAGTCACGAGCGAAATGAGGCAGCGATGCCGGGACGCGCGTTCGAGCCTGAAGGCCGATCTGGATGAACAGTGCAGACGCAACCATCCGCGCCGCCGATCTCGCTGAGCGCATCGTCGACGAGGTGAGCGAAGCCGATCAAAACTGGTGCACTATTGGGCAGTGTGCCCGAGAGCTTGCCGAACTCGCGGCGCAGGTGGTGACCCAGCGGGCTACCGGTCCGGCGCACTCGTCCCGTGACCGCCGGCGGTAGCAAAGCTCTCATAGCGCGCGAGGAGTTGTGATGGTTGCACGCCGAGCGCATCTGCGAGCTTGATCAGGTTGCCGAAACTCACGTTGCGCTCGCCACGCTCGATCCCACCGACGTACGTGCGGTGCAAGCGGGCGCGGTCCGCCAGGTCCTCCTGCGAGATACCGGCGCCGAGTCGAAACTCACGGATCGCCCGCCCAAGCGCAGCATGTGCCGGCGACCTAGGCTCCACGGTTCCGTCATCCTGCCAGGAAGCAGCCTATAAGTCTACAGACAATGAGTATCGCACCCCGCTCTCGAGGCCCGCGATTGGCGCAAGGCATTGCTACTTATAGTGTGCAATACTGGAGACATGATCGTTGGAGAAGCACTCAATCGAAGGTCCGACTTGCAGAAGCGCATCGCGCGGCTGCAGGAGCGTTTGCGCGCGAGCGTCTTGGTGCAGGAGGGAGACGAGCCGCCAGAGAGCGCGGGGGAGCTGCTGGCGGAGGTGGGCTCGCTGTGCGACGAGCTCCAGCGCCTGCTCGCGCAGATCAACCACACCAACGCGAGCACCAAGCTCTCGACGGGAGAGACCGTCACCGAGGGACTCGCGCGGCGGGACGTGCTGCCGCTGCGCCAGGGCACCCTGCGCGCGGCCGTGCGCGCCGCGACCAACGACGGCCTGGCGCGCTACAGCCGCTCGGAGGTCCGGATGGTGCGCCAGATCCGTGTGGGTGAGATCCAAGGGCGCCTCGACGGGATGTCCAAGGAGCGACGCGAACTTGACAATCAACTGCAGGAGCACAACTGGACCACCTCGCTGGTGGAGTAAAAGTAGTCGGTAGTCGCGAAGGGCGAGCGTCAAGGGCAGTGACCCGGCCAAAAGGGCCACGCCAAGGGACTCGAAATCCTCAGTGGCAGCGTCGGGCAACGCACAGGGCTCGAAACCCTGCACCGTAAGCCCAGCAAGGCGCAACACGCACCGGGCATCCGGCACCGAGCACGACCTGACGCTGACTTCGAGACGAGGGCGGGTAAGGGGACTACACATCGATAATCCAGACGCGACTAGGAGAAGAGCTTTGACGGTAGGAACGACAGACGAGTGCCGCCGGCCCGCGACCCGGTCGGCGTCGAGACGATCGCTGACGGTGACGGACAACGTCTGCTTGGACGCGCTTCTCAAAACGCAGTTCGCGGCGCTCGTCTTCGAGCAGGAGATTCCCCACACCGCACAGTCGAAGTGGGGACACTCATCGAACTCGCTCGACCCCATATTGGAGTATGCACTCGCTACCTCGCGTTCCACGGGAACACAATCCGCGCTGCTCGACTTGGCGGCGCTCTTCGGCGAGCGCTCATTGGCGCTCGTCACCCTGAAAGGCGATACTGCCTATTGCCGCACGGCAGGCGCCGAGCGAGCGATCGTCGTCGATATCGAGCGGTGGCTACACGACTGCCTGCCCGAAGCGCGGCCGACAAAAAACCGTGAGATACCGATTCGTTTTTGGACATGCGGGGCGCATGGCGCAAACTCGATCTCGCGCACG
>JBAURN010000129.1:0-7557 GCA_049581225.1 Solirubrobacteraceae bacterium
ACAACACACACCACCATCCTCACCCACCACCCCAATCCCGGTCACCACCCAAACCCAAACACCACACCAGCCATGCCAGCCACCCCACCACCAACCCCACACAGGTGCGTGACCACCCGCAATCGAATTTGAGGGCGGGTGGTCAAGCACCGACCCAACCCACCCCACACTCGGGTGGCTGGCCTAAAACCCAATGCCAAAGCCACAACACAGGCCAAGGACCGGACCACAAACAGTCACGAGCATGACGCTCCATGCGACACGAACACGACAACCCTACGACACTATTCTGCCTGTGCAGTCACCCAGTTCGCGCTCGTAGTCGCCTTATCTCCGGCCGATCCACCCGCGCGAGCATGAGTTCCATATCTCAGTCATTTCCCAACTGGCTCAGGTATGCTCGCCTACCATGCGCCAGAATCGAGGAATCCAGGGATTCCGCGCGAATGCTGCCGTGGTCGCAGGAGCCGTGGCGGTCGCTTTCGGGGGCGCGGGCTGCGGCAGTGCGAATGAGGCGACGAAGCGCTCGGACACGGTGCCATCCATCCCGCATGCGGTTGTATCTGAAGCGTCGAAACCGGCTGTCCACCACGCCCCGCACACAAGGAGAAAAACTGGAGCGACGCGGTCGGCTCAGATTGTGAGCGCTCCGACACTCCCCCAATCCGCGCACAGCGCTCCAACGCCCCCCGAACCCATGCACCGCAAGCCGGGTGCAGTATCTCGGCCCTCGACCGCGGGATCACCACCACCGGAATCCAGCGGCGACGCGAACAGGGGGACGATCTCGAACCCCGGCACGGCGACGCCACTACCGAGCTCGACGTCTTCCACCAATACGGGCGGCGTGGCGACAACCGAAGCTCCGGCGGTCCACATCCCTGCCGCTGGGGGCTGAAGATGAAGCGTCGGGAGCGTGTCATCGCGCCGGTGCTCGCGCTCGCGGCGCTGGTCGTGTTGATCTTGTTGATCGGCACGCCGAGCGAAGTTTCGACGCCGATACTGCTGGTGCTCCTACTCTTGATGATCGCGCTAACAGGGCTGATCATCTCGCTCGCCTCGCAGCTTACGAGGCACGAGCAAAAGCACCTGCGGCTGGCCATCGCTGGCGTCGGGCTGCTGGTAGTCGGAACGGGGTTGGCATACCGCCTGCTTCCCGAGCACGAAGCGACCCACACGTCTCAGGGCGCGATTGGCGTGTTGCCGCCCACGCCTGGCACTCAGAGCGAGGGCTTTCAGATCGGACTCGAGACGGAACCCAAAGGCTGCGACGAATCGGTGCCGATCAAGCTCGTCGTCAATGGCTCGCCGGAATACTGGTCGCAGTTCCAAGCGCGCTACCACCCGCCGCCAGGGCGATGGCTACACTTCGTGATCGTCCTGCCCGGAGATTTCAGCCACCTGCACGCGGGACTCGGGCAGGTCAACACCCATCCCATCGACGACCCCCAGACGGCGAACATCATCCACGAATTAAGCGTGGAAGAAGAACTGCACCAAACAGAACCTGTGCGCCCTGGAAAGCGCGCATTGACGGTCCTCAGCGGAGAAGTGAAGGACTGGTCTCAGAATCGGCGACCGGTGATCGTGACGGCAAACGCCGACTGGATCACCCGGCGAGGTATTAATGACTGCACGCTGCATCTGCCAGCGCTCTCGGGGGCGCCGAGCGCGCTCGTGCTAGCCGAAGCGCTGACGTGCAGCCACCTCAACAAGAGCTACCAGCAAGACACCTGCACCGACCCACGTGATCCCGCTGGCGAAGCGACGAGCGCGACAGTGTCCCCGTCGCTCGAGATCAGCGAAGCCGCGACAATGGTGACAGGAAGCGATGTCTCGAAGCAAGAATCGGTGCCTCAGCCGATGGAAGTCCACGATAGCCCTGGCTGGCGCTGTCACGAGCCCCCTCCCGCTTCCACACCGAAGATCACTGGCGGAACCGAAGCCGGCAGCGGCACCGCGAGCGCCAGCATCCTCAACCAGAGCGACTGCCACGCGGTCGCGACCCTCGTCACCTCGAGTTGGCGCCGCGACTTCCTGCTCGCCCTGATCGGCGCGCTCCTCGCCGTAGGTGTACACATGATCTTCCAGGCCACGGTCGAGGCGTCAGGAGGCCGGCGCAAGGATGCGGCAGACGTGTGAGCCGGAGCTGGAATGGACCGCCGGGGAGCCGGAGCAAACAGTGCGCTCGGCTAGGTTGGATGGCAGCACATCCTGCTGAGAGCACGCTGACGACTAAACAGAGCGCCTTACGGTTCACTCAGCGAATCTTCTCCTCGCGTCCAGCTCGCCTACGCGTGGATCACAACCGCCGGCGACCCGTTGGCCTTGGCCGCCGGGATCAGATGGTACTGCACGATGAAGCCGAGGCTCTCGGCGTAGCGATCGACAGTCGAGATCTTCGTGTCGGCAGCCGTGCTCTCCAGGCGCGCGACGAAAGACTGCGAAGTCTCCATCGCAGCGGCGACAGTTGTCTGCGAGCGCTTTTGCTCTTCACGTTGCTCAGCCAGCGAACGCAGCAACTCACGGCGGCGGCGAGCCGCATCCAGCAGGCGCGGAAACTCAGGGTTGCGCGCCGTGCGCTTGTCGATCATCTTGTCTAGGAAGTCACGCTTGGGCATTGGTCCCCGCCTAACGAATGAGGTCAAATATCTCCACTGGTATCTCTTTGTAGAGATAAGTGTAGCAGGCCTCAGCGATGCAGTGGGCGCTTACCGCGCGCTTTACGTTTCTGGTCGCCTCGCCTCCGCCAGTCCGCCAAACGCCTCATCGCCAGCTTGATGACGGACGGAGGCGTCTTCTGAGTCTTCTTGTTGAATCCCTCCAGCGCAAGGAGGACCTGCCCGCGACTACCCTCCTCCGCGAACAGGATGCGGTAGATCACGCGATCGCCGTCCACCCGCACCTCCCAGACCTCGCCCTCCAGATGGCGCGCGGCGCGCAAGCCCCGATCCCGCACCTCCTCCATGCCGGCCAGCACAGCCGCAGTGTCAGAGTCAGACAACCCATCGATGAACTCCTCTACCGGGCTGCGCCCCGACGCAGTCCTGTAGTCGCGCCAGCGTCGCCGGATCGGCCGAGGCTCACCCACAACCGGATCAACCAGCTGCTTCGATCGTTTCCCGGCGGCCATCATCCGAGCTTATGCGGCGCCTCGGACCGAGCGCGAGTCGACGACGCGCTCTGCATCGGCTCTCCCAAAAGACCGCTCAAACAGTCGCCCGCTGAGTGAAGGCGCAACAGTTTCATCCCCGCGACTGCGACGGCGAACGACAGTCCACATCTGCGTCCTATGACCGAGGAGAACGCTACCTTTTGCAGTATTGGAGGGAGATCCACGTGTACGCTAAAGTACGTCGCTCAATGAGAACAACTTCAAGCGCTCGCGCTCGCTTGACATCAGGTGCGTTGCGAACATCGCGATCAACCGCACGATCTGCTGGCCGACGCGCTCTGCCTGCGTGTACTCCGAGCGCGGCGTGCCCGGCTCCGGTCCCGGTAGGTCGCGGATCGGCAGGTAGGTCACCTGCGCTTGGCCGACCGGCGGGAGCTTCGCGCTCGGATCGGCAAAGCCAAGTTGCGTGAGCCCCGAGCGCGCGTAGATCTCAAGCGTCTTTGCCACCTGCGCGTCGACCTCATCGCCCTCGGCGAGCGCCCCCACAACCTCCTGGCACGTAGGCTCGCGCGAGCGTCCGACCACGCGATCGACCGCGCCGACGATCGCCGTCTCCCAAGTGGGGTCGGCGCGCCCCGGCAACAGGTCGCACAGAAACGAGACGGTTGCGTCGTGGCGCAGGTGCTCGGGCGCAACCCGCAACGGATCGAGCATCCCACGCAAGGCCTGATCGGGACGCAGAGCGATCGTCTCGGTGTGAGGCGCGACCTCCTCCAGCAGATGGAAACGATGATCGCCCTTGGGGTCGCAATCGATCACGCGGGCGCCCTGCAGGAAGGCCTCGTACTTCAGCTTCTGAGCGAGCGTAGTCTTGCCCGACCCCAGCGCACCTACACTCAGGATGGTCGTGTTGCGGTCGCTCTCAGAGCCCTCTCGCAGGTTGAAGCGAACGGGGCAACGCGAGCCCGACAGCGTGTGGCCCAGGTAGTACCCCTGGCGCGAGCCGACCGCGTGTGTGGCGGTCGGCATCGTCGCCGCGACCTGCTCGAGCGTGAGCGTGTCGTCATAGCCGGCCACCCGTGTGTGCTGCGCCGGAAGATGCTGGAGGAAAAGCTCCAGTTGATCGCCGAGCGGGCGGTGCAGACGGATCTCGCCGTAAGCGCGCCGGCAAAGCTCCACTCGCTCCGTGAGCTCCCGCTCGCTGCGGGCGCCGATCGCGATCGCCAGGGTCGCCTTGAGCAGCGGCGGACGGCTGGAGGCCTGCAGGTAGGCGAGCAGATCGCGAGCCTCCTGGGTGCGTTGATAGCCCTGGTCGGACATGCCCTGATCCCCGTCGGCCTCGGCACGGGCGATCTGATCGGCGTCCTGGACGCGGCGACGCGCGACACGCAGCGCAAGCTCGTTGGGCAAAAAGCGCGCGTTTAGAGACAGGTCCACGCCGAAGGGCAGGCTTTCCACCGGGGCGAACATCAGCTCCACACGCGGCCCCGGAAAGGACGCCTGCTCAGGCAACGCACCCAGCACAAGCAGCGCCTGCCAGCTCTCCCCCAGCTCGGACTCGACCCTCAAGGAACGCCCGCGGTGTTCGATGTAGCCGTCCATCCAGCGAGTTACGTCGCCCTCCAGCGGAGCCAGCAGCGCCTCGCCGTTGCGTTCGAACACGAGCGCCCGCGGCTCGTGCAGGCCGTCCACCTGGGGCTCGCCGAGCCCACGACAAAACGCCCGCCGGATCAGCCACTGCAGCTCCACGCCTCGTGCCGCCCGCACCGGCAGGAAATCCTCCAGGCGAGCGTGTGCCCGGTCGGCACGTACACGCACGCCCTCCAGCTCACTCGCTTTCAAGACCCCGCCCTCGCGTGCGGACAGCACCCTTCTCAGAGATTGCAGCCACTCACGTGGATGGCGCTCGGCGGCCTGGGACACATATGAGGCGACATCGCGCTCCGGTTCGCGCAGGCTGACGAGCAGAAACAGTGTCGGCTCAGCGACGCGTGTGTGCTCGAGGTGACGCTCGTGCTCGCCCATGTAGCGCTTGCGCACACTCGAGTGCCGCCCTTGGCCGGGCGTTCGCTCCAGATCGGCCAGATACGTGCCCACGTCCCAGCTCTTGGCGACACGCACGATCTGGACGTCGGCTTCGATCGCGTCAAGCGCACCAAGCAGCGCCAGCAAACGGCCCCGCTTGCCCTCATTGGAGAGCCAATCGTATGAGGCGGTTTCAACCGCGAAGGCCGCCCACGGGTCGCTCAGGCTCGTCCCGAAAACACAGTTGCCGTATACAAGGGAAATTGGAGGGCGCACCTCATCGCACTCCCAGCCGCGCGCCGCGCCGCAAAGCGATCACCTGGCCTTTGGCAAGCGATCCTCCGCCTGGCAACTCGTCGATCGTCATCTCGTCGCGGCCGAGTAGACGACCGACGGCGCCCACACGCCACTCGGCCCGCTGATGGGCGACGGTCACCAGCACCGCCCCGGGCCCGCTGTAGCGCAGCCGACGCAGGCGCGCGTCTGAGCCGTCGGGAATACACAGCAGCGGAGGCGGATACCAGCGCTGCCCGCTACTGAAACATTCGCTGGAGCGACAGGCTCGCGCACCGACGACGTGACGAGGACCGCAAGCAAAGCCGAGTAGCGAGCGCAACGTCAGGTGAGCGGGCCTGCCCTCGATCCGGATCATCGTCAGCACCGCGGCGCTTGCGCCGGGCAACCCAAGATCGCGCATGTACCAGGGCATCGCCTTGACCGCCGCCCCAATCACGGGCAACGAGGAGATCGCCAACGTCAGCGCGACGAGCACGAGGCAGTAGAGGATTCCTCGCAGCGGCACACCACTCGGATTGAGCCTCAAGCGATCGATGCGATAAATGCGACGTTCGAGGTCGAACACCCTCCTGTAGGAGCGAATCTCCATCCCAATTTCCCCTTTCCGCCGGCTCGAACCGAGCCTTGCAAGCCAGCTCAGGAGGCCCCGAACAGTGAATTGACCGTGTCGTGCAAAACGTTCACCCCGGCGGGAGTGGCGAGTAGGATCGCGACCAGCCCGATCGCGAAGATTCCCGCCGCCTCCTTGAAGTCGCGTCTGAACGCGAGCACGATCGAGGCGATCGCAAAACCAAGCGCGATCAGGCTCATCGCCACCTTGCGTCCAGTTTCGCCCGCCTTGCTGGCGGCCGATTCAAGTGAAGCTCCTCCTTCACTCGCCGCCATTAGCGCGTTGATCGTGTGCAGCGTGTGCATTTTTGACTCCTTTGTCGTTGTGGTTGGTGAGATCGGCTTGGCTCGGCATCCCAGGCCGGTAATCAGCTGGGAGCTAGCTGTCGGGGTTGATCTGGATGGCCGCTATCTCCCAGCGGCCAGCCTGCGAGACGACGTCGAGTTCATAGGCCAGCGTGTATTGGGCGCCACGCGCGTCGCGGGCTCGCACGAGGGCGATGACGGCACGCCCGCCCGGTGCCCAGGCAAGACTGTCGAGCGTCTGCATGGCCAGTGGCGCCCCGGGCAGCGAGACGTGGGCACCGGCGAGCAGGTCGGCGTCGAGCTCCGATTCCGCGTCGTCCAGGTAGTTGCGCAGCGCCCGCTTGACGACGGTGGCGAGCGCCGCGTTTTCGACTTCACGCGGATCACCCAGAGACACGGCGCCGGCGGATATCGGCGCGCCCACCAACGCGGGGTAGCCGCCGAGCGCGAGGCTGCCATCGGACTCCCGCACGACAGCGACGGTCAGATAGAGCAGACCGTCGCTGTCTGTCTGTGCGGCGACGGTGTACATCCGCTCACCACCGGATACGAGGCGTACCTGAACGACTTCAGTCCACAGCACTCGCTGCTCGCCCCGTTCAGGTGGCTGCAATCCCGCTTCGGCTTCCATTGAGGAGTTCAGGTAGGGAGCGAGCGAGCGCCGGCGAGCTTCGAGGTCGCCCGAACTCCAGCTCAGATAGCGGCGCGCGAACAGCGAAGCGAAACCTTCGGCCGCGCGATCCACAAGCGCCGCGTTCGCGAGCGCCGCGTGAGGGGCAGGCGGCTTGGGCGGCGCCAGCACGTAGCGAGCGCTTGCCAGCAGACCCAACACCGCCGCCGCTTGGACGAGGATGCGCGGCAATTTCTCGGCAAGGTGTATTCGCCACAGAGGCCGCGGCGTGACTGTGACCGATGCGTGTGGGGCACTCATCGACCTGGACGCTCGAAGTCGAACTCGTCGCCGGCGGCGGCCGAGGGCGCCTCATAAGCGGTGGAGAGCGCCACATGCACAGTCCGGTTCGCTTCGGCCGCCTGCGCGGCAGCCGTTCGCCTTGACTCGATCGGCGCGCTCGCGTTGGCCATCGAAGCCGACGTTTGCTCGCCGGCCCAGACACCGCCCCGCGCCTGCGCGGAGACGGTCGTGTGGCTCTTTGACCAACGGCTCGATCGACCTCCCGCGCCGGGACGCGCGAGCACTTCGCCGG
>JBAURN010000130.1:0-2763 GCA_049581225.1 Solirubrobacteraceae bacterium
CCGTGAGGCCGAGGACTTCGCCGCCGCCGCCCTGGAGCGCGACCCCGACAACGCACTCGCCGCGAGCCTGCTCTCTCAGGCGCAGGCGCTGGCGGCCTGACAGCGGGCGCCGAGATGGGATTCAGGCGGCAGGCTTCGCGTAGAGGAGATGCATGTAAACGAAGAAACGGGGTAGCAAGTATATGTCTGCTCCCAAGCCGCGCTCGCGATTGCGCAGGTCCGCAAAAGCAGGATGGTTCGTCGGCTGGGCGAACCACGTATAAAGTTTTCGTACGAGAGGTCGATCACCGGATTAGAAGTCAATCGCGAGGCGGCCCATGGACAGGGTCGCGTCACACGTTTTCAGGGAGAAAACGCAACATGCACTCGCCGATCATGCCTACACAGGGCTCTACTGAGCCTACCCTGCCCGTACACTCTGGCCCACTCACGCCCGCCGGCGGAGCCGATCCGGCCGGCCACGTGTCGAGCTTCGCGGCCGAGCTTCGCGGCGGCCAGCAAGCGCTGGGAATCGAAGATCCGCCCGGCTCACCCCCAGCCGAGGTGCTCGACCAGATGGAGGCCGCCGGCAGGATATGCAGGCAGCTGCTCGAAAGCGGACAGAGACTTCGCTTCTCCATCGAGCCGGAGGGCGGCGTCAAGATCGAACTTGCCGACCATGAGGGAAAGATGCGAGCAGTTTCGCCCGCCGAGGCGCTTGACATAGCAGCCGGAAAGTCGCTGGAGTAGCGCCCGATGTCCTCGTTGTCAGTCGGCTCCGCCGCGGGGTCGCCGATCACCGTCTCCGGACTCGCCTCTGGACTTGACACCAGCTCGATCATCTCGGCGCTGATGACCGTCGAACGCGAGCCCCTGACGCGCTTGACCGGCGAGCAGCAGAAGCTGGAAGGGAGCAAGCAGCAATTGCAGAGCTTGCAGAGCAGCCTCCAGCAGCTCGCCTTCAGCGCTGCCGAATTCAGCTTGCCCTCGCTGTTTGAAACCTCACAGACCGTCACCTCGAGCGATCCCACCCGCGTCGGCGTAGCGACCAGCAGCGGCGCGGGCATCGGGGGACACGAGGTCGAAGTCACGCAGCTCGCCAACTCGGCCCAGCGCAGCTTCGCGTTCACCAGCCCCGCCTCAGAAGACACGATCGAAATCGACGGCAACAGCTACACGATCAAGGCGGGCGCGAGCGCCAAGGAACTGGCCAGCGAGATCAACTCCGACAGCAAAGGCACTGTGTACGCGGCCGTGCTCGAAAGCGGGACCCTCGTGCTGTCCACTCGCGCCACCGGGAACACCGGCGCGGAATTCATCAAAGTGAGCGACCCGGGCGGAGCGCTGCTTGAAAAGGAAGGCACCGCCAAGGAAGGCAAGAACGCCGAATACACGATCGATGGGGTGGCGGGCAGCTCGGCCTCGAACATCCTCACCGAAGCGATCCCCGGCGTCACGCTGACGCTGAGCGGTTTGACCAGCACGGGCCCGGTGACAGTCGACGTGCAGCCCCCTGGCGCGAGCGTGAGCTCGATCGAAACGCAGGTCCAGTCGTTCATCAAGCTCTACAACTCGACCGTCTCCCAGATCCAAAAAGAACTCACGACCAAGCCCGTCGCGAACGCGAAAAGCGCCAGCGAATATGCCACCGGGTCGCTGTTCGGCGATTATGAACTGGAGAGCCTGCTCGCCAGGATGCGCCAAACGATGTACGAACCGGTCGCGGGCCTGCCCACGGAAATGTCGAGTCCGGCGGATGTGGGCATCGACACCGGCGCCGCCTCCGCCGGAGGCGCCTCGCAATCTTCGATCGAAGGTCAGTTGACGCTCAACTCGAGCAAGCTGAGCGAAGCCGTCCACAGCAATCCGGCCGGCGTCCAGAAGATGCTTGAGAGCTGGTCGCAAAGCCTGCAGAGCGCGATCAACTCGGTCGCCGAACCTGGCAACTCACTCGAAGCGAGGATCAACGGGGACTCCAGCCAAGTCACCCAGCTGACGATCCAGATCAAAAACATGAACGAAATGCTGGCCCTGCGCGAAAAGGCGCTCCAGGCCACCTATTCCCAGCTGGAAGCCGTGCTCTCGCGCAACAGCTCCCAGTCGGCGTGGTTGACCAGTCAGACCGAATCGCTGACCGCCTCGGGGATATAGAGCGAGCATGAGCCCAGCCCGCCCCCCAATCGAAGGCCCTCGGGGCCGATGAGCAGTCTCGCCCCGTCCCCCGCCGCCTACCGCCAGGGCGCCGTGATGGCGGCCACCCCGGCCGAGCTGATCGTGATGCTCTACGACGGCGCCCGCCGCTTTTTGCGCCAAGCCGGCATGGCGATAGGCGAGGGCGAAGTGGAGCGCGCCCACAACACGCTGCGCAGAGCCGAGCTGATCATCGCCCACCTGGACAGTGTGCTCGACTACGAACAGGGCGAGGTGGCGCAGAACCTGCACTCGATCTACCGCTTCTGCCTGGCCCACCTCAACAGCGCGCGCCTGCAACAGGACGGGGGCAAGCTGGAGGAGGTCAGCGAGATGCTGGGCGAGCTGCGCGACGCCTGGGCGCAGGCCGCCGATGAGGTCGCCCGCGCGTGAGCCTCGCGCCCTACGAAGCGATTCACGAGCACGCCGAGCGGGAACTCGAGCTGGCCGGCCGCGGAGAAATCGAGCGCTTGGAGGAGCTGGGCGCACGCTGGGAGCAGCTCACCGAGGACTTGCCCGCGCGCCCCCCCGCACAGGCGCTGGCGCTGCTCGAACGGGCAAAGCTGATCCACGAGCGGACCCGCATCGAGCTCT
>JBAURN010000131.1:0-4989 GCA_049581225.1 Solirubrobacteraceae bacterium
ACCCGACATGTTGGGCATCGAGATCGAGACAGAGCCGGGTTCGGCGCTCGCCTTGTTCGTGAGATAGGAGAGCTGACCGGTCGGATCGGCGGGGATTTCGAGCTTGCCGCCCTTCTCCACGGCCGGCTTGCCCGCTCCCGGAGCCTTGACCGCGCTGGCAAGCAGGCCGCTGTCCTGGCCGGGCCTGTCCACCGACTGGGCGACGTAGGCCGCGATGCTGGCAAGCTCGGTGCCGCTGGCCAAGCCGCTTGGCATGGCCCCGAAGCGGTTGGGGTTTTGGACCTGACCTTCGACGACAGTCTGCACCGCGCCGCGCTTGAGGCCTTCATTCAGATCGGCGCTGAACGCTTCGTCCAAGTTGGGGCCCACGGTTCCCTTTGTGTTGGCGCGCGCGAGCGTGTGGCACGCGCCGCACTTGGCCACGAACTGCTGCTTGCCCACGATCAGGTCGGCGTCTTCGCCGCGCTTGGCGGCGCCACAGCCGCATACGCCGACGAGTAGGCAGCCGGCACCCAGCAGCGCGCCGAAACGGCGCGCGCGCGACCCACGATGACTCGTCCCCAAAGACATCAGCGCCGAAACTCTATCCAAAGGGCCGGGCGACGGGCTCCCCGCGTGCAGCCGCGATCACGCCTCGCGCAACCCCCTGCCACGACCAGTGCTCACGAGCCACCGACACGAGAGCTTCGCGCGTCCGCGCCTTGAGGGCCGCGTCGGCCGTCAGCCAAGCGACGATCCGTTCGGCGATCGCACGCGGAGCGTCCTCGTCGATTGGAAACGAGAGCCACGCGGTGGCCTCCGCAGGCACGGGCTCGGCAATCGTCTCGCTCACCTCCGCCAGACCGGAATGGGCCGCGCTCACCGGCAGCACGCCACAGGCGGCGGCCTCGGCGGCCACCATGCCGAACGCCTCGGGGAAGATGCTCGGGACGACCAGCGCCTCGCACAGCGGAAGGACGTGGCAGAGCTCGTCGTGGTCGAGGCGACCTGTGAAGATCACCCGGTCGCCGAGCGGCGCCGCCTGCGCTTGGAAGCGCTCCCTGTCCGAGCCGAACCCGATCACCGCCAAGCGAGCCTGAGGACAGCGCTCCAATACAAGCGGCCAAGCGTCGAGCAGGAGCTGCACCCCCTTGGCCACGATCAGCTTGCCGACGAAGGCCACCAACTCACCGTCGCCCACGCCGTCACTCAGGCGCTCGAGCGCGCCGGCGACCGCCGGCTCATCGCGAGCAAAGGCGTCTTCGCTGTCGTCCGCACCGGCGCCGCCCGCCCTCAGCCGCTCGATCAGCGTGCCCAGCTCGGCCTTCGCCTGTTCCGGTTGGCGCGGCGCGAAGTGCTCGACGTCGACTCCGGGCGGACCGAGACGCGTGCGTCGGCGGACCGACTCGCCGTCGGCCTCACCCAAGGCCTCCCAAAGGCTCTCGGCCGTGTGCCTGGAGCCGACAAGCACCGTCTGTGCGCCCGCGAGACCCTCCCGCGCGAAGCCGAGGAAGCGCTCCGGCTGAGGCTTGACCGTGTACTCGAGCGCGCTGCCATGGATCTTCACGGCGTAAGGAGTCCCGCTCGCCCGACTCGCCAGCGCTCGCGCCAGGATCGCGGGGCCCATCACGAGGTGGTTGGCCAGGGCCACATCGGGGTGCACGAGCTCTGCCAGCTCGCGCACGGCGTCCACGTTGGCCTGCACGTAGGCGGCGACCTCGGAGTCCGTGCACTGCGCGAACGTCTTCGCCTCGATGCCCTCGTAGCGATCCTGTACATACAAGGGCAGTAGACCCCCGATATCGGGGCGATACACGGTGCAGCGTGGGCCCCCGGCGGTCTCCTGTCTGAGGGCTCTCAGCACGAGGCCGCCACCGTCCCAGTCGCCGGCGACGTCCACGAATGCTTGGTGCTCGGGATGGCGCTCCTGGCAGACCAAGTGCACCTCGTGCCCCAACCGCACCAGGGCGTCTGCAAGTCGCGCGGTATAGACGTTGGAGCCGGTCCCACCGAGCAGGTAGCCATGGAAGACGAGGATGCGCAAGCCGTGAGCGTATCCGGCTGGACGCTCCGCTAAAGTGCCCTGGCGTGAGTATCAATCAGCTCTACCGTCTGCGCACCCCTTCGACGGGGCGCGAGCTTCTGCTCGAAGCGGTCCCCGGCGAGATCTATCGCGATCGTGACACAGGCGAGCAGATGGAGATCGTGGGCAAGATGCTGCCGCTCGCTCCGGACCCCTCCAAGCTACCTTGGGCCGTTGAGAACCTCCGCTTCTGTCCGTGGTGCGATCAGCTCGCCCAGAAGGACCTCAACGACTGCCCCACCTGCGGCCGACGCATGGGTCCTTTGGGCGCGTGAGCGACGGTCTGAAGCGCCACCGCGTCATAGCGCTCGGCGCGAGCGCCCTGATCCTTCTCTGTGGCAGCGGCTTGACCGCCTGCGGTGGCAGCACCGTCTCTGACGCGGTCCCGAAGAGCACCCCCGAAATCACGCCGCCCAACGACACCTCGGCGGAAAAGGAAGCTACCGAAACGACCTCCACGTCAACCACCTCGACGTCCTCGACCACCCCCACCACGAAGGGCAGCGAAGAATCGTCCAGCTCAACTGGGGAATCTGGCGGCACCGGCTCCGAAGAAAAACCGGAATCTTCCGAAAGCGGGGCCGCAGGCGGCACCTCGGCGGGCGAATCGGAAAAAACATCTGAAAAAGCGTCCTCCGAAAGCACCGAAAAAGCGTCCTCTGAAAGCAGCGTCGGCTCAAGCGGCGGCGCCAGCGCGCCCTAGCCGCGTTCGGCCGGCTCGGGGCTCACGACCGCTCGAAGGACGCCAGTTCGCTCGGTCACCGAGCGCCGGCTCATCGGCTCAGGGGGTCGAGATCAAGGTCGCGCTGTAGGTGAGGCGCGCGGTCTGGTACAGGCAGTAGTACTGGATGTTGGAGCCGACGGTCACTTGCGAGGTCTGGGTGCCGGTCGTCGTGCATTGCGCCTTGGCGCGGCTTGCCCGCCAGGATGTCGCCTTGCCGAAGCCGAGCGCCAAGGCCGGCGCCCACGAAGGCACTGTCAGGGCGACGATGTCGCCCTTCTTGACCGGCAGAGTTGTGGCAAGCGGAAACTGGGCCGTCTTGCCAAAGTACGGTTCAAGCGGCACCACGGGGCTCTGACTGATCAGCTTGTAGGTCAGTTTAGGACTCTTCTGGGCCCGCAAGATCGCGATCCCGGCCGACGCCGGTCCTCCCTCGTTTGCGTTGAAGTACTTGATCTGTGTGGCCGTCGGCTTGCCCAAGCTGATCGTCCAAGCCACGATCGTCCCCGCACGGGGGGCCGCCTCCAGGTTGTTGTTGGTTTCGACCTTGACCTGGAAGCCGGTGGTCCGGCTCACAGCCAGACACGAGGGCGTGGGACAGCTGGGAACGGTCGCCGGCGTCGTTTCGGGGATCACGCCGACTTCGGTGAGCGTGGCAAGCGAACCCGCGGGCAGCACCAAAACAAGCCCGCACCCGGCGGCAATCACGGCGATGAGTCGTTTCATGTGAGCCATTTCAACAAGAACACGTGGATAGCCACGATGTAGCGGTTCGACGCCAGCCCGCGTTCTCCCCCTTAATTGACGTCAAGACCGCTCGCCCCGGAGGATCGTGGCCGCGGAGGCTATCTCACCTGGATCCCCAGGCGAGGGCACCCAGGGCAGCTTCAGCGGATCGTCACGGTAGCGAGGAATCATGTGGATGTGAAAGTGGAACACGGTCTGCCAGGCCGCCGCGCCACACGAGTTGATCAGGTTGACGCCCTCCGCACCCAGTCCCTGCTTGGCACGAGCCGCCAAACGCTTGGCCGCCGCGGCCACGGCACCGAGTTCGCCCTGATCGATGCTCAGCAAGTCCGGCGTGTGCCTGCGAGGGATCGCGAGCGCGTGGCCACGTGTAGCCGGGTTGATGTCCATGAAGCAGATCGTGCGCTCGTCCTCGTCCACGATCGTGGCCGGCAGCTCGCCTGCCACGATCTTGCAGAAGATGCAGTCAGGATCGCTCATCGCGGCCAATCCTAGTTGGCTCGCGCGCGTGCGAACTCCAAAGCCTGCTCGCGGGTGCCGATGAGGCCCGCGTACTGCGCACGCGCAAGCGCCTGCAAAAGCTCGCCCACGCGCGGTCCCAATGCAATGCCCAAGGCGCCGGCGAGCTCGTCTCCGCGCAGCAGAGGTCGCGGTGGACCCTGCCGGCGCCAGCGCAGCGCGTCCTCGAGCATCGTCCGCGCCAAGGCCATATGAGCCTCGATCGCCTGCTCGGACTTGGCCCCACGCGTGGCCAGCCGATCGCACACCGACAGCAGCGTGACGTCCACCTCCACGGGGTCGCACGTGTGCAAGTAGTCATAAACGGTTGGGCGCGCGAGTGGCTGAGGCTCGTGCACGAGAAAGCCGAGGCGCAGGTGGTGGCGCACGAGGGCCGCCACGTGCTCGCGCAGGCGCACACTCGCACGCAGGCGTGCCAGCGCTTCGCGGGCCAGATCGGCCCCACGCGTGTCGTGTCCGAGAAACGTCACGCGCCGATCGAAAGGACGCACCGCACGCGTGGCCGGCTTGGCCGCGTCGTGCAGAAGCGCGCCCCAGCGCAACGCCTCGCCCCGAGTCATCCCGTCGGCCAGGGGCTCGGCGAGAAACGCCAGCACCGGCTCGCGAAAGTCGGCGCCGAGCGAGCTTCCCGGCTCCAAACGCTCCCATCCCTCGAGCGTGGTGAGGGCGACGGCGCGCTCGAACACCTCGAGCGTGTGCCCATACACATCGCGGTGGTGAAAGCGGCTCTGCTCGACCCCCCGCATCGCCTCCAGCTCTGGCAGCACCACGGCGCTCGCGCCCAGCTCACTCATAGACTCGACGCCTTCGAGCGCCCCCCCGGAGGCCACGATTCGTCGCAGCTCCAGGAAGACCCGCTCGGGCGAAACGTCGGCCAGGCGACTCGCCTGTGCGCGAGCGCCGGCCAGCGCCTGCGCGTCCGGCGTGAGACCGAGCTCGG
>JBAURN010000132.1:0-8952 GCA_049581225.1 Solirubrobacteraceae bacterium
AAACGGAACGTCGTGAACGGCAACTCCGGCGTTTCACTGAACGTAGTCGTCAAACGCCCCGTAGCTTCATCCAAATGCACGTCACCGACGAGCTTCAGGTTCACGCCTTCCCCGGAAGCAGCAACCAGCAACCTCAGGTTCGGGGGGTTCGACTGCAATACGTACACGTCGCCTTTCAGCGCACTCTTTATCAGCGGCGTTTCTATTTCATCCGTGCCGACCTTCGAGTTGCTGGGACACGACGGTGCTTCCTGTGTCCCGACGGCACTTTCGGCCGTTTGACAAGCACCCAGCCCCGTGGCCTGTCCCGGGTTGATAACAACGCCTTCGGGCAACGTGACCGTCGTGCCCTTGATGTTCGACACAGCTAGACCGTTGGTCGCCACCAAACCTTCTTGCGGCACCTTCAATTCGACCGTCAACCCCGCGGGAGTATCGGCATCAGACGTATCCGGTACTGCGCTGAGCGACGGCCCAAAGCCCAAATGGCCGCAACCAGTGAGACCACTCGCTTCGCCGGTCTGGTCGTGCGAGACAAAATCGATTTCATCAGTCACTTTACCGTCAGCCCATTCGTTTGCGAGGGCCGAGATCGCTTCAGGGCCCGTGCACGATGTCGGCAACGTCAGGAACGGCACCTCACCATCCGACGACCGGCAAGGCCCCGGCAATTTGAGCCCGTCGGCTCGGCATGTGCGCTGGGCGTCGTGACCCGGGTCTCCCGGGACGCCCCAAATCGTAACCGTACTATCGACCACCTCGCGTTGCGGAATATTGTCAACATGCTCGGTGATTCCGTAGTCGCCGTCGCTACGCACGCTGGCGTCCAGAAGCACCTGGTTGCCGTCCAATTCGAACCCGAACTCCGCCGGATGCCCGGGTGGCGGCACCAGATTGTACACGGGAAGATCGTGAAGAAGGAACAACCGTGGTTGGCCGGACGATAGACCGTTGGACGAGACGCCGATCTGCGAGCCGGTCGGACAGTTTGTGTCGTCGAACTGTTCGCGCGTGCAGCGTGTCACCGCTGTGGTGTTACCTATGAGGCCGGGGGGAAGATTGACCGTAATGTTGCGTATTTCGCCTTCCGGCTCGGAGTTGGGCTTTGTGTTGAGGTCAAAGTTGAAGGTGAACGCAAACGGATGCGAGCCAGCCTGTGTGTCTAGCGTACCGTCAGCGTTGCTGTACCACTCGTCCACTTTCGCAAAGCCGAATCCGGAATGTGCTGAACTGACCGTGAATAGATTTGATTGGCTCGCCGCGTTGAGAGCTCCGCCCCCGGCCACCGAAACGGTGTTGATCACTTCACCTCCCGGCACCCCGGCCCCCACGTGCACTTCGAGCGGGAATTCTTCCTGCCCCCCGCTGAACAGGCCCTTTTCTTTATAGCGCACGTTTCCGGTGGCGGCGACTTCAACTTCTCGGGTGCAAACTGACGACGAACCGCCGCCGCACGTCCAACCTTCGGAAGAGACGCCTTCGATACCCTCCGGGAGGGTATCGGTGACGGTCGCCCCTTCAGAGCTTTCAGTACCACCTATGTTAAAAACATCCACAACGACGGTAGCACTGGAGCCCGAGAGCAGGTTCGTAGGATAGCTGCGGGAGTTGACCTCCCATCCGGGAGCGTCGAGACCCATCGCAGGGGCACTCACAACCAGACAGAACAGCGCACCGGCGAACACCGTCATCGCCGCCCTGGCGAATGGCAGACCCCTCATCACTTGCTCCTCCCATAGCTTGCGGCCGACTGACGCGGCCTCAACCAGTGACCGTCGCGCCGACCGCTCTTGCCCGACTTTTTGGCCTTCTTGGATCCCTTGGCCTCCTTGGACTTCTTGCCCTTCTTGTGCTTTTTCTTCTTCGGCTTCTTCCTCGTCTTCGCTTTTCCGGACTTCGTGGCGACCTTCGGCGCCAGCGCAAAATTGCCGACCCCGTTATACGTCACGCTGGAGGGTGTCGAGAACACCGGCGGAGCCGATGGCAGGCCCTGACAGCCGGTGCCCGCACACTCGGGCTGCGCCGGCAGCGTCATAGCACCAACATGCGCGTCGTACACATCTATGTTTTCATTCTGGTCTTCAGAGACCAGCTGAGCTCGGGTCGTAAAGAACACATCATTGCCGCTGGAGCTCGAATCGACCAGGAACGCACCTTCGCCACCAGTGCCGCCCGTCAGCAGATAGATACACCCTTCACTACTCGTACAGCTACCGACGCCGTCTCGCTCCCACTCATACACATCGGTAAGCCCGTTGGTGTCTTGCGGCACCAGCGGGTCGAGGCTGTTAAAGAACACGCGACCGCCGTCATCGGACATCAACTGACGCGAATGCGTACTCTGATGGCTGACCGGCAAGAATGCGGAGAAGTAGTATTCCGCCGGTGGTTCGCCCGAGGGCTCGCACGAAATGCAGCGCAACTTGGCGTTTTCGAATTCGTAAACGAACAACTCCTCATTTTTAGAGTTTTGATGAGAGCTGTTTTCATAAGTGTTGTCATAACCCGTTAGAGATCGCACAGAGCTGAACAAGACCTCGCGCCCGTCGGGAGTAACCTCGGCTTCCTTATCCCCCAATCCCCCCTGCCAATCGCCCGTGATGACACCAAACGCGGTCAAGAATTCCCTCTGGTTATCTACGCTGGAGAGCGTCGCGATATATCTGATCGGTTCGCCCGTATGCAGCACATACAGGCCGCATTCCGCGCGCCTTTCCGATTCTTCGCATGTTCCCTGTTTACCACCTGGCGCTAGAACCGCGTCGGCGACAAAATAAATGTAGGAAAAGTCTTCACTGGTCCCGACGATTCCTTGGACTTCGCCCGCGGGCGCAAGGTCGGTCGTGTGACCGCTATCCACTTCGTAGTCGTACAGATCGCCGCCCTTTGTGAACAGCACCTTCGAACCGTCTGGGGTGGCCGTCCAGTACTGGCCGCCGCCGCCGACCGCGGCATCCACCTGGACTGTCCTGGTGGCGCCTTCCCGCATGTAGATATTGCGATTGGCGCCCCGGCCTGTCCAGAAAATGCGATTCCCGTCTTCTGAGATGACGTGACTGAAATCGGGATCCTCGCGTCTTTCAGAGGCCGGTTCGAGCACCGGGCCGCCGAACACGGCGTTTGGTTCGGGAGTGCCGTTGGGAAGCACATTCACAAGCGTCACCGCGCCGTTGTGGAAATCGTAGAGGTTGTTGTCTTCTTCGCCTCCGTCAACCGCGTTTTCGGTCAACGCGTCGTTGGCTATGTACAGAACATGACTGAGATCGGCGGAGCTGCCGGCGAAGACGGGTTCGATCGGTTCGTAGCCAATTTTATTATGAGCAACATTGTACGCGCCAAAGGATTCTGTACTACGGTGCGGTGGCGCGGAGAGAAGAAGAGGCTTGTACGCCCCTTCTTCGAGGTCACGCACGTACGGGACGCGATAGCCGTCGCCAGGAGCGCCCGGAACAAGCGGGGTGTCCGCATTTGTCGTAAGGAAACCATGCGAAAGATCCGCCGAGAAACCCTGATACACGGGTTCCGCTTCGAATCCATCCGTCGGCGGCGTAACGTTTTCCGCCTGCCATTTGCCGTCGCCACGCCGACGCGCAACGTACTCGTTGCCGGATGCGCCGCCCTCGAACCCGCTCCCGCCTTCTTCGGAGGGCATGCCTACATAGGCCACCGCATTCCCGTTGGAAGACGCCTCGTACGGCAGCTCTGTCCAGCCCCCTGCAGTTGCGAAGGGCGCTGGCCACGCGGCATACACGTTCCCGTCGGCGTTGTTGTTGGGCGAGACCTTCTCATATCCGCGGCCGTCGGGTAGTCCCAGGATGCTTGGAGCGTCGGTCGCGAACGTGGCGTTGGGTCCGGCTTCGGTCGCGGAACGGTTCGTCGCGACGAACCGAAAATGGTAAGTGGTGCCTGGTTGAAGCCCGTTGAGTTCCGTGCTCACAGTGATCGGCTGTGTTGCCGTGCCTGCGCTTGCCGCGACGGTTGTTGAGCCGTATGCCGTCGTGGGTCCGTATTCGACAACATAATTTGTGGGTTCGCCGCCTGCGTTTATGCTCGCGGTGACCCTCGCGCTTGTGCTCACAACACCGGAGAACCCCTCTTCGCTGACACTGGGCCCCAGTGTCGTTACTGACGTTTCGGCACCATCGCCCGTGCCATTGACATTGCCGGCCACCAGCCGGTAGTAGTAAGTCGTGTGCTTGGACAATCCTTTCAGTTCAGCAGTGACCGGCACCGGACTCGTCCCTTCTCCAGGGTTTGTCGAGCAAGCCGCCGTATTTGGGAAGGTGCCTCGTTCGGTCCCATATTCGAATTGACACGAGGTGACCGGCACGCCGTCCGGATCGACAGTACCCATGAGGACGGCGGTCGTAGCGTGGAGTTCAGGCGAGCCGACCGTCACGTCAGGCACGGTTTCGCCGCCGCCAAACACGTCGATCCTGCCCGCCTCAGGTATGTAGAGGCGTGCGCCGCCAGCCTGCACGCCGACACCAAATGATCCGCTCATCCCCGCATTCCTGCTCAGACCGAGGGGTTCGCCGCCCGGACCGAACTGTTCGATCTGGCTTTCGGAGTTCACGTACAGGTCCTTGGTGCTCGGATCGACGGCCAGCGTTTTACCTGAAGGGTCAATCGAAGTTCCGCTCGCCGAGGACGAACCGAACTGCGCCGCTTCATAGCGCATTATTCCACCGTAGTAGTCGGCGGCGTACACGTTCCCTTCGCTGTCCGCCGCAACGTTGCAGACACTCCTCAGACCGCTCATCGAGGCGACTTCATCACCATCTGTGACTGGATTCATCACAGGCGCGTACTTGGTGACCGTTTGCGGGTAGCTGCCCACGTATACGTCTCCGGACGGGTCCACCGTTACGCCACACATTCCTTCCCCCACTAGTTCGCCGAGAAAGGCCCCGGTGGAGGAGTAAATTCGTACCTCTCCGAAATGAGCCGCGTAGATGTCGCCTGCGGCGGGACCGACAGAGTTGTCGACAGCCACCTCACTCGTGCCGCCACCTCCAGCTCCCACGCCGGTTATGAAATTAGTCCCGGTCGCCGCGAAATCGACCGGTTCACCGGCAGAGTTGAACTTGTAGATACGACCGTCTTCACCACCGTCATACACCAGCACATCGCCCATACTCTGTTCCACGGTCACGCCGACGACTTCCGAGAAGCTGCCGGTCCCGATCCCAGTGGGCCCGAACGAGAGACCCGTGTATTTATGGGTCGCGCCCGCTTGTGCGAGGGGACTCAACGCCCCGGCCGCGATGAGCGTCGCGCACAGCGCGAGCACCGCGAGTGGGAGCATGCGAAGCGGGACAGCGGATCTACTCATCAACATGAGGCCTCCGTATGCGAGCCCCAACAGGTGAGGCGAGATTTACCGGAAGCCCGGTCGCGCCGAGCCCCCTCCCTATCGAGGAACGACGAAAACCGCGCTCTATGGCGCGGCGAAAACTGGTTCGGGAACGACCCGCTAGCGGGTGAGTTGCGAACCCACGCTGAGCAGCGGCCCGGCCAGAGAGAGAGAGAGAGAGAGAGACGCGTCAGCGACGCTGACGCGTCCTATTACGCCGGCCCCGTGAGCACACGGACTCCCAAGCACATGATCCCCAAATGAATGCACGTGAAAACAAGCTCCTCTCAGAAGCGACCCGGTCCCTCTCCCAAGGTCCCCGTCAAACGTTCGAAGCTGCCGGCCACGAAGACCGACCCCTTACCTGACCTTATGTTTGGTAGACGCTCCTTACTTCAGCGACCACATGGGTACCTTATACCATGCACTGCGCAAAAGTCAACCCCCCTTTGCCGGGCGGAGTTTGCCAAGCCAGCGGCAGGATCTCAGACGACGTGCATCGTGAGAACGCCGCCTATCGCCGATGCGATTGTGGTCAGGTCGTCGGGATCGCTGGTCACGACCAGGTCGCCGCGTGCGAGCGCGGTTACGACAACCACCGCGTCGATCAGATCGCTCGTGCCACTCTTCGCGAGCGCGGCGCCGGCAGTCCGTGCCCAGGCCTCAGTCAACGGCTCCACTCGGCAGCCGACCAAGAGCCGCGAGAGTTTTGCTTGCGGACCTCCTCGCCAGACCTGACCGAGCACACCTGCTGGCACTGTCGGCCATTGGCCTCGTATGAGAGCACGCTTGTGCAGGGACCACATCCTGGCGGAATCGCGCTCACCGGCGATCAACGCGCCGGCGTCGTAGGTGACGCCGCTCACTCGTTATGGCCGACGCCCGCAGCGTCGAGCACCGCATCGGCCGCTGCCAGATCCTCTGCGCTCAACAGCCCGGTTTCGGCTTCCCATTCAGCCACCGCCGCCAAGCCCTTGTCGATTGCGAGTTCTTTGCGGGATGCCTCGTTGAGCCAGGCCGACAGGCTTATGCCCCTACGCTCAGCGGAGCGTCGCGCAGCTTGAGCTACAGGCTCTTCAAGCGCTATGGAAAGCTTGGTAGCGGCCACACACCCATAGTAGCACCGCGTTCCTACTATGCGAGCGCTTCGCCGGCCCTTTCAGCTGCCGAGTCGAGGATCTGCCTCTCATCCTCCGTAAGCGGTTCTGCGTAGGCATGACGATATGACGCAGCTATTGCCGCGTGCGACCGGACCGGCAACGCAAACCCCCGCGTCCGAGCCCGCTCCGCCCCGGCGCGCCGCTCGGCTTCCAGGGCATACAGATAGTCGTCGAAGTCGACCTGGATCGTGTGGCGCTTGGAGGCCACGTAGCGCTTTCTCATCGCCGCCTGGTCGGAGGCGATGTCGCGATGGACCTCGGCCGGCGAGGGCAAGGCGTACTCGCCCCTCAGGTAGTCCCCCACCCAGGCCGACTGGGCCTCGGCCAGGGGCATGATCGCGCCCAGGGGCTGAAGCAGCCCAATGAAGAAGAGCCCGCCGATCTCAGGGTGGAAGACGCGCCTGAACAGCTCGATGTGGTTGTCGGGCGCGGCCAGGAAGTCCTCGTCGAAGAACGGGAAAGTGATCTTGTAGCCAGTGCAATACACGACCACGTCGGCGTGCACCTCGCTGCCGTCCGCGAACCTGACGGTGTCGCCGGACAGGGAGGCGATGTTCGGCTTGGGCGCGATCGTGCCATGCGCGATCCGGTCTAGGATCCTCCCGGAGACCGTGGGGTGGGCCTCGCCGAACTTGTGGTCGGGCTTGGGCAGGCCGTAGCGCTCGGGCGAGCCGGTGATCGTCTTGATCGTCTGATGGATCATCCGCTGGCGGATCGCGAAAGGCACCCGCGGGTTGTTGGGCAGCTGGTCGACCGGCTTGCCGAACACGTACTTGGGGATGATCCAAGCGCCTTTGCGCGCCGCCAGATAGGTGTTGGCCGCCACATATGAGGACTCCACGGCGATGTCCATCGCCGAGTTGCCCATCCCCAGCACCACCACGTCCTTGCCCGCGAAGATCGAGTTGTCCACGTAGGAGTGGGCGTGCAGCTGGGTGCCCTCGAACGTGTCGGCGCCGGGGAAGGCCGGTTCGGGCCAGCGCGCGTCCCAGTGATGGCCGTTGGCCACGATCAGGGAGTCGTACTCGCGTACCTCCCGCTCGCCGTCGCCGCGCTCGATCGTGATCTCCCACACGCCGTCGGCGCGGCGCGTGGCATGCTCCACACCCGTCTCGAAGGAGATGTGCTCGCGTAGGCCGAAGTGGTCGACGTAGTCGTTGAAGTACTCCTTGATGTGAGTGTGGTGGGGGAAGTCCGGATAGGTGCCGGGCATCGGATAGTCCGCGTAGGCCATCCGCTCGCGCGACACGTTGATGAACAGGTCTCTGTAGGCGGCCGACATCCCATTGCGGTTGCCAAACACCCAGTTGCCCCCCACCTGATCTGACTTCTCGATGCAGTCGAAGGGAACTCCGCGGTCCAGCAGCGCCTTGGCGGCCGCGATACCCGAGGAGCCTGCGCCGATGATGCAAGTGCGAGGCAGAGTGCTCGCAGCGGCATTCCCGTTACCGGCGCCCACCGCGATGCGTCCGTTCTCTGAGGGGTTGGCCACGTGGCCAGTCTAGCGCTCGAGCGCTCGGCCCGGCAGCGCACCCTCGACCTCTCTTCTGAGCGCTTTGCTTGCCACATAGCGCGTGTTGCGGGTGCGACCCTCGCGCGCCACCAAACCGGCATCCAGCAGTCGCCGGAAGTCACCGCCGGCCGTCACCAACGAGACGCCGGCCTCGGTACTGTAGGCGACTCTGGAGGCGCCCTCGAACAGGCTTTGCTCCAGCGCGATGACGAACCGATCGGGCCAGCCGCGCTGTTCGACCAGCGCCTCCAGCAGGCCCCAGCGCACACCCGCCTGTTCGATCTGCTCGAGGCGCTTCTGGGCCTGCACGATATGAGCATCCAAGCAGAACCCCAGCCAGCCGCTCGCGTCCCGCTCGGGCTGATAACTGCCTCCCTGCGCCTCACGCAGGGCGCGGTAGTAGGAGGCTGTGTTGTGGCCGAGGTATTCCTCGATCGATCCAAGCTCCGGCGTGAGCAAGCCGGCCCGCGCGAGCACCAGCGACTGCACGATGCGCGAGATGCGGCCGTTGCCATCCGCAAATGGGTGCACCGAGATGACGTTCAGGTGAGCCATCGCGGCTCGCACGACGACATGCGCATCGAGATCTCCGTGCTCCAGCCAATCGACCACCTCCCCCATCAGACCGGGTACCCGCTCGGCGGGCGGCCCCACGTACTCCGGCGGCCCGCCATTGGGGGATGTCACGCTGATCGCGCCGTCGCGCCAACGCCCGGGGCCCTTGTCGCGTTGGAACAGACAGGCGTCGAAGTGCAGGTCGAGGATCGCCCGCTCAGACCAGCTGAACGCCGGATCTTCGGCCATCACCCCAACATGATCCATGGCCCTCGCATAGGAAGCCAAGGCAAGCTGCGCCTCATCGCCATCCTCGCCGTGCTCGCCACCGGCAAGCGCAACGGACTGCGCTTCTGAGACCTCGTAGC
>JBAURN010000133.1:0-2153 GCA_049581225.1 Solirubrobacteraceae bacterium
GCTCGATGTCCTCGCCAGAGACCAGGCCCGCCAGGGAGGGCGACTCTCCCCCTCCCCACGTGCAGCCGGCCTCGACGCAGGCTCGCTGCCAGCCCTCGAGCAAGGCCGCGGCGCGGTCGCTCTGGAGATACCACTCGGAGGCCCCGGTGGCGAAGTAGGCGTTGACGACAAGGGGCAGGGCGCCGACGCAGGCGAGGTCGTTGAGGATCGCGGCGACCGTGTCGTAGGCAACGTCGGCGAAGCGGTTGACGCCTTGGCGCTCATAGACGTGCTGCGCAACGATCGACTTGGTGCCAAGGCCCTCGACCACGAAGGCGAAGCTGCGCCCGTCGAAGTCGAACACGAAAGCGGGCTCGCCTCGCGAGGCGTCACGGGCCTGGCCCCCACGCGCCGTGAGCAGAGACGAGGTGGCCAGGGCTCGGGCCATCGCGTGGCGCTTGCCGGCGTCGAGGGCGTCGTAGTCGACGCCCGCCGCCTTGTAGCTCGCGGAGGAGTCCGTGGCCGAGGAGTCCGTCATCGGCGATGATCCTAGTCCCCACTGCCGAGGAGAAGACAAATGGACTTCCAAGCCAGCGACCGGTGCGTCGAGTTTCAGGAGCGCTTGAAGGCGTTCATGGATGAGCACGTGTACCCCGCCGAGCCGCTCTATGCACGTCAGCTCGCCGAATCGGGCGACCCCCACCACCAGCCGGCGGTGATGGAGGAATTGAAGGCTCTTGCCAAGCGGGCGGGGCTGTGGAACATGTTCTTGCCCGACGCCGACCATGGCGCGGGGCTGTCCAACAGCGACTATGCACCCTTGGCGGAGATCCTGGGACGCAGCCACATCGCCTCGGAGGCTTGCAATTGCTCGGCGCCGGACACGGGCAACATGGAGGTGTTGCACCAGTTCGCCACCGAGTCCCAAAAGGCGGCCTGGCTTAACCCTCTACTTGAGGGGGAGGTTCGTTCGTGCTTTGCCATGACCGAGCCGGCGGTGGCCTCATCGGATGCCACCAACATTTCGTTGCGAATCGAGCGCTCAGGCGAGGACTATGTACTGAACGGGCGCAAGTGGTGGATATCCGGAGCTTTGCATCCCCACTGCAAGATCATGATCGTGATGGGCAAGAGTAGTCCGGACGGGCCGAGGCACCGCCAGCAAAGCCAGATCCTCGTGCCGATCGACACCCCGGGGGTGCATATCGTGAGGGGCTTGCCGGTGTTCGGCTACCAGGATCAGGAGGGGCACGCCGAAATCTCCTTCGAAGACGTGAGGGTGGGGGCAGAGAACCTGATCGCGGGCGAGGGCGACGGCTTCATGATCGCCCAGGCCCGGCTCGGGCCAGGACGGATCCATCACTGCATGCGCTCGATCGGGGCGGCCGAGCGGGCCCTGGAGTTGATGTGCGAAAGGGCCGTGGCCCGCACCACCTTCGGCCAAACGGTGGCCTCGCGGGCGAACATCCAGGACTGGATCGCGGAGGCACGGATCGAGATCGAGATGGCCCGCCTGCTCACCCTGAAGGCGGCTTGGCTGATGGACACGGTGGGCAACAGGCACGCACGCACCGAGATCGCGGCGATCAAGGTCGCAGCTCCCAACATCGCCCTGAAGGTGATCGATCGCGCGATCCAGGTGCATGGCGGCGGCGGCGTGTCCGACGACTTCCCGCTGGCCTGGACCTACGCCCACTTGCGCACCCTGCGCTTGGCCGACGGGCCTGACGAGGTCCACAAGCTGTCGATCGCCAGGCGCGAGCTGGCCCCTTACATGCCCTCCGAGGCCGGTTGACGCGTGCGCTCCGCCGCGCCCTGATCGACCCGAGTCTGCCGCGCTCGCCGAGCCTGCCGCCCCTTGAGCTTGCCCGCGCGCTAGGCGCGCGCAAGGCGCAGGCTGTAGAGCACGGCCGCGACCGAGGTGGCCAGGTTCAGGGAGGAGACTCCGGGGCGCATCGGCAGGCACAGGCGCGCGTCGGCGCGCTCCAAGAGCTCGTCGCTGAGCCCGTCTCGCTCGGTCCCGAAGGCGAGCACCGCACGCGGGGCGATCGCCTCGGGACGCAGCTCCTCGCCGTCTGGGTCCAGGGCGAGCAAGGGCCTATCCAGGCGCTCGGGCAAGCGGTCCAGGCGGGCCACGGGCAACGCGAAGTGCAGACCGGCCGATCCCCTCACCG
>JBAURN010000134.1:0-1838 GCA_049581225.1 Solirubrobacteraceae bacterium
AAGTGGGGGACTCCTCCGTCTCCGCCGCAACCGTCGACTACGACTCAACACGTCACAATCAGCGGCAGCGGCAACGCGGTGGCGTTGGGTAACTCGGGCACGGTCAACCAGGTGGGCCAGACCAACACGGTTTCCGCCGGTCCGGGCTATGAAGAACTGTCCACCGCATTGAAGCAGGTACTGGAGTTTATCCGAACTGTCGACGTCGATGCGGACGACAAAGAGGTTGCGGAGGAATTCGCGCAGACCATCCAGAGTGAAGTGGCGAAGCCTTCGCCAGACCGTTCGGTCCTCAAAAGGGCCACCAGTGCCTTCCGGGGAATCGCCGCGACTGCGGTGACGGCTGCAACCACCAAAGCGGTTGAGTTGGGCATCCAAGATCTCATCCCACTTATCCACATTTAGAGCAGTGGACTCGGGTGTCCATTCACAGTCGTCGTCACATGACGCAGTGGATGGTCCCGCTTCGGGGCGTGGCTTTATCAACGGTCGGTTGACGGGTCGAGTCCAGGCTTTTGCGATGACCTCAAACGGTAAGTTCGTCCAAGTGCCCGGTCCGCTGCCATACGTCGAGGGCTAGTGGTCCGTCCCGCAATTAATTGATACTGGATAGTGTGGTGCGAGCGCGGGCGACTTTGGCGAGGATCGATTCGGCGGTGGCTGTCCACATGTATGGCTCGGGGTCGTTGTTGTGGGTGTCGATGTATTCCTGAATGGAGGCGATCAGGTCGGGCACCGAGGGAAACACGCCGCGCCGCAGAGCTTTATCGGTGAGGTCCCGGAACCAGCGTTCCACCTGGTTGAGCCACGAGGACGAGGTCGGGATGAAATGCAGGTGGAAGCGAGGGTGCTTGGCCAGCCATGCCTTGACGTTGGCGTGTTTATGGGTGGCGTAGTTGTCCAGGATCAGGTGGATCTGCAAGCCTTGGGGGACCTCGCGGTCGATGGTGCGCAGGAATTTCAGGAATTCCTGGTGGCGGTGCCGGGGCAGGCATTGGCCGATGACCATGCCGGTCAGCACATTCAGCGCGGCGAACAGCGTGGTGGTGCCGTTGCGTTTGTAGTCGTGGGTCATCGTCTGGGCGCGGCCCTTTTTCATCGGCAGCGACGGCTGGGTGCGGTCGAGCGCCTGCACCGAGGACTTCTCGTCGGCGCACAACACGATCGCATTCTCCGGCGGGTTCAAATACAAGCCCACGACATCGACGAGCTTCTCCTCGAAGCGCGGGTCGTTGGAGACCTTGAACGTGTCGACCCGGTGGGGTTTGAGACCCAGTTCCTTCCAGATCCGCGCCACCGTGCTCTTCGACACCCCGGCTGCCTGCGCCATCGTCCTGGTGCTCCAATGGGTTTGCCCCCGCGGGCGGGCGCCCTCGGTCAGCGACACGATCCGCTCGACCGTGGCATCCGGGATGGACGGTTTGCGGCCACGTCCCTCGCGGACCTGCCCGAATCCATTCAAACCGTCCTCGGCGAACCGCGAGCGCCAATTGGCCACCGTTGCCGGCGACACCGACAGCGCCGCAGCCACGGTCGCGTTGCCCGCACCATCGGCGGCCATCAACAACGCCTTCGCCCGCACCACCTCCCGATGCACACCCGACTGCGACCGCGCCAACGACCCCAAGACCTCACGCTGCCCATCGGTCAACACCAACGGCGGAACAGGTTTGCTCACACCGAAAGCATACAACACACTATCAATTATTTACGGGACGGATCACTAGCGGCGCTCGTTACATGCGCGAGCGCTGGTTGAACTGCATGGCGTGCCGGGTGGCGGCCGACGAGGCGTTGACGACGCCGTTGTCGAACCGCTCCAGCACCAGCGCCTGGGT
>JBAURN010000135.1:0-18931 GCA_049581225.1 Solirubrobacteraceae bacterium
GGTCAGGGGCGGCCGCGGGGGACGGCTGGAAGGCGGCGCGTCCGGGGAACGAACTCCCATCTCGGACTTCACAACACCCAACCTTCCCATATGTAGCGGTCAGCAACCCAGTGGGAGAGCATGTGCACGCGCGAGTGCGTGCGCGTGTGGGGCATGGCCAAACGGTCGGAAACCGGGCGAGACGAAGCGCTCAACCAACCAGCTGCTCTATGCCGGAGGCGTCGATCGTGCGGCGCAGGCCGTCGCGCAAGGACACTTCGGGCGCCCATCCGAGCAGCTCTTTGGCCAAGGAGATGTCGGGCCGCCGTTGCTTGGGATCGTCGACGGGCAGGGCCTCGAACAGGATGTCCGACTCGGCGCCTGTGACCTCCTTGACCGCTTCGGCCAATTCCAAGAGCGTGTACTCGTCGGGGTTGCCGATGTTGCAAGGCTCGTGGTAGCCGGACTCGGCCAGGGCGATCAGACCACGAATGAGGTCTGAGACGAAGCAGAAGGAGCGCGTCTGGGAACCGTCGCCAAACACCGTGAGCGGCCGGTTGGCCAAAGCTTGGCGCAGGAAGGTGGGGATCGCGCGGCCATCGTGGGGGCGCATGCGCGAGCCGTAGGTGTTGAAGATGCGCACGATCGCGGTGTCCACGCCCTGCTGGCGGTGATAGGCCATCGTGAGGGCCTCGGCGTAGCGCTTGGCCTCGTCGTAGACGCCCCGCGGCCCGATCGGGTTGACGTGGCCCCAATAGGACTCCGACTGGGGGTGCTCGAGCGGATCGCCGTAGACCTCGGAGGTGGAGGCGATCAAAAAGCGGGCGCGATGGCGCTTGGCGAGACCCAACGTGTTGTGGGTGCCGTAAGAACCGACCTTCAAGGTGTGCAAGGGCAGGCGCAGATAGTCGATCGGGGAGGCGGGCGAGGCCAGGTGGTAGACGAAGTCGACGGGCTCGTCGATCTCATACGAGTTGATGATGTCGACGTTGACGTGCCTGAAGCGCTCGGGATCGCGGATGTGCGCGATGTTGGAAAGGGAGCCGGTCTCGAAGTTATCGACACAGATGACCCGGTGGCCGCGCGCGAGCAGCTCGTCGCACAAATGCGAGCCCAGGAAGCCGGCGCCTCCGGTTACCAAGCAGGTCGGCACGGCCCGCACGATACAGGCTCAGGGCCTGACGGGATAGGCCCCCAATATGATCAATGTCCCGGCAATGAGTGAGGACACACCCAACACAGAGCACGAGGAGCGCCTTACGGTGGCTCCAATCGTGGGTCCCGAGGACCCACGCCGGTTCACCGATTCGGGGATCGAGATCGGGGCGCTCTACGACGAGAGCGATCTCCCGGCGGACCTCGACCTGGGCGAGCCAGGCGCATTCCCGTACACCCGGGGCGTGCACCGGGAGATGTATCGCAAACAGACTTGGACGATGCGCCAGTACGCGGGCTATGCCTCGGCGAAGGAGTCAAATGAGCGTTACAGGTACCTGCTCTCCAAGGGCTCGACGGGGCTGTCGATGGCCTTCGACCTGCCGACGCAATTGGGCCTGGACTCCGACAACCCGCGTTGCCTGGGCGAGGTGGGAAGAACGGGCGTGGCGATCGACACGATCGACGACATGCGGACCGCCTTCGACGGCATCCCGCTCGACCAGGTTTCGACCTCGATGACGATCAACGCGCCCGCGGCGTGCCTGTTGCTCTTGTACGAGCTGGTGGGAGAGGAGCAGGGGGTGCCCTCCGAGAAGCTGCGCGGGACGACGCAGAACGACGTGCTCAAGGAGTACATCGCGCGGGGCAACTACATCTATCCGCCCAAGCCCACGATGCGGATCACGACCGACCTGTTCCAGTACTGCCAGGAAAAAGTGCCCAAGTGGAACACGATCTCGATCTCGGGCTATCACTTCAGGGAGAAGGGCTGCTCGGCGGTCCAGGAGGTGGCGTTCACCCTCTCCTCCGGAATCGCCTATGTGACAGCCGCGATCGAGAAGGGTCTCGACGTGGACGACTTCGCGCCGAGGTTGGCCTTCTTCTTCAACGGCCACAACAACGTGTTCCAGGAGGTCGCCAAGTTCAGGGCGGCCAGGCGGATGTGGGCGCACATCATGCAAGAGCGCTTCGGAGCGAAGAACCCGAAGTCGACGATGCTGCGCTTCCACACGCAGACCGGGGGCGTGACGTTGACTGCTCAGCAGCCGGAGAACAACATCGTGAGGGTCGCCCTGCAGGGGTTCGCGGCCGTGTGTGGGGGCACCCAGTCGCTGCACACCAACGGCTTCGACGAGGCCTTGGCTTTGCCGACCGAGCACGCGGCCAAGATCGCGCTCAGGACCCAGCAGATCCTCGCCTATGAGTCGGGGGCCGCCGACACGGTGGACCCGTTCGCGGGGTCCTACTTCGTGGAGTCGCTGACCGACGAGATCGAAGCGCGGGCCAACGAATTGATCGCCAAGGTGGACGCACTGGGCGGCTCGGTCAACGCGATCCAGTTCATCACCGGCGAGATCGACGAGTCCGCGTGGGGCTACCAGGAGCGCTACCGGATCGGCCAGGACATCGTGGTGGGCGTGAACAAGTTCGAGGAGGAAGACCTCGAAGTGCCCGACCTGTTGCGTGTGGACCCGGAGTCAGAGCGCGAACAGGTAGACCGCCTGAAGGCGTTCAAGGCAAACCGCGACCAGGCTCTCGTGGACAAGCGCTTGGAGGAGCTGCGCGAGACGGCGCGCGGCGAGGAGAACCTGCTGCCCTCGATCCGCCAAGCGCTCAAGGACCGCTGCTCGATGGGCGAGGCGTGCGGGGCGATGCAGGACGTGTTCGGCAAGTACGCGCCAACGTTTTGATTCCCTTTGTGGGACGACCGGGCCGCATGCGGCCCGGTCCCGACCCGTACATGTACGGGTCGGCCAGCCGGCACATGTGCCGGCTGGATCAATAGGATCTTCCCCGTGATCGCGACGGTGCAGTTCTTCGAAGTCGTCCTGGCCGTGCACATCATGGCGGTGGTGTTCGCCTTCGGCGCGACCTTCGCCTACCCGGTCCTGCTGGGCACGGTGACCAAGGCCGACCCGCGCTCATTGCCCGCGCTGTACAAGGCGCTGCACGCGATCAGCCGCATGGTGATCATGCCCGGGCTCGCGGTGGTCGTGATCTGCGGCATCTACCTCGCCTCCAAGCTCCACGTGTGGAGTGAGTTCTATGTCCAGTGGGGTATCGGCGTGGCGGTCGTGATCGGGGCGGTCGAGGGCATGTTCTTGAGCCCCAGGGAGAAACAACTCTGCGAGGTTGCCGACCGCGACGCAGCCACCGCCGGCAACGGTGAGATCAGCTGGAGCGCGGAGCACGACGCGCTCGTGAAGCGCATCGGCGCCGTGGGCGCCACAATGGACCTGCTCGTGATTCTCACGATCTTGTTCATGGTCTTGAAAACCTGAGGGCCGCGACACGCACACCGGCGGTACCCTGGACTGGCTATGAGTGAGGGCTACAGAGTCGCCGTCGTCGGCGCCACCGGACAGGTGGGCACTTTGATGTTGCGGCTCCTGCGCGAGCGCGAATTCCCAGCGCGCGAGATCGTGCCGTTCGCGTCCTCTCGATCGGCCGGCAAGGAGATAGAGGAGGTCGGCATCGTGCAACCCCTCACCGAGGACACGATCCAAGGCTTCGATTTGGCACTGTTCTCGGCCGGCGGCTCCACCTCCGGCGAATGGGCGCCCCGCTTCGCGCAGGCCGGCGCGGTCGTGGTGGACAACAGCTCGAAGTGGCGTATGAACGACGAGGTGCCTCTGGTCGTTGCCGAGGTCAACCCAGAGGCCTTGGCCTCCCACCAGGGGATCATCGCCAACCCGAACTGCTCGACGATGCAGATGGTCGTGGCCTTGAAGCCGATCTACGACGAGGCTGGGATCGAGCGCCTGGTGATCTCCACCTACCAAGCCGTGTCCGGCACAGGCAAGCAGGCGGTGGACGAGCTGCTCGACCAGGCCCACGCGATCCTGCACGAGCGCGAGATCGAGGCGCCCCAGGCGTATGCCCACCAGATCGCGTTCAACGCATTGCCCCACGCCGGCTCGTTCGCCCCAGGCGACGACCACACCGACGAGGAGCGCAAGCTGATCAACGAGACCCGCAAGATCCTGGACGACCCCGAGATCAAGGTGAGCGCGACCTGTGTGCGGGTGCCGGTCGTCAACGGCCATTCGGAGGCCGTCAACGTCCAGACGCGCTCCCCCCTCTCGCCCGAGCAGGCGCGCGAGCTCTTGCGCGCCGCGCCGGGCATCACGGTCGCCGACGACCCGGACGCTGCGCTCTACCCGTTGGCCACCCGGGCCACCGGCCACGACGAGGTGTTCGTGGGGCGCATCCGTCGCGATCCGGGCCACGAGCGGGCCTTGGACATGTGGATCGTGGCCGACAACCTGCGCAAGGGAGCCGCCACCAATGCGGTCCAGCTGGCCGAGATCCTGCACGAGCGGGGCTTGATCGCGCCCCGCGCCACGTCCACCGCCGCGTAGAGCGCCACCGCAACCCGTCCCCCAAGCAGCGCCCGGAGCCGAGGACTGTGGCCTTCGTCGGGCCCGGGATTGCAGCGGCACCCGCCCAGAAGGACTCTCGCCGCGACGCTCGAACCTGGGAGCGATGAGCGTCTCGACCGAGGTGCAACGCACCCTTGTGAAGTCCCCACCGGAGCTGTGGACCGAGCTGAGCAACCCAGAGGCCCTCGCTCGCCACCTCGGCGACTTCGGCGAGATCCGCATCGTCAACACCGAGCCGGAGACCAAGGTCGAGTGGGAGGCCGAGCAGGCCATCGGCACGGTCCAGCTCAAGCAGTCGGGTTGGGGGACCAAGGTGACCCTGTCTGTCACCCGCTCCCCAGCCGTGCCGTCAGAGGCACCTGAGGCGGCTGCAGAGGCCGTCGTCGCGGAACCGGAAGCCGTCGTCGCAGAGCCAGAGGCCGTCGTCGCAGAGCCGGAAGCCGTCGTCGCGGAGCCGGAACCGGAGCCCGCACCCACCCTTGTTGCCGGTGCGGAGCCCGTAGTCGAGCCGGTCGCGATAGAACCCGAGCCGGTCGCCACCGAGCCAGACCCAGTTGCAAGCGAGCCGCAGCCAATTGCGCCAGACCCCGAGCCACAACCGGGATTCTTTGCTCGCCTATTCCGCAAACGCAGGGCCAAGCAGGCAGTGATCGCCGCGTCGGAGCCAAACGTGACCGCCCATGCCGACCTCGAGGCCGAGACAAAGTGCGCCACTGTGCCGGAGCCGGAGATCGAGGTCGTCGCGCTGGCCGCGCCAGAGCCGTTGTATCCCGATCCGCCGGCTCAGCCGCGGGCCTCGGAGCCGGCTGAGGACTTGGCCTCGGAACTCGAGTCTTTGGAAGAGCAGATCGTCGCCGAGACGACCGAGTTGCTCACCGGCGTGCTCGACCGCCTGGGAGCCGCGCACCACAGGCCGTTCTCGCGCGGCTGATCCGATCGATTCTTGCGCCTGACGGACACCTGAGCTTGCGTCTGCCAGACCCCCTGAGCTTGCATCTCGCCGAAGCAAGGCGTCTCTCTTTGGACCAGCCCGGATAACATTCCGCGCCGATGCGTGCCAAGGCCCCGGAAACCTACGAGGAGAAGCTCGCCGAGCTGCAGGAGTTACGCGTAGCCGCGGTCCACTCGGCACCCGAGGCCGAGGAGAAGCAGCACGCGCGCGGCAAGTACACGGCGCGCGAGCGCATCGAGAAGCTGCTCGATCCCGGCTCCTTCCAGGAGCTGGACACGTTCGTGCGCCACCGCACCTACGACTTCGACATGCAAAAGAACCGGCCCTGGGGCGATGCCGTGGTGACCGGCCACGGCACGATCGACGGCCGCAGGGTCTGCGTCTTCAGCCAGGACTTCACCGTGTTCGGCGGCTCCCTGAGCGAGGTCATGGGCGAGAAGATGTGCAAGATCATGGACCTCGCCACCAAGATCGGGTGTCCGGTGATCGGCATCAACGACTCGGGCGGCGCCCGTATTCAGGAGGGGGTCGTCTCGCTCGGCGCCTATGGCGACGTGTTCCTGCGCAACGTCCGCTCCTCCGGCGTGATCCCCCAGATCTCCCTCATCATGGGGCCTTGCGCGGGCGGCGCGGTCTACTCGCCGGCGATCACCGACTTCGTGTTCATGGTCAAGGAGACCTCCCACATGTTCATCACCGGCCCCGACGTCATCAAGACGGTGACAGGCGAGGAAGTGGGCTTCGAGGAGCTGGGCGGAGCGATGTCCCACAACACCAAGTCGGGCGTCGCCCAATTCGCCTCCGAGGACGAGGACGCCTGTTTGGAGGACTGTCGCTACCTGGTCAGCTTCCTGCCCCAAAACAACATGCAGAGCACCCCGCGCGTGCAGCCCACCGACGATCCCCTGCGGATGGATCCCGAGTTGGATCACGTCGTGCCCGACAATCCCAACAAGCCCTACGACATGCGTGATGTGGTGCGCTTGATCGTCGACGACGGCGAGTTCTTCGAGGTCCACGAGCACCACGCCAAGAACATCATCTGCGGCTTCTCGCGCTTGGACGGCCACGCCATCGGGATCGTCGGCAACCAGCCCGCGCAGCTCGCGGGCGTGCTCGACATCGACGCCTCCGCCAAGGCCGCCCGTTTTGTGCGTACATGCGACGCCTTCAACATCCCTTTGCTGACTTTGTGCGACGTGCCCGGCTTCCTGCCGGGCACCGCCCAGGAGTGGGGCGGCATCATCAGGCACGGCGCCAAGCTCCTGTATGCGTTCGCCGAGGCCACCGTCCCGAAGATCACGATCATCACACGCAAGGCCTACGGCGGGGCCTACGACGTGATGTCCTCCAAGCACCTGGGAGCCGACTTCAACTTCGCCTGGCCCACCGCCGAGGTCGCCGTTATGGGCCCTGAGGGCGCCGTCAACATCATCTACCGGCGCGACATCGCCGGAAGCCCCACGCCGGCTGAGCGCAGGCAGACCTTGATGGACGACTACAAGGCGCGCTTCGCCAACCCCTATACGGCAGCCGAACGGGGCTACATCGATGACGTGATCATCCCCCACGAGACGCGCCCCAAGCTGATCGCGGCACTGGACACGCTTCACACCAAGCGCGAGCCGGGCCCCAAGCGCAAGCACGGCAACATCCCGCTTTAGTCGGAAACGTCGCGATGGTCAACCGCCGACCCAAATTGGAGCTGATAGCTCCCTCGGCATCGCCCGCCGAGGCCGCGGCGATAGTGGCCGCTTTGGAGCGCTTCATGCGCGATACCGCACCTCCCACCGCCCCCCCGCCGCAAACGGTGGATCCATGGCTGCGCGCGGCTATGCTCGAAGGAGTGGCGCGCACAGGTCCGGCAGACGAACCGGACCCTTGGATAAATACCTAAAAGCCGCTAGGCTTTAGCCTCAATCTCTCTGCAGGTCGCAAAATAGACCCGGGCCGACGGCCCGGACCAGGAGGTTTTCGCTAGATGGAGCCAGTTTCTATACCCGCGGAGCTTGCCCCCAAAAAGGGCTCGCTAGAGGACCCCGAGGTCTTGCAGAACGTTCCTGGGCACGTGATCCCGATCCTGCGGCGGGAGTACGACGACTTCAAGACCGAGGCGACCAAGTTCCTGGCGGGAGGCACGCCCGAAGACGAGTTCATCAAGTTCAGGCTCAAGCAGGGCGTGTACGGCCAGCGCCAGCCAGACGTGCAGATGATCCGCACCAAGCTCCCTTTCGGCGGCATCACCCCCGAGCAGATGGACAAGTTCGCCGACGTCGTCGAAAAGTACGCCCCTCTGAACAAGGGTCACGTCACCACTCGTCAGAACATCCAGCTGCACCACATCCCCCTGCCGGAGGCCGAGAAGGCAATCCGGGAGCTTGGAGAGGCTGGACTCTCAAGCCGAGAGGGCTGCGGCAACACGGTGCGCAACGTCACCGGCGACCCTTGGGCCGGAGTCGCTAAGGACGAGCTGTTCGACCTCACCCCCTATGCGGGCGCCTATGTTCGCTATTTCGTCAGGCACCCCACCACGCAGGGAATGCCGCGCAAGATCAAGACCTCTTTCGACGGCTCCCCACGCGACCGCGCGATCAGCGGCATCCACGACATCGCCTTCCGCGCACGGATTAAGAAGCCCACCCACCCCGATGGCAAAGAGGTCCGCGGCGCGGAGATGCTCGTCGGCGGAGGCACCTCGATCATGCCGCGCATCGCGCCCGCCCTGTACGACTTCGTGGAGCTCGACAACGGCGACTACCTGAAGATCTCCGAGGCCGTCTTCAGGATCTTCGACCGCCAGGATTGGCTGCGCGTCAACAGGGCTCGCGCCCGCATCAAGGTGTTCGTCGACAAGTTCGGCATCGACGAGCTGCGCAACCAGGTCGAGGAGGAGCTCAAGGGCGAGTGGGTAGGTGAACGCGACTTCTCGATCGAGCATCGCCTGTTCCTCGACGACGAGCGCGAGGGCGCACCCGCACCGCCAGCCAGCTATGGCAGCCCCAACGGGGACAGCTCCGAGTTCGAGCGCTTCCGCGAGGCCAACGTGGCCCCTCAAAAGCAGGAGGGCTTCGTGACGGTCGAGGTGAAGATCATCCGTGGCGACCTCACCCCCGAGCAGTTCAGGGGCCTTGGCCAGATAATGCGCGATTACGCGGGTGGCTATGCCCGCACGACCGTCCAGCAGAACCTCGTTCTGCGCTGGGTACGCGAGGAGAGCGTCTACGACGTGTGGCGCGCTCTCTCCGAGCTGGATCTCGGCGGCGCCGGCTCACGCGAGATCGGCGATGTCGTCTCCTGCCCGGGCACGGACTCGTGCAAGCTCGGGATCACGAGCTCAATGGGGTTGAACAAGGCGATCGAAGAGCGCATCGAGCAGATGAACATCACCGATCCCTTGACCCGCAAGATCCACATCAAGATGAGCGGCTGCCCCAACGGCTGCGGGCAGCACCATCTCGGCGCGATCGGCTTCTACGGTGCCTCCATCAAGGTGGGGGAGCACACGATCCCTGCCTACATCCCCCATATGGGCGGAGTATGGGAAGGCGGCGAGGTCAAGTTCGGCCAGCGCCTGAAGCTGCGCCTGCCCTCCAAGCGCGCGCCCGAGGCAGTGGAGCGCTGGATCCGCCACTACGAGGCCAACCGCAACGAGGGCGAGGAGTGGGGCGCGTTCGTCGAGCGCGTCGGCACGCCCGAGCTCGAAGGGCTCGTCAAGGAGCTCTCGCTGCCGGTCGACTTCGGCCTGGAGACGATGAACACATTCATCGACTGGAACAGGGACGTGCCCTTCCAGGTGATCCGCGGCGAGGGCGAGTGCGCGGTCTGATTGGAAATATCGAGGGGCCCGGCTCGGCCGCCTCTGGCGGCCTGCGCCACGCTCTGGGCGACAGCCCCACAGAGTCGACGCTGAGCGACACCCTGCGCGAGGCGGTCGAGCGCCACGGCGAGCAGGTCGTGCTGCTGTGCTCCTTCCAAAAGGAGGAGTCGGTCTTGATCGACGAGCTCTTGCGCATCGGCGATGGACGAGGGGGCGGGACTCCAGTGAAAATCGCCACGATCGACACCGGTGTGCTCTTCCCCGAGACGTTGCAGACGTGGAAGGCGTTCGAGCAGCGCTTCGGCGTTGCGATCGAGGTGTTCGACGCCAGCAACGCAAGCGCACCATGGAGCGGCCCCGAGCACTGCTGCTCGGTAGCCAAGGTCGCGGCCTTGGAGCAAGCTTTGGAGGGCGCCGAGGGTTGGATCACCGGCATCAGGCGCGAGCAAGGGCCCACGCGCGCGCACACCGAGCTGATCGAAGAGGACCCCAAACGCGCCCTTCACAAGTACAACCCGCTCGCCCTATGGAGCGAAAAAGACCTGTGGGCTCGGATCTTCGAGCGCGACCTTCCCTACAACCCGCTGCACGACCAGGGTTATGCCTCCATCGGCTGCGCCCCCTGCACGCTGCCCGGCGCGGGACGCGAGGGCCGCTGGGCCGGCAGCGAGAAGACCGAGTGCGGGCTGCACGTCGAGGACGTAAATGTTCACAACCCCGAGCGGGCATGAACGCTAGCGTCGAGCCTTACGATGGAGATCGGAAGCACCAATGAGCGTCGCTGAGCGCCCCCAGCTGAGCCACCTGCGGGCCCTGGAGTCCGAGGCGATCCACGTAATGCGCGAGGTAGCCGCCGAATTCGAGCGGCCCGTGCTCCTGTTCAGCGGGGGCAAGGACTCGATCGTGCTGCTCAGGCTTGCCGAGAAGGCGTTCCGACCTGGGCCGTTCCCGTTCCCCTTGATGCATGTGGACACGGGCCACAACTTCCCCGAGGTGATCGAGTTCAGGAACCGTCGCGTGGCCGAGCTTGGCGAGCGCCTGATCGTGGCAAGCGTGCAGGAGTCGATCGACAAGGGTCGCGCCGTCGAGGAGAAGGGCCCGCGCGCATCGCGCAACCAGCTTCAGACCGTGACCCTGCTCGACGCGATCGCCGAGCACAAGTTCGATGCGGCTTTCGGCGGCGCGCGACGCGACGAGGAGCGCGCGCGAGCCAAGGAGCGAGTGTTCTCCTTTCGCGACGACTTCGGCGGGTGGGACCCCAAGAGTCAGCGTCCAGAGCTGTGGAACCTCTACAACGGCCGCATCAAAAAGGGCGAGAACGTGAGGGTCTTCCCGATCTCCAACTGGACCGAGCTCGACGTGTGGGAGTACATCGACCAGGAGCAATTGGAGGTGCCTTCGATCTACTTCGCCCACGAACGCGACGTGTTCAGGCGCGACGGGATGCTCTACGCATGGCGCGAGGACGTGGAGCTGATCGAGGGCGAGAGCGTTTTCTCAGAGACGGTCCGCTATCGCACCGTCGGCGACATGAGCTGCACCGGTGGCGTGCGCTCAAGTGCCGCGACCCTGCAAGAAGTCGTGACCGAGATCGCCGCTACCCGGATCACCGAGCGCGGCGAGACGCGTGCGGACGACCGCGTGAGCGAGGCCGCGATGGAGGATCGCAAGAAGGCCGGGTACTTCTGAGATGGTCGTGAGCACTTCGCCAGACGGCGTCCTCGGTCGCTCGCGTGCGAAGCACGCCACGCTCTCTGCGTTCTTGTCTGACTCGACTCACGACCCTCTCAGGAGCTAGCACTATGACCCTTGACCTGCTGCGCTTCACCACGGCCGGCTCTGTCGATGACGGCAAGAGCACCTTGATCGGCAGGCTCCTGTACGACACCAAGCAGGTGTTCGAGGACCAGCTCGACCACGTCGCCCAGGCGAGCGAGCGCCGCGGCGGCGAGGGGGCGCTCGACCTGGCTCTGCTCACCGACGGTTTGCGCGCCGAGCGCGAGCAAGGCATCACGATCGACGTGGCCTACCGTTATTTCGCCACCCTCAAGCGCAGATTCATCATCGCCGACTGCCCCGGCCACCAGCAGTACACGCGCAACATGGTGACCGGCGCCTCCACCGCCGACCTTTCGGTGATCCTGCTCGACGCGCGCAAGGGCGTCTTGGAGCAGTCCAAGCGCCACGCTTTCATCAGCGCACTGCTGGGCATTCCACATCTGGTTGTGGCCGTCAACAAGATGGACCTCGTCGACAATTCCCAGGATCGCTTCGACGAGCTGGTCCGCGAATTCGAGGTGTTTGCCCGCAAGCTGCAAGGGATTGGCACGGGAACCGGAATGGGTCGCGACATCACCTACATCCCGATCTCCGCGCTCAACGGGGACAACGTCGTGGATCGCTCGGAGGGGATGGATTGGTACGTCGGCCCGACGCTGCTGGAGCTGCTCGAGCAGGTCGAGGTCGCCTACGACCATCCCTACGACCGCCCCGCCCGCTTCCCGGTGCAATGGGTGATCCGACCAGCCCAGGGCAGCGACTATCGAGGCTACGCGGGCCAGGTCGCAAGCGGCGCGTTCAAGGCCGGAGAAGAGGTCGTGGTGCTCCCCGCGGGACAACGCACCAGCATCGCCGCGATCGACACCTTCGACGGCGAGCTGGGAGAGGCGCTCGCGCCGATGTCGGTGACGTTGAGACTGAGCGACGAGATCGACATCTCTCGCGGCGAGACGATCTGCCACCTCGAGCAGGCCCCCACCGTCGCGCGCGAGCTTGAAGCAGACGTGTGCTGGATGACAGACCAGCCCTTGCGCACCGGCGGGCGCTATCTCGTCAAGCACACCACCCGCGAGGTCACAGCAATCGTGGACGGGCTGTGCGACCACGTGGACGTGCACACCTTGGAGCGCGGCGACGCGCCTGACGAGCTTGCCCTGAACGACATCGGCAGGGTGCGCCTGCGCACCAGCGTGCCGCTCGTGTTCGACCCCTACGACCAGAACCGCCGGACCGGCAGCTTCATCCTGATCGACGAGGCGTCAAACAACACCGTGGGCGCCGGGCTCGTCGTCGGCTAAGACGCCGCTTCGGCCGACACGGCGCACTCGGACGAGACTCACTAAGCTCCCGGCTCGATGTTTTCGAAGGTCCTGGTAGCCAACCGCGGCGAGATAGCCGTGCGCATCGTGAGAGCCCTGGAGGAGATGGGGATTGCCTCCGTCGCTGTTTATTCAGAGCTCGATCGCGACGCCCTGCACGTCAAGCGCGCCGATGAGGCCTACAACCTCGGCGACGGCCCAGCGGCCGAGAACTACCTGAACATCGAGAAGATCCTCGACGCCGCCAAGCGCTCGGGCGCAGAGGCGATCCATCCCGGCTACGGCTTCCTGGCCGAGAACGCCCCATTCGCGCAGGCCTGCGAGGACTCAGGGATAGTGTTTATCGGCCCCCCCGCAAGCGCGATCGAGGCGATGGGCTCCAAGACCAAGGCGCGCGAGCTGATGCAAGCGGCCGGCGTGCCGATCGTGCCGGGCACAACCGAGCCGGTAGCCACACCCGCCGACGCCTTGAAGATCGCCAAGAAGGAGATCGGTTTCCCCGTCGCGGTCAAGGCCGCCGGAGGCGGAGGCGGCAAGGGTTTCAGGGTGGCTTTGACCGAGGACGAGCTGGAGGGCGCCTTCGAGGGCTCAAGCCGCGAAGGCGAGAAGTTCTTCTCCGACCCGACCGTTTACCTGGAGCGCTATCTGCCCGACCCAAGGCACGTCGAGGTGCAGGTGCTCGCCGACCGCCACGGCAACGTGATCCACCTTGGCGAGCGCGACTGCTCGATCCAGCGCCGCCACCAGAAGGTGATCGAGGAGTCCCCCGCGCCCGAATGGGTCGTGGACGAGGCGCTGCGCGAGCGGATCGGCAAGATCGGCGTGGAGGCGGCCCGCGCGGTCGATTACGTGGGCGCCGGCACAATCGAGGGTCTGTTGGCGCCCAAAGAGGACGGCAGCTCCGAATATTTCTTCCTCGAGATGAACACCCGCGTTCAGGTCGAGCACTGCGTGACCGAGATGACCACGGGCGTGGACATCGTCAAGGAAGGCATCCGCGCGGCCGCGGGCGAAGAGCTCGCTGTGCGTCAAGAGGACGTGGCCCTGCGCGGTCACGCGATCGAGTGCCGCATCAACGCCGAGGACGCCTCCAAGAACTTCGCGCCCGCCCCGGGCAAGATCGGCGCCTACTCCGAGCCCAAAGGTCCCGGCGTACGAGTCGACTCAGGCGTGGGAGCAGGCGGAGAAGTCTCACCAATGTACGACCCGATGGTGGCCAAGCTGATCGTCTGGGACGCCGACCGCGAGCAGGCGACACAACGTATGTTGCGGGCGCTCGACGAATACGAGATCGAAGGGCTCAAGACGCTGATCCCCTTCCATCGGGCGCTCCTTCGGACCGAGCAATGGGCCAAAGGCGAGACCTGCCGCGAACTGCTCGAGGACAAGGCTTGGCTGAAGACGCTCGCATTCGAGAAGCCCGCCCCCAAGGGAGAGGACGAGAGCGAGCCGGAAAAGCTCGAGCAGACCTACACGGTGGAGGTCTCCGGCCGGCGCTTCGACGTCAAGGTCCTCGGACCGCCACCGATCGGCGGCGTGGCGGTAAACGGATCGGCTCCCTCGGGCCAGGCGCCGCCCAAGCGCTCCGCCAGGGCAAAGTCGGCCAGCGCCGGCGGTCCCGACACGCTGGAGTCCCCCCTTCAGGGCAACATGTGGAAGGTGCTCGTCAAACAGGGCGACGCCGTCACCGAGGGCCAGCTCCTGTGCATCATCGAGGCGATGAAGATGGAGAACGAGATCACCGCCCACAAGACGGGCACGATCGCCGAGCTGCCGATCGTCGAGGGCGAGCCGATCAACGCGGGGGCGCCGATCGCCACGATCAAGAGCGACGCCGCGCCCACCCAGAGCTGAGCATCCGCCCAGCGCCAACAACGAGACGGAGGACTCGAGCATGTCAGCAGTGGACTACACCGCCGTCGCCGCGGGCTTGAGCCAGGCGATCCCCTTCAACGTGCATCTCGGCCTCGAGACGATCACCGTGGCCGAGGATCACGGTGTGGTCAGGCTGCCCGATGAGCAGCACCTGCGCAACCACGTCGGCTCGCTTCACGCGGGAGCGCTGTTCGCCGCCGGCGAGGCCGCCTCGGGAGCCGCCTTCGTGGGCGCGTTCCTGGACATCATGGGCGAGATCACGCCCTTGGCGGAGTCCGCACAGATCGCCTACAAGAAGCTGGCCAAGGGTGAGATCACGGCGACCGGCCGCTTCACCGAGGACAGCGGCGCCCTGAAGGCCAAGCTGAGCGAGGACGGACGCATTCGCTTTCCGGTGGAGGTGCAGATGACCAACGCCGACGGCGATGTCGTGGCCGAGATGACGGTCAATTGGTACGTGCGTCGCAACGACGCCTGACTCACCGGGCCCCCGTCTCACCCTGACGCACCGTCGACCACGACAGCCGGGGGCAACGACGCCGACCCATCGGTCGCCGCCCTCACATGGCGGCCACGAACAGGCGGGCCTCCTCCAGCAACTCAAGCGCCCGCTCGGCGACGAGCACAGGACCGTGGCCGGGCACGACGTACTCAGCCAATTCCACCAGCGGACGCACGCGCTCCAGCGTGGCGAGATACGCATCTGCGGACCCATCCACCCGCGGCTCCTCCACCGCGGAGAGATAGTCCCCAACCACCAGCACCTTGGCCCAGTCCAGCCAGATGGCCATGCCATCCTCGGTGTGACCCTCGGCCGGATGCAGTTGCAACTCGTGGCGACCGATCTCGCACGAACCCGGCACATCCAGCGCTTGAACCGAGCCCAGGCTCAACGGCCGGGGACGCTCCACGTAGAACTGCCTGTCGAAGGCACGCAGCTCCCGTTGGGCAGTGCCCGGCTCCGCACTCAAACGCCGGGCCGTGGAGACGGCACAACCGAGAGTCGCTTCGCCGAAGGCGAGGCGAGCGAGAAGATGATCCCAGTCGGCGTGCGTTGCCAGCAAACCGCTCGGAGACGGAAAGCCGGCCTGGTTGATTAGCGCCGGCAGCGCTTCCAGCTCCTCGGGCAACACCGGCGAGTCAATCACGAACGTCTCACCCTCCGGGTCAGGTTCGCCGGCGATGCGCACCCTCACAGGGTTGTCCGGGTCCGGCGCGACCCGCCCGCGCACGACCACGCAGTTGGTCTGCCAGATGGCGCTTGTGGCGAGCAGTACGTCGGCGTGCAGCGAGGCGACGCGCACGCGTCAGGCGATACCCAGCAGCTTTGCGGCCTCGCGCAGGTTGGGCACTTCCGCCGTGGGCTTGCGCTGGGAGGACTCGAGCGTCTGCTTGTTGCGGTTGACCCAGATCACGGGGATGCGCGCCTTTACGCAGGGCGAGACGTCGGAGTGGTGGGAAGCCGCGACGTGCACCCAGCCCTTCTTGGAGCCCAGGCGCCGCGCACACTCCACGAAGTGGGCCGGGTCGGGCTTGTAGGAGCGCACCTGCTGGGCGGTCACCACGAGGTCGAAATCCATCGGGATATGCCGACGGGTCTGGCCCAACAGCTTGTCGTCGATGTTGGAGACCAGGCCGAGCTTGTGCTTCTTGGCCAGCTTGTTCAGCTGCGTCGCGGTCTCCTTGAAGGGCTTCCAGCGCTGCACAGAGTCCGGCAGGAAGCCGGACCGCGACGGTTCCAGTTTCCACTCCAAGCGCTCGGCTATCTCGAGCGCTGTGCGCCGCAGGACCTCGGCATACAGCTCATAGGAGCCCGCCTCGATTTCCTGGGAGATCTCGTGGAACAGCGGGATCAGGACATTGCGGTCGATCTCGAAGTCGTCGCGCTCGGCCTCCTTGGCGAAAGCCTCGTAGATGCCGGTCTCCCAGTCGATCAGGGTGCCGTACACGTCGAAGGTGACGAAGGTGATGTTCTTCGGAATGGGCATCGGGCGGGCATTATGCCTTGCCGGTAGCCCTCGGCGCGTTGTGCCGCGCTTTTGAGGCTCTCGGCGCGCCCTTCAGGCGCCATCAGCTAGAGTCTCGCGCCGCATGGACCTGCTCGAGTACCAAGGCAAGCAACTGTTCGCCCGCCACGGCTTGGAGGTATCGGCCGGCGAGGCGGTCACCACCGTTGAGGACGCGGTTGCGGCCGCAAACAAGGTCGGCTACCCGGTCGTGGTTAAGGCCCAGGTCCTGATCGGCGGGCGCGGCAAGGCCGGTGGCGTAAAGCTGGCCGCCGACGAGGCCGAGGCGCGCGAGCATGCGACGAACATCCTTGGCTTGGACATCAAGGGCCACATCGTGCGCACCCTGTGGATCGAGCACGCCAGCGACATCGCGACCGAGTACTACGCCTCGGTCCTGCTCGACCGCTCGGCCAAGCAGCCGATGGTGATGTTCAGCGTCGAGGGCGGCGTCGAGATCGAGCAGGTAGCCGAGCAGAGCCCAGAGAAGCTGGTGCGCCACCACGTCGACGCTTTGCGGGGCCTCAGCCGCGAGGAGGCGATTGGCATAGCGAAGGAGGGCGAAGCCGACGAGGACGTCGTCGAGGGCGTCGCCGACGCGCTCGTGGCCCTCTATGAGGTGTGGTTGCAGGAGGACGCCACCCTGGCCGAGATCAACCCCCTGATCGTGACCCCGGAGCGCAAGGTGAAGGCGCTTGACGCGAAGGTCTCGCTCGACGGCAACGCCCTGTACCGGCATCCCGAGAATCAAGGACTGTCCGACAGCGAGAACGAAGACCCGATCGAGCGCAAGGCCAAGGAACAGGGCGTCCAATACGTGGCCCTCGACGGCGACATCGGCATCCTCGGCAACGGCGCGGGGCTCGTGATGAGCACCCTCGATGTGGTCGCTCAGGCCGGCGGCGCGCCGGCCAACTTCCTCGATGCCGGGGGCGGCTCCGACGCGGGCAAGGTCAAGCAGGCCGTCGAGCTGATCCTCGCCAACGACAAAGTGAAGGCCGTCTTGTTCAACATCTTCGGCGGCATCACGCGTTGCGACGAGGTGGCCAAGGGCCTGATCGCCGCCTTCGCGGACATCAAACCGACCGTTCCATTCGTCGTCAGGCTCGACGGCACCAACGATGTTCAGGGCCGCGAGCTGTTGCTCCAGGCCGCCTTGCCCCACGTGTATGCGGCCAGAACGATGAACGAGGCGGCCGAGAAGGTCGTGGAGCTCGCGGCATGAGCATTCTCGTCGACGAGAACACACGTCTAGCCGTCGCCGGAATCACCGGCAAAGAGGGATCGTTCCACACGCTCAACAACCGCAACTACGGCACAAACGTGGTCGGCGGCGTGACACCCGGCAAGGGTGGACAGGACGTCGAGGGCATCCCGGTGTTCAACAGCTGGGCAGAGGCGGCACAGGAGGCTCAGCCCAACACCGCCATGATCTTCGTGCCACCGCGCTTTGCCGCCGACTCGATTCTCGAGGCCGCGGCCGCCGGCGTGGAGCTGGTGATCGCGATCACCGAGGGCATCCCCGCCCACGACGAGCTCAAGGTCTACAACACTCTCAAGCGCGATCATCCGCGCACACGCCTGATCGGCCCCAACTGCCCGGGCATCCTCTCGCCCGGCAAGGCCAATGTGGGCATCATTCCCGCGTCGTTCTTCAAAGAGGGCAACGTCGGTGTGGTCTCACGCTCGGGCACCTTGACCTACCAGATCGGCAACGAGATCGCCCAGGCCGGCTTCGGCTGCAGCTCGATCGTGGGGATCGGCGGCGATCCCGTGCCGGGATCCTCATTCGTGGACATCATCGCCCTCTTCCAAGAGGACCCACAGACCGAGCTGATCGTCTTGTCCGGCGAGATTGGAGGGTCGGCCGAGGAGGAGGCCGCCGAGTACATCGCCGAGCACGCGAGCAAGCCGGTGGTCGCCTACATCGCCGGATTCACAGCGCCGGCGGGCAAGCAGATGGGCCACGCGGGCGCGATCGTGTCCGGCTCCGCCGGCACCGCCGCCGCCAAGGCGCTCGCGCTTGAAGCCAAGGGCGTGAGGGTCGGTCGCACGCCGACCGAAGTCGCGGAGATCGCGATCGAGATCCTCGGCGGCGTCTCCACCGATCTACGGTCGAGCGGATCGCAGATCGGCCAGCAGCTACGCTAAGGGCGTGGACCAAGAGGTCGCAAAGACGCTGGGCGAGTTGGAGCTCAAGCTCCAGCAGCTCGAGCACGAGCTGACCTCGATCGGACCGCGCGACACGCCGGCCGACACGCCCCCCGACAGCACCCCCGAGCGGGACAGCGCGCAGTCCGATTGGGGCGCATCCTCATACGGGTCGAGCGCGTCCGCCGATAGCGACTCCCCCCAAGCGCAACCGTCTGGGAGATTGGTCGACGAGGCTATGGAGTCATCTCAGGCCGACGAGGAGATCGCCGCCGGCGACGGCTTCGGCGGCGCTCCGGTGTTCGGTGGGGAGGAAGTGCCCGCACAGCCCGCCATGAGCGGGCAGGACTGGAAAGTGGACGTGCGCGAGACCGCCTACGGCGAGATCCCCTCGGAGGGTCAGCTCGAACAGCCCTTTGGGCCCGCGGCAGACAGCCCGGATCCCCTCGCGCCGTCCTTCGGCGCGGTCGCCGACCGCCCGGGGCCGCCGATCCCACCGCCGAGCCCAACCC
>JBAURN010000136.1:0-3027 GCA_049581225.1 Solirubrobacteraceae bacterium
GGGGGCGTCCTGGCCGAACAGCTGGATCGAGACCGGGCCTCCTTCGCGCTCCCTGGGGTCGATCCGCAGCATCTCCACACAGGTGCGCTCGTTGTGGTGAAAGATGGCGTGGGAGGAGACCATCTCGGAGACCGCCAGGCCGGCGCCGTGGCGCTTGGCCTGCAGGCGCACGAACCAGTTGCCGATGCCGGCCAAGGGCGCGAGCATCACGCGGTTGGGCACGGTCAAAGGTCCGAGCTGCCAAGAGTCAGTCAGGCGAGCGGTTGCCATGCGCCCATTATGGGGATTGTCGTTCGTGCCCTCGGCACCCGGGCGGCGCCGGCTGGCGAGCGGACCGGCCCCGGATCGTCGTTCGTGCCCCCGGCGCCAAGACGCTCCCGGCTGACGAGCGGACCGGTCTCGCGCCCTACGCGACGTTCAGATCGTGAATCAGGCGCAAGCCGGTGAGCGTGAGCAGGTCGTCGACTTCGGAGATCTCCTCGGTAAAGGGAACGACCAGGCTGGAGAGGCCTCCGGTGGCGATTGTCGAGGCGCGGATGCCGAGCTCGTCGTAGAGGCGGCGCAGGATCGCGTCGATTGCGCCGGCGTAGCCGTAGACGACTCCGGAGCGGATCGCGTCGATCGTGTTCTTGGCGATGACCGAGCGGGGCGGGGCGAGCTCCACCTTGGGCAGGCGCGCGCCTCGCTCGGTCAAGGCGTCGAGGGAGACCTCGATGCCGGTCATAAGCGAGCCACCGATGTACTCGCCCTCGGCGGAGACCACGTCGAAGGTGGTGGCGGTGCCAAAGTCGACGCACACGGCGGGCCCGCCGAAACGGTCGCGCAGAGCCAGGGCGTTGACGAGGCGGTCGGCGCCGATCTCGCGCGGGTTGTCGTAGCGGATCGCCATGCCTGTCTTCAGGCCCGGACCGACGACAAGCATCTCGTGACCCAGGTAGCGATGGGTCATGGCGGTCCATTCGGGCTCCAGATGAGGCACGGTGGAGGACAGGATCGAGCTCGACAGGTCCTCGAAGGAGACGCCGCGCAGCTCGAGCAGGTTGCGCAGGGCCGCACCGATCTGGTCGGCGGTGGACTCGCGCACGGTGGCAAAGCGCCAGTGCTCCACAAGCTCTTCACCCTGGAAGGTGCCGAAGTGGGTCTGGGTGTTGCCGACGTCGACGACGAGGAGCATGGCGCGGGATTATGGCCCAAGACGCCTCCGGTGCGCTCGCTTGGGGCCCTGGTCGGCGAGCCAGCCAGGACGCACGGGAGCGGCGATGGGCATATGCTGGGGGCATGAGCGTGAAGCTGTATTCGCTGCCGGGATCGCACCCCTGCGCCGCCGTGGAGGTGGCACTGCGATTGAAGGGGATCGAGTACAAGCGCGTGGATCTGATTCCGCTCAGCCAACTCGCGGTGGGGCCCCTGCTGTATGGCGGGAACACGGTGCCGGGACTGCGCATCGACGGCGAGCGGTTGGCCGGCTCGCGCACGATCATGAGGCGGCTGGACACGCTTGCGCCGGAGCCGCCGCTGCTGCCGCCGCTCAGCGACGCGGTGGCACGCGCGCGGGTGTTGGAGGCGGAGCGGTGGGGTGACGAGGTCTTGCAATCGGTGCCGAGGCGCCTGCTCGACGCGGCGTTCCTGCGCAACGCGAGGTGCATGGAGAGCTATGTGGGCGACGCGAAAATGCCGCTGCCGGCGCCGCTGATGCGCCCGGCGATGCCGCTCACGGCGAAGCTGATGGCCAGGCGCAACAAGGCCGATGACGCCAAAGCGAAGGCGGACCTGGTGGCGCTGCCGGCGCAACTGGAGCACATCGACGCCTGGATCGCCGACGGGGTTTTGGGCGGCGAGCAGCCCAACGCCGCCGACCTGCAGATCGGCAGCTCGATCCGCCTCTTGATGACGCTTGCCGACTTGCGTCCTTTGATTGAAGGGCACCCGGCCCTGAGCCTGACACGCTGGTTTGAGCCGCAGGCCGGCGAAGCGCCCGCTGGCACGCTCCCGGCGGAGTGGTTGCCGGCGCGCGCCGCGACCGCCTGAGCTCGACCTGCGATCTCGGCGGCCGGCGAAGATCCTGTCCGAGCACTGAGCGCGTCTCCAATCCGCTCACACGGAGGACGCTGGGAGCGCTACAGTCGCAAGACCGGCTCGACGGCGGTCGCCGGCTCGCGTAGCGACCGCGGTCATGCTCGGAGCTAGCCATGCGCGCCCTGGATCCGCAGTCGCTCACACGGCACATCGACCGCCTGTATCGCGCGGCTTGGGCGCTGTGCGGCTCCAAGGAGGACGCCGAGGATCTTGTCCAGGACACGTTCGCGAAGGTGCTGGCCAAGCCGAGGATGTTGCGCGGCGAGGATGAGGTGGCCTACCTGACGAAGGTGCTGCGCAACACGTTCTTCAGCTCCAAGCGCACGGCGTCGCGCAGGCCCAAGACGGGAGCCTCGATCGAGGATGTGGCTGTGGTCGACCCGCAGCCGACACACCGGCCCGAGCAGGCTTTGGAGGTGCGAGAGCTGTACGCGGCGATTGCTCAGCTCCCGGAGGATTTCCGGTTGGCGCTGGTCGCCGTGGACATCCTCGGCCTCTCCTACCGCGAAGCGGCCAAGGCGCTGAAAGCGCGCGAGGCGACGATCACGACGCGTCTGTTCAGGGCGCGGCGGCAGGTCACTCGACTGCTCAGCGACGAGGCGCCCGAGGGTGACGAGCAGTCCGCAGGCGCCGCGCCCGACGCGACGGACGGCAAGGCAATCGATGCGCGCGGTGACGCGGCGGCGCGCAGGTCATATGCACCTGCGCGGGAAGGGACCACGCCGCGCGAGCGTCTTGCTGAGCAGGGACAGCTATGACCGGACGACACCCAAAGCTCACCGAGGACGACATCGCGGCACTCGCCGCCACCGTAAAGGCGCCGGAGACGCTGCATCGGCGCGTGCACGAGATGGTCGCCGAGGCGCAGCGGAGCGCTTCGACTAGACGCCGCGGAGGCTGGAGGATGCCCGCCCGGCGTCTGGCGGTGGCGGGGGCCGGGGCGCTGGCCAC
>JBAURN010000137.1:0-7265 GCA_049581225.1 Solirubrobacteraceae bacterium
GGTCGCGACCTTGGGGGCCGTCAAGAGGCCGCCGCTGCGGCCTCGCGGATCGGCTTCGGCAACATGAACCTGACATCCTCGCGAACCACGTGGAACTCGGAGATGTCCTGCACGCCACGGTCCCTGAAAAAAGCGAGCAGGTCTTGCACGAGATCGTCGGGAGCGGACGCGCCGGAGCTGATGCCGACCACGCGCTTCCCGGCCAGCCACTCCTCGCGCACCTCGCCGGCATGGTCGATCAGGTAGGCCTCGGTGCCACAGTCGTGAGCCACCTCGACAAGCCTGACCGAGTTGGATGAGTTGCGCGAGCCGATCACGAGCATCAGGTCGCAACCGCCGGCCATCTGCTTGACGGCGGCCTGGCGGTTGGTGGTGGCGTAACAGATGTCGTCGGTGCGAGGACCGGCGATCGAGGGGAAGCGCTCGTGCAGGCGAGCCACGATCGAAGTCGTTTCGTCAACAGAGAGCGTCGTCTGGGTGACATAGGCGACCCGCTCGGGATCCGCCACGACCAGGGCGTCCACATCCTGCTCGTTCTCCACCAAGACGATGTGCTCGGGGGCCTCCCCCATCGTGCCTTGGACCTCCTCGTGGCCGGCGTGACCGACGAGCACGATCGTGTAGCCCTCTTCGGCGAACTTGAGGGCCTCGCGATGGACCTTCGTGACCAGCGGGCAGGTCGCGTCGATCGTGTCCAGGTTGCGCGCCTTGGCATCCGAGCGCACCTTGGGCGAGACGCCGTGGGCGGAGAACACGGTCAAAGCCCCCTCGGGCACTTCGCCGATGTCCTCGACGAATATGGCGCCGCGTTCGGAGAGCCCCTCGACGACGTGCTTGTTGTGGACGATCTGCTTGCGCACATAGACTGGCGGCCCGTGCAGGTCGAGTGCTCGTTCGACCGTTTGCACGGCGCGATCCACGCCCGCGCAGTAGCCGCGTGGCGCGGCGAGCAGGAGCTTCTCGACAGTGTTGGGCGCAGGCGCCGTGTCCGTGGGCACTGTGTCTCATTGTAGAGCCGCTCCCCGCGAAGACCTGGCCACAGCCCTTCGCCGATGCAAGCGTATGCCCGGGAAATGCGCACAGGCGCCGGCTCAGTACCCTTGGCTGATGGCACAGCGTCACCTCGACAGACTCACCGCCGTCGACGCCTCGTTCCTGCACCAGGAGGGGCCGGCCTCGCACATGCACGTGGGCGGCCTGACGATCGTCGAGGGGCCTCCCCCGTCCATGGAGGAGTTCCTGGAGCAGATTCGCAAGCGGTTGCACCTTGTGCCGCGCTACCGCCACAAACTGGCCTACACGGCGCTCGACAGCGGCAGGCCGGTGTGGGTGGACGACCCGGGTTTCAACCTGGAGTACCACGTGCGCCACAGCGCCCTTCCCTTGCCGGGGAGCTGGGAACAGCTGCGCAACCTGACGGCGCGCATCTTCTCTCAAGCCCTGGACCGATCGAAGCCGTTGTGGGAGATGTGGCTGATCGAAGGACTTTGGGACGACAAGTTCGCGCTGATCTCCAAGACCCACCACTCGCTGATCGACGGTATCGCGGGCGTCGACCTGGCGACGGTCCTGTTCGATCTGTCGCCCGAACCGGAGCCGCTGCGCGTTTCGGGCAGGCCCTGGAAACCGAAGCCAGAGCCGGACACGACCGATCTGGTGGCGGTCGGCGTGCGCGGAGCCTTGAGGGCGGGCGTGGAGATGGTGAGCGGCGCAGTGCACGCGCTGACCCATCCGGAGCGCACGCTCGAGCGAGCACGCGAGGCGGCGGAGGGCATCGGCGAGATCGTGTGGGCGGGCTTGAACCCGGCGCCGGAGACGCCCCTGAACGTGGAGATCGGCCCGCACCGGCGCTTCGTGGGGATCGCGGCGCAATTGGATGACTTCAAGCTCGTCAAGAACGCATTCGGGGGGACGGTCAACGACGTGGTCTTGGCGGTCGTGACCGGCGCTTTGCGTTCGTTCTTGATCGCGCGGGGGGTGCGCACGGAGGGCATGGAGATGAGGGCGCTCGTGCCGGTTTCGGTGCGCACGGTGGGCGAGCGCCACGAGGGCGGCAACCGCATCGTGGTGATGCGGGGACCGTTGCCGGTCTACATCTCAGACCCGTTGCATCGCCTGCGCTTCGTGAGCCACGCGATGGACGGCTTGAAGGAGTCCAAGCAGGCGCTCGGCGCCGAGGTGATCGCCGGCGCCCAGAACTTCGCGCCGCCCACGATCTTGGCGCAAGCTTCGCGTCTGAACTTCTCCACGCGCCTGTTCAACCTGATCGTGACCAACGTGCCGGGACCCCAGTTCCCCTTGTATGTGCTGGGACGGCGCATGGAGCGCGTGTTCCCGGTCGCCTTCCTGCCCGAAAACCACGCGCTCGCGGTGGCGATCATGTCCTACGCGGGCGAGATGAACTTCGGTCTGCTCGGCGACTTCGACGCCCTACCGGACATCGAGTCGATCGGCGAGAGCATCAAAGCGGAGCTGGCCGAACTGGTGGCTTTGGCCAAGGAAAAGCAGGCCGCCCAGCAGGTCGTCCGGCCAAAGCCGAAACGCAAGGCCAAGCCAAAGCGTGCCACCCCGGTCAGTTCCTGATCGAACCGTCCTCAGACACGCTGCTACTGGCGTCGCTAAGCAAGCGAGACAAGGACGCAGGACCCGCAGTGTGCTACGCACATAAGGGTCCGAGGACGCAGTATCGCGCCGCTCAGCGGCGTCAGTAGCCCAAAGCGAACTTTGCGTCCTCCGACATCTTCTCGGGCGACCACGGAGGCGTGAACACCATCTCCGATTCGACCGAGGCGACGCCTTCCAGCTCGCCTACGAACTCTTCGATCTGTTCGGTGACCTGAGGGCCGATCGGGCAGCCTGGGGTCGTGAGCGTGAACGTGACCTGCACATCGCCGCCGGAAACCTCGACACCGTAAATCAAGCCAAGCTCGACGAAGTCGAGGCCGAGCTCGGGATCGATCACGTTGGACAGGGCGTCCATCACGTCATCGACGGTGACCGTCGTCTCTTCCATCGCCTCAGTCTACCCCTACTACTCTCCCACCCAGCGCAACAGTGTGGTGGCTCAGTTCATGGACCCCAAGCGATCCCACTGATATAGCTGGATGCACTCGGAGGCGAGCTCGATCGCGCGCTCACGGGAGAGGTGGGGCAGGACCGTGTCAAGCGCCTGGTCCTCGGCGACGCCGGCGTCGAACGCTTCCTCCCCCTTGAAGCCGGCCGCGATCTTCAGGGCCTCACGACGGTTCTCGCCGAGGCTCGGGAAGACACCGACGAGGAAGGCGGTGTTGGGCACCGGCTGGCCGACCTCCAAGGAGGCGTGCCAGGCCGCCAGCAAATGCAGGTCGTCCTGGTCGAGGCCTGCAATGGCTCGCTCGTAGTGGAACGTGAGCTCTTGGTCGGGCAGGTCGTCGACCCAGGCGCGCACGACCTCGCCGAGCAGTTGCCGGCGGGCCTCGCGGCCGACGGAGTCCGCGATCACCCTGATCGCGTCGTGGGGCTCGATGAAGCAGAGCGGCATGGCGGCTCCTCGGTCTTGCGGAAAGGAGAACATGACCAGCAAAACCATAGGGACCGGTGTGGACGGCAAAAGTGCCTCAGATCTCAAGCGCGGCAGCGGCCCTCTCGGCGGCGTGTGAGTCGTTGGTGTCCTCCGGGAAACCGAGCGTGACGCGCTCCTCCGAGGACCAGTTCGCCAAGGCCAAATCGAGCGCTTCGATGGGGATGTCCATCTCGTGCGCCAGAGTGGCGGCGCGCCGCTCGATGTGAATCGGATCGCCGATCCCGAAAACACGCTTGGCGGCCGGCGGCGTGGGGTCGGAGGCGATCAGAGATGTGCGCGTGCCGAGGTGCAGGGAATCGGCACGGAGCTCGTACAGACCCAGACGTCCGAGCGTGATCAGAAGGTCGTAGCGTCCCATGCGGCCGAAGCCGGGCAGGGCGAGCCGCTCGAACACGCGCTCGAAGCGCCGCTGGGGTGTCCAGGAGGCCTCGCCCGTGAATGCGGCCTGCTGGGAGCCAGCGTGCTCGGCGAAGCGCCGGTAGGCGACCAATGTCTCCGCGCCACGAGCGGGGTCGTGGGAGGAGCGCGGGCCGAGTGGGGTTTCGTCGAGCTCGGGCACGGTGCCGGACGCCCAACTGGAGAGCAGCGCGGCGCGCACGCCCGCGAACGGCTGCTCACCCTGCAGCGGCGAGAGGTAGGCGGCCAGGAAGCACATCCAGGTCGCCTGCTCGATGTCTTCGAGGTCACGTGCCTCCGCGTACAGGCTGGGGGGCGCGGCCGTCAAGGTGAGCAGGCGACCGGAGGCGAAGCCGATCTCACTCACGAGCCGCTTCGCGTCCTCGGAGGAGTGCAGGCCGGGGACGAGGTCGCAGCGGTAACCGTCGTCCTCGGCGCGAGCCTCGCGCTGGATCCGCACTTCCTGGGTGCGGCGGGTGTAGGTGCGGCCGGTAGGGCGAGCGGTACTGCCCGCACTCGAGGTGGCCCCGGCTCTCGCCTTCGCTCCCGCCCCGGTGCGCCCACCGCCGCGAGTGCCCGCTCCCGCTGAGCTGGTGCGCTTGGGCGCGGGCGGCGGCTCCAAGCCGGGCACGGTCTCGCGACAGATCGGGCAGCGCTGGATGAAGCGGTTGTGGCGACAGAACGTTTGTGTCACACGGTTAACGCTAGCGAGCCCGAGCGGACTTTCCGGCGATGTCGCTGCGTATGCGCTTCAAGCATCGTTGCGCGATAGCGCTCCCTGTACCTCCCAGCCCCTGTCGGTCAAGACCCACGAATTGGGCGCCCCGCGCGTAGTTGGGGCGCCGGTGTTCTCGATCAGACCCAGGCCGTGCAGGCGCGCAAGCAGCTTGGAGATCTGGCCGGGGTCGCCGATGCCGGACTCGTCTGCGACCTGGCGGTTGGAGCCGCCGGGGGTCGCGGCGACCGCCGTCAGGACGCGGATCGTGCGATAGGTGAGTCGCATGCCCAACTCGCGCAACGGATCGGGGCCGGGAGTCGGCTGAAGGCGGGGTGGCGGGGGAGCGGCCCGAGCCAGCTCGCGTCTGGCCGCGGCTGCGCCCAGGTAGGGCAGCGCGACCATGCTGGTCAAGGGTCCCGCCAGCTCCATGAACGAGTATGGGTCGGGCTCGAGGAGTCGGGAATGGAGGACTGACAACACTCCGCCGACGATCCCCTCGGCGGTTAGGAGGGGCAGCTCCTTGGCGGCGTCGGTTTCGTTGCGACCGTCATCGACGATGGCCGTCGCATGAGCGAGCACCTGGCGACGACGCTCGAGCGTCGTCGAGCCCGCGCCCAGCGAGGCGACGACGAGCAGCCGGCCGGTGTCGGGTTCCGCGTCGAGAAAGGCGAGCAGACCGCCAAGGATCGCCCTGACCCGCTCGATCCAGCGCGCGTCGGGGTCGTATCCGTCATGCACATAGCGCGAGGCGCGGGCCACGCCCTCATCGAAAGCGGCCAGAAAGCAGTCCTCGCGGTCCGTGAACACCTCGTAGAAAGTGCGCCTGGAGATCCCGGCACGCGACACGACGTGGGCCACGCTCACGTTCGCGGCGCCCCGCGCGGCACACTCCTCGACCATCGCGGCAAGGATGCGCGAGCGCTGGATCTCCAGCACCCGCGCCGGCCCGCTCGCGGAGCGGGCCCTGCCCTTGACGGTCATCTCATTTCTTTTTGGTCGTGTTGTGGTGAGCATTGGTTTTCTTGTGCTTCTTTTTGTGCTTCTTTGCCTTGTGCTTTGCGCAACCGGTCACGTTGACCGGTGTGGTCTGCTTGAGTACGGCGCCGTTCTGGCCTGTGAATGCTGTGGGCATCTTCAGTTTTGTGGTGCACAGGTTCCCGTTCGCGGCGAGCGCTGAATAGGGCCCCTCTGGCAGGCTCAGCTCGAAGCTTGCGATCGGCACATCGGGGACTTTGCGGAATGTGCTTGAGGTGATCCCGGCTTTGCTGATGAACGTTTCGCCGTGCAGGTACACCGTGACGCCGTAGCCTTGTAGGACGATCACGAGTTCTGGGAACTTCGCGCCGCCGTAGGAGACGAAATAGGCGGGTCCAGTCAACTGGACCGGCAGCACCGGTGTGATCGCCGTGGCGCTACCCACCCTCGAGTCTTCAGGACACGCGGCCGGGTTCGCTTCAAAGGTCGCCGACGGACATGCCTTCTGCAGCGTCGTCAAACGGGAAGGCAGTTGCTTTGGCAAATCGACCTTGACCATCTTCACGTTCGACTGCGAAGACGCCTGATTGGCTCCCAGTTCGCCGGTCGGATAGATGATCTTGGCGTCGAGGCTCGCACCGTCCTTACGCGATGTTTTGCCGGAGGTTGAGACCTTGAAGTCGGGCTTGAACGTCAGGGCTCGACAGGAACCCATCTGGAAATGACTGCCGATCGGGACGCTCGCCCCTTCTGTGCTTGTCGCGGTACCCGAGAAGCTTGATGGTTCACAACCGGTGGGGTTGAACATGAAGCCCGGCTTGTCGATCACGGCGTTGATAGCGCGTAGATCGGCAGGGATACCGTCGATGATCGTCGGCAACGGGTCCGTCGTGACCGTTAGTTGTGCCGTCAGTGGATCGACTTCGATCCTCGCCCGCACAACCTGGGTCTGCAGCGTGAACGGTCCGACAACCAGCGGGACGACGATGCTCAACCCATAGGGCGCGCCCTTATACCCACCGGTCAGGTAGATCGGTGCGGGCGGTTGACCCGGCTGCGGCACCACCAGCGGGTATGGACCTGGCCCGGCCTCAACGACCGTGTGCCCTATCTGCGACGCGCTTGAGCACGTCCCCTGTGCTGCTTGCGGTTCGGGACAGAGCGGGATCTTGCTGATCATCCCCAACAAGCCCTCTGGCGTCTTGAACTGCAGACTCCCGATCCGTTGCTGACCGTCTTCGCGAGTCAACAAGAGCGAGAAGTTCGTGAACCCACCCGCCTGGTCTGTCGTAGAACCCGCGGTCAACTGCGGGCTAAACGGCAACGAGCCGCCCGCGCACGCACTCGCGCCGGGACCGTGAGAGATCACGAATTCGCTGGAAGGGAACACGTCCGGCACAAACGGTGAGCTCCACGGCGTGAAGTCGCTCGTCGTCGAATAGGACCCGCATCGCAACGGTGTCGCAAGCGCCGCCTGAGCACCTCCACTGAAGGACAAACGGAACGTCGTGAACGGCAACTCCGGCGTTTCACTGAACGTAGTCGTCAAACGCCCCGTAGCTTCATCCAAATGCACGTCACCGACGAGCTTCAGGTTCACGCCTTCCCCGGAAG
>JBAURN010000138.1:0-4279 GCA_049581225.1 Solirubrobacteraceae bacterium
GGCCCGGCTCTCCGGCCGGTCGCCGTCGGGCTCATCGGCGGAGATCAGAGCCGGCGAGGACCACAGCGAGGCGCGCGCGCCTCTCAGCACAACACCACCTCCCCGCCATCGCCAACGGTCAGGCGCATCGCGCGCGGCAGTGAAAAATCACGGGCCACGCGCGCGTCGCGACCGACCACGCTGGCGACCAGACGCCCACCAATGTGCATGATGGAGGCGCCGCCGAGGATGATCGAGCGCTCGACCTCGGCGCCCTCGATGTGGGCATGGGCACCGATCGAGGTGTAGGGGCCGATATAAGACTCGATCACCAGCGCGCCCGGACCGACGATCGCGGGACCGATAATCACACTCGACTCCACACACGCGCTCGGGTGCACCACGACCGCGCCCTCGATCCGGTTCTCAGAGCCCTCGATCGGCTCGGTCTGGGGGCGCAGCTCATCGAGCACGACCTTGTTCATCTCGAGCAGGTCGGCCGACCTGCCGGTGCTGCGCAGCCAGCCCTCGATGTACTCAACGCGCACCGACCCGCCTTCCGCGACAAGCCGCTCGGCGACCGCCACCAGCGTCGGCTCGCTCTCGCTGCGCCACTCCAACTCACGCGCGCGTAGGAGCGCGCCGCGACCAAACAGGCAGAGGCCAGAGGGACTCTGGACCGTGCCGGGCGGTGAGGCATTCTTGGCGAGGCGCAACAGACGGCGCGTGGTCAAGCCGATCGAGTCGGTCTCGGGGGAGCCTTTGCGCACCAACACCACCAGGTCGGGAGCGTCCATGCTCAACATCTCCACGAAGCCCGCGAGCGGCTGGGCCAGCAGACCGTCGGTGGGATGCACGATGCAGGGTGCCTCGCCAAGCGTCTCGATCGCGGCGGCGAGGGCATCGCAGTGGCGGTCGTGCTCGTAGGCAAAACAATGGGTGATCAGGTCCGGGCCCTCGGCGGCGACAGACGCTTCAATCTCGCCGACGACCTCGGCCTGGACGACGAGCGCCACTTCGCGTACACCAACGTCATGCATCCTGTCCAGGGCATGGCAAAAGATCGGTCGGTTGGCGATGCGCTGCAGACCGGCTGTGAATGCCTCGGTTGGCGCCGTCCCGCCGTGCCCCACGGCCGGGCCTGACGCAATGAGCCCATTAAGGACCATGTCTAGACAACGGTTGACAACGGTCGCTGCTCGCGTGGGGACTTCGCTCGACGCCCCAGCCCCGACAGCGCGCCCCACATTCGCCCATTTATCTCGCGGCGGACAAAGCGCCGGTACTCGCGATCGGGGACGCGCTCCACACGCGTGGCCCAAGCGCGCGCGTAGCCGTACACGAAGGCGACACCCGACAGCCCGACCGGGTTGTTGCGCGCCACCTTGAGCGAGCGCAGCGCGACCCAAGCCAGCCCATAGTGGGTGATGTAGGCGCACTCGCCGTGGCGAGCTCTCCCCCGCAGGCGCCCGTCGGCGCTTGCGATCGGGCGATGGTGAACGGAGACCAGATTGCGGAAGTTGCGCGTCTGAAAGCCATACATGCGGGCGTAGGTACCGTCGATCGTGTCCCAGCCGAGGCGCTCCTGCACGCCGCCGATCGCCTGAAAACAGGCGCGCGAATAGCACTTCAGCGCGCCGTGGACGTGATGGGAAGGAATCAGGATTCTGCGCGTGCCTCCCTCGGGGGTTGGCTCCACCAACACCCCTCCGGCGAGCCCAAGCGAGGGGTCCTGCTCGAAGCGGTCCATCAACACGCGCAGATAGTCGACCGGAAGCTCGATGTCGCCATCGAGCTTCATCACGTGCGTGTAGCGGTCGCTGTCCACCTCGGCCAGGGCAAAGTTGAAGTTGCGCACCTCGATCGCCTGGGCAAGGCGATCGCGCGGGCCGCTCCCGTCCGGCCCCTGGGCGACCGCGGGCGCCCGCGTCACCGTCAGCGGATCGATCTCGCGCTCGAGCTCCTTCAGCAGCTCGTACGTACCGTCGGTCGAGCCGTCGTCGATCACCACCCAGCGCGCGGGCGGGAGCTCCTGGGCGGCAACCGCCCGCGCCACCTTCTCTATGTGGGGAGCCTCGTTGCGTACCGGCGAGACGATCAGGATGCGCGGCCGCTCCGGGTCTTTGCGCACGTGCGTCTGCTCGCGGATTGGGGTCGGGCTGGTTGGCATTCCACTCAAGAACGCACGGGCGGGATCGTTCCTCTCACGAGGCCCCCGGTTCGGCCGTACATCTTCTTCACGTTCTCTCACATTCGGCTTTGCAAGGCACGAAAGAACTCGTCGGGGCACCGCGTTTCGTGATGTAGCCAAGCAACGCACCTGACCACGACCTTTCGACCGACACAACGAGGTGGGCGAGCATGAGAACACTGGTGACAGGAGGAGCCGGATTCATAGGTGGACACCTCGTCCGCGAGCTGGTCGCCCGTGGCGACGAGGTCGTCGTGCTCGATTGCCTGGAGGAGCAGGTTCACGGCGGCGTGGCACCCAAGCTGCCGGACTCCGTCGAGTTGATCGTGGGCGAGGTCGGAGACGTCGCCTGCGCCGACCGCGCCCTGCAAGGAGTCGATCGCGTCGTGCACCTGGCGGCGGCCGTCGGTGTGGGCCAGTCGATGTATGAGATCGCTCGCTACACCGAGCGCAACACGATGCAGACCGCGATCTTCCTGGAGCGGCTTGTGGCGCAGCGACCGCTGCCGACCAGGCTGGTCGTCGCCTCCTCGATGTCGATCTACGGCGAGGGCGAATACGAGTGCCCCGAGCACGGTCGCACCGCGCCTCCGCCGCGCCCCGAGGAGCAGCTGCTGGCGCGCCAGTGGGAGCTGTGCTGCCCCGACTGCGGAGCCGTTCTGAAACCGGTGGGCACGCGCGAGACCAAGTCGCTGATCCCCACGTCGATCTACGCGATCACCAAGCGCGACCACGAGGAGCTTGCGCTGGTCACCGGCGCCGCTTATGGCATCCCCTCTGTCGCTCTGCGCTTCTTCAATGTGTACGGGCCCGACCAGGCGCTCTCCAACCCCTACACCGGGGTGGCCGCGATCTTCGCCTCGCGCCTGCTGAACGGGCACCCGCCGGTGATCTTCGAGGACGGCGAGCAGTCGCGCGACTTCATCCACGTGAGCGACATCGTGCGCGGCATCCTGATGGCCTTGGAGTCAGAGGCAGCCACCGGCCACGCCATCAACCTTGGCACCGGACGACCGAGCACGGTCGTGCAGATCGCGCAAGCGCTGGCCGCCGGCCTCGAGGCCGACATGGAGCCGATCCGCAATGGGCAGTACCGCGCCGGGGACATCCGCCACTGCGTCGCCGACCCAACGCGTGCACGTGAGCTGCTCGGCTTCGAGGCGAAGACCACCCTGGAGCAGGGCATGGCCGGACTGCTCTCCTGGCTTTCAGATCAAGAGGCCGTGGATCGCGTCGACGACGCGACCCGTGAGCTTGCATCCCGCGGACTGGCTCGCTAGGGGGTAATCGCAATGGAATTCGCCCAGGCCCTTGGCATTCTCAGAGCCCGTTGGTGGGCAACGCTTGCGATCGTCGCGCTTGCCGTCGGCACCGCCGTCGCTGTGCGCGAGGCCGTGACCTCGGTACCCACGGGCGCCGCCACGGTCCAGGTCCTGGTCGACTCTCCCGACTCGGCGCTTGCCAATCTCTCCCAGGAAACGGTGCCGTTGACCACGCGCGCATCGGTGTTCGCGCAGGTGATGACCAGCGCCGCCGTGCTCGAAGACATCGCCGCTTCGGCGGGCGTTCCCGCATCTGAGATCACAGCCCAGGGCCCCTATAGCGGCCCTGGCGAGGCGCTTGACGTGGTCACGCCCTCGGAGGCGCGCGCCAACCAGCTTCCCGCCCAAACCGTCAAGTACAAGCTGACCTTCGTCGCGCAGACCAACGAGCCGGTCGTGACCGCCTCGGTTCAGGCCCCCACCGCGGCCGCCGCGGCGCACGTGGCGGCAAGCATCTTCCCGGGCGTTCAAAAGTACGTCTCTACGCTGCAACAGCAGTCCGCCACGCCCGTCCAGCATCGCGTGACGATCCGTCAGCTCGGCCCGCCGCAGGCCGGCCCGGTCAACTCGAGCACGCGCTCGACCCTGATGGTCGCGGCCTTCCTCGGCGTGTTGCTGCTCGGCCTGCTGCTTCTGCTCGGCATCGAAGGGATGCGCCGGCGTGCGGATGAGGCCGTGGCGTATGAATCCGAGCAACTCCCCGACTTCGACCGGCTGTCCCTGTTCGTGGGTCCCTCCGGGGGGTCTGACACCGACTCGCCGGCTCCTGTGAGCGCCGGCTCAGGGC
>JBAURN010000139.1:0-62179 GCA_049581225.1 Solirubrobacteraceae bacterium
TCGGGTGGGCCACCCACAGGAAGTTGGCCTGGCTGTCGCTCACTTCGAAGTGGCGCTGGCGCAGGGCGGTCGTTAGACGCGCGCGCTCCTTGGCCACACGCCTGACCCGCTTCTCGAGCAGCTCCGAGCAGCTGCGCAAGGACTCCAAGGCTCCCGCTTGGGAGATCTCGCTGACGCCCAAGTCGGGCTCGAGCTCGGTGAGCAGCTGCTCCGAGCCCGGGCTGCCGATCGCGTAACCGCACCTCAGGCCCGCCAACCCCCAAGCCTTGGAGAAGCTGCGGAACACCAGCAGTCTCGGATGCGTCTCCAGCAGTGCCAGTGAGGCGTCCATCGGTTGGGCGTCTGAGAACTCCACGAGCGACTCGTCGAGCAACACGCCCACCGTGTCCGGCAAGCCGCTCAGCAGCCGCTCCAGCTCGCCGGTGGGCAGCAGCTCTCCGGTGGGGTCGTTGGGGCTTGCCAAGGCCACCACGCGCGTGCTCTCGCCGACCGCCTCCAGCAGTGCGTCCACGCCCCCCTGTACGGGTACCGCGCGTCCGTGCGCCCTGCGCGCCATGATCGGGAACAGGGGATAGGAGGGCCACGAGGTGATCAGCTCCTGTCCCGGCTCGATCAGCGCTCTGGTGGCCGCGCTCAAAAGCTCGCCTGCGCCGTTGCCCACGATCACCCGTGCCGGCTCCACCCCGTGGCGTTGGGCCAAGCGTACTCTCAACTGTGAGCCGCGCGTGTGCGGGTAGCGCTGCATCCCGCGCCGCGCCACGAACGTGATCGCGCTGACCACGTCGGGGTGGGGCAGCTCGTGCCAAGTCGTCTGGGAAAGGTCAAGCGTTTGCACGGTGGCCAGCGCCTTGCGTTTGCGCTCGGCTGCCTCCTCGCGAAGACCCTCGTTGACCTCGTCCTCGCTCATCCCCTCGAACTGCTTGTAGTAGTCGAGCAGGCCCATCGCCTAAGGCTTGTTCCCGGGCATCGAGCTTGAGCCGGGGCCGTGTATGACCACGAACCAGAACGAGAACACGGCCGCACACACGGCGGCTGTGATCCCGAAGATGCGAGGCAACACGCCGGTGCGCTGGTCGTGGCCCGCGGCCCTGCGCACCAGGATCCAGGCGTTGTCGAGCCGGCGCAGGAGCATCAACGTCCCGAACAGCAACACGAACAGGGCCACAAGCGCGATCAGCACCCCGAAGCTGACGCTGCCCGTCAAGTAGTTGGCTTGAGCGCTGAGCCACAGACACGCGAGCGGAATCGGCCCCCAGCAGAGCAGGCTGCCTATGACCATCCCCACCAGGAGCAGGCGCGCCAAGTTGTTGTCCACGCGCTGGCGCGCGCCGCTGCCGCGCTGGGGGAGTGCCCTGAAGCGCGTTGGCGCGGTGCCCGGTCTACGGCCAACGAACAGGCCACCGGTCTCGCTGGGATCGCTACGCATACCTTCCCCCTATGTTGGCAGCTATCGGGCTTCAGCCCGCGTAAAGCGCGTCGAGGACATCAGCGTACTTCTCGGCCACCACGTTGCGCTTGACCTTCAACGTCGGCGTCAACTCACCCGTCTCCTGAGTCAGGTCGTGCGGCAGGATCGCAAAGCGCTTGACCTGCTCGACCGGGGCGTAGCGCTTGTTGGCACGCTCGACCTGCTCGGCGATCATTGCGCGCACCTCCTCCCGCTCGCAAAGCGAGGCGGTGTCCTCGGGCAGGTTGTGCTCGCGCGCGTAGCCCGCGATCTCTTCCTCGTCGAGCGTCACCAGCACCACCGGGTAGGGCCGCTGGTCGCCGTGCATGACGGCCTGGGAGATCCAGCGGCACTGCTTCAGGTCGTTCTCGAGGTTGGCCGGCGTGATGTTCTTGCCGCCGGCGGTGATGATGATGTCCTTCTTGCGTCCCGTGATCGACAGGAAGCCGTCCTCGTCGAGGGCGCCCAGATCGCCGGTGTGCAGCCAACCGTCCTCGATCGAGCCGAACGAGGCGTCCGCGTTGTTGTGGTAGCCCCGGAAGATGTTCGGGCCCTTGATCAAGACCTCGCCGTCGTCGGCGATCTTGACTTCGACACCGGGGAAAGGTTTGCCGACGGTCCCGAACTTGTGGTCCTCGAGGGTGCACACCGTGGCGGCCGTGGCCGTCTCGGTCATCCCATAGCCCTCGAGCACGGGAATCCCGGCGGCCCAGAAGAATTCCAGGATCTCCTTGGCGATTGGGGCGGCTCCAGTGACCGCGTGTCTGACGTTGCCGCCGAAGATGGCTCGCACGTTCACGAACAGCTTCTCGTCGGCCTCTTGGAAGGGTCCCTTCAGCTCCTCGGGCACATCCTCGCCTTTGGCTTGCAGCTCGCGCACCTTCATGCCCAGAGCAATCGCCCGCTGCGCTTCCTCCTGCTCCTCGGCGGGCTTGGCTTCCAGGGTGGCGTTGGCGAGCGTGTAGATCTTCTCGAAGATCCTCGGCACCGACGGCAGGTAGGTCGGTTTGACCTCCATCAGCTCACCCACGATCTGCTTGGTGTCGCCCCCGAAGTAGGCAATCGTCGCGCCCTGGTCGAAGGCGCCCAGCTGGATCAGAAGCGCGAAAGCGTGCGCGAGGGGGAGGTACAGGTAGATGACCTCGTCGTCCTCGATCTGGCCGACCGCTTTGAGCATGTCCATCATCGCGGCGTAGTTGCCGTGGCTGAGCACGCAACCCTTCGGCGGGCCCGTCGTGCCGGAGGTGTAGATGAACGTGAACGAGTCCTCCGGCTTGACCGCGTCGCGGCGCGCCTTCAGCTCGGCGGCGTCGTGCGTGCGACCGCGCTCGCGCACCTCGTCGAGCGAGATCGACTCCACCGGTCCCGCGCCGGCCGGCGGGTCGATCGCGATCACCGTCTTCAGATTCGGCAGCTTGTCCTGGATCTCGGCCAGCTTGGCAAGCTGGGTCTCGTCCTCGGCCACGATCGCGGTGGCGCCCGAGTCGGAGATGACCCACAAGCACTCCTCGGGAGAGTTGGTCTGATAAATGGGCACGACCACCGCGCCGATCGAAGTGATCGCCATGTCGGCGTATGACCACTCGGGGCGGGTGTTGGCGAGGATGCACACCCGCTCGCCCGGTTCGATGCCCAGGTCGATCATGCCGAGGCCGATCTCCTGCACGATGTCCGCCACCTCTCGATAGGTGGCGTCCTTCCATTCGCCGTCACGCTTGTAGCGCACGGCGGCGTGCTCGGGGCGCTGCGCGGCCGAGCGTGCGAGCAGATCGGCGATCGTGCCCGATCCAGTGGACGTCTCTACGGCGCTGGCCTCCATGATCGCGACTCTCCTCCTCAGTGACCCCTAGTGGATCCCCATGATCTTAGGGACTTTGGAGGGCGAGAGCCACGGACACCTGGCTGCTGAGCCAGGCGCTCGAATCAGGTCTTGACTCGCGTCGGCTCGGACATCCGAATCGGGCGCTTCTTTGGGCCGGTCAAGTGCTTGGATCAGGTCTTGGGGTGGGCCGTGCCCGGCGGCGAACCGGCGCGGCGGATGCTGGCCATGAACAGGCTCTTGTCGATCCGCCCCTTGAAGATCGGGACCCCGTTCTCGACGCACTTGGAGAGCACTTCTTGGCGTTCCAGTCCAGCAGTGCGCGCGAGTTCGGTCGGGGTGAGATGGTTGGCCATCGTGGAGTCCTCCTGTCGATGTCGTTCGCCTGCCGGTACATATACCCCTTTGGGTGGACGTCCACAAGCGGGAAATTGCCCCTCCTCTGGTGGTTGCCTCAAAGGTGCCGGCCTCCCCGCGAGGACTCGCGGGCTCGGTCTGGCTAGACGGGGTTGGGGATGTCGAGGAAGGTGTGCTCCAGGCCGAAGCGAGCCGCCAGGTCCTCACCGAGGCGACGCACCCCGAAGGTCTCGGTCGCGTAGTGGCCGGCGGCTATGAAGTGGGTGGCGGTCTCCCGCGCTTCGCTCATGACCCGCTCGGCCGGTTCGCCGGTCAGGAACGCGTCGGCTTTGGCGACCACGGCGTCAGGAAAGTAGCCGGCGCCGCCGCCTGACACGATCGCAAGGCTCCGGACCCGATCGGGCCCGGCGTCGAACAAGAGCGGGGCGCGCGCGGTCAGCTCGGCGACCTTTGCGAACAGGGCCCGCGCCTCGATCCCCTCGCCCGGGAAGCTGGCAAGCCGGCCGATCGGCTCGCCTTCGTGAGGGGCGAAAGGGGTCGTCGTCTCGGCGCCCAGCGCCTTGGCGATCAGCGCGTTGTTGCCCACCTCTGGGTGAGCGTCGAGCGGGAGGTGATAGCCGGCCAGGGCCACGTCCGCGTCGAACAGGAGCTTCAGGCGGCGCTTCATGGGGGCGTCGATGGAGGCGGCCTTTGAGCCCCAGAAGAGGCCGTGATGGACGATGACCAGGTCCGCGTCCGCTGCGATGGCTTGCTCGAAGAGCTCGGCGCTGGCGGTGACGCCGGTGGCGAGCTTGGCAACAGTCGCTTTGCCCGGGACCTGGAGGCCGTTGGGGCAGTAGTCCTTGAAGCGGGTCGGTTCCAGGAGGCTGTCCAGGTGGGCGACGGCTTCGCTCAGGGTGCACGGCATCGGGCGACATTAGCGGGGGCACCGTGAGGAGGGGTGCCGCGGTGGGTTGGGGGTCGGGGCGAGCCCCCGAGGCTCGGAGGGACGGGAGGCGCGCTTGTGGGATACTGGTGTCTGCGTCGGGGCGTGGCGCAGCCTGGTAGCGCGCGCCGTTCGGGTCGGCGAGGTCCCCGGTTCGAATCCGGGCGCCCCGATAAAAAATCCCTGGAAATCGGGGGTTTTTTCTTGTCCGGAGCGCGCTGTTGACCCTCGCGATTGGGCAGTGAACAGGCAGTAAGGGCGTTTGTGGGTGTCTCGATCCGGGCCGAAGCGGTTTGTTTGCAGGGTTTTCTGGCCAGTGCGCTGTCTGATGAGTTCGGTGCGGTCCGTGGCTGCTGATCGCAGCGACGCAAGGGCGTCGGAAGCCCGGGAACTGGGCTCCTTGCAGGACTTTCTTGTCGGTGGTGCTGTCCGACCTGTTCGGCGAGGTCACGAGTTCGGAGGCGGAGGTGGGCGACGGTGCTTGGTTGTCTCCCTGGATGCTCAACTGCGGGTCCATCCTCTCGATCCGCTAGAAGTTCCACCGTCGGATGTGCCGCCAGAACCCGGTCGGCTTGGGCAGTTAGTCCCTGTCCAGGCCGACCAGCATTTTCCGTCCGAGCGCAGGCGGAAGATCGACGTGTCGTCATGGGCTCCGCTTAACTACCGGGCCAGAGCGGCATTTGGCACATCACCGACAATCTAAGGGGCTGTCGTGTCTATCTTCTCTCTCGCCGCTGACGTGTGCGGCGCCAAGCGGCAGGTCTCGGCCGACCATACGCGGGCTGGGATCGTCGTGTTCTTGCTGGTCGACCAGGTCCGTGCCCGCACTGTCGCAGAGGCTGTCAGGATCGCTGCCCGACAGACCGGGTTGTTCCTGCAAAGGGCTGAGCGTCCTGGCGTTCCATGGGGCTTGCAAGTCAGCGTGGGCGGATTGGTCGCGGTGTACGGCATGTGGGCGCCGCTGATGGGACCACCCAGCGACGCGTGCCCGCACCCGAGCGAGGCCGCGCGGATCCGCAAACTCTGGCGCGACACCGACGGCCCGCTCGCAGCCCTGGAGAACGCCTGCAAGATCATCGATGTCTACGCCAGGCACGCTCGGGCCGCTTGACGTGAACTCGCAGATCGAGCACACCCTGCTCATCGATCGGGCCGCGGCAGCGTCGCAGCCCGACGCGCAGGCCATCCACGACTGGGCCGCCGATCAGCGCGTGTTCATCTTAAGCGTGATCAGCGGCTACAGCGAGTACCGGGAGGCGGCGGTTGCTGCGGTCGAAGCTTAGGCGCCAAGACCGTGTGGTGGGAGCGATTCGGCGGGCGCGACTCCGACCCTAATGAGGCATACCTAGCCGAGGTCAGGTCCAGCACGATCTACGTTGGTCTCCTGGGTACCCGATACGGCCGACTCCTCCCAGATCGCTATTCGGCGACGCACCAGGAGTTCCACGAGGCTGAGCGGGACGGTTTGCGCACGACGGTTTGGGCCCAGGAAGGAGTCGAGCGAGAGGGGCCACAGCAGTCGTTCTTCGACGAGGTACGAGCGTTCGGCGTCACCGGGAACTACGGCACACCGGCGGAGTTGCGGAAGCGTCTCGGGACAAGACTGAGGGAAATCGCCGCCGAGGATCTCTCTCCGTGGGTCAAGCTCGGCGGCCTAATCTTTCGGGCCACCGAGGTCGAGGAGCGGGGCGCAGACATAGTGGTAAGGGCAACGGTCAGGGACCAGGCAGTGATCGCGGCGGTACGGGCTCTCACTGAGGGTCCCGGCAGGCGGAGCATGCTGCTCAGCTACGCGGACCGCACAGTCATGGCCAACATTCAGACGGTTGCCGGGATCACCCGGGCAGGACGCGCCGTCGCCTTCGAAATTGGACTCAAGTCCTCGCCCGTCGGGCAGCCCACACGTGTGACCTTCAACGGCATCCCATGGGCAGACCTCAGTAAGCTCGCGGTTCGTGTCTCGTTCTTTGGTGAGCCCAACCAGCTTGGGATGATGAATCACATGGCATTGTTGCCGAACCCGTTTGCGGCCCTAGCGGAGGCGGCGGTGGCCGAGGAGGCGATCAGGCCAATCAGTCGCCTCCTCGTCAGCGAGATACTCATCGTTGAGCGGGGCGTCCAGCGTCTCACCACCTTCCAGCTCGGAAAGGAGATCAGCGGGCACCGTCGGCTCAAGCTCGGCTGGGAGGAGCCGGCGCTCTACACCAACACCCCGCCCCCCCAGCCGGTCGAGATGCAAGGTGACGTGACCGTGTAGACCGTGTCATTGGAGTGACACCCACAGCTGTACTCACTACGACGAGCGTGAGCCGCGGGTCGTGACTGTGTTCCCCGAGTCAGGCGAGACGGTATCCGTAGCAACGACGACGATGACCGGTCCGTTGGCACCGTTCTTGTTCTCGAACCTGAGCACGTCCGTTCCAGTAATGACCCGAACGATGTTGCCGACCTCGTCGTAGAGCACAAGCTCGATATCGGCCGCGCTCCTGACCTCGGCCACGTCGTTGACGGCTCGCGGCTTGCCGCGCGACCCGTAGGTGACGTACGTACCGTCGTCGTGCTCAACCCGGTAAGGGCCACACGGCCCAAGAAGATCTTGCCAATCGTCAAGCGCTGCTGGTATGCATGCACTCTAACGCTGAAGACTACCTTCGTCTGCTGGTACTTCGCGCGATTTCCGAGGTTCGGTGGACCTATGCGCAAAATCCACCAACTATCGGAACGGCTCTGCTCGAAGTGCTCGCCCATCATCGCCACAGCCGACCCGAACGAGGATCACCGCTACATTCTCCGAACGCAAATGAGGGGTGACACCGGACCCGTGGCCGACATTTCAGTACCAGATCGCGATTTGCCGGCCGTTTGCCACCTGCGGGGGGTTAGGGAGGCTGAGAGCATTGCCGCTCGCGATCCTTGTGGCGCTCCACGCCGCGGCTGCCGCGTCGAGTAGATCCTCGGCACCGGCATCGCCGATGTCGGTGACCTCCGCCGGGATCACCAGCTGTTGGTCGCGCAGCAAGCGGACTCGCTCGTGAAGGCCGTTCCAGGAAGTCTTCGTCCATCCGAGATGCCGCCCTGCCATCGCGCAGAAGCTGACCTCGGGGTGCACCTCCCGTATGTCGTCCCGTAATACGACCGCCTCCTCCAGTTCGAGCACCCGCTCACTCAGCGCATATGCCTGGCGCGAGATCGAGCGGGAACCACCGGTGAGGGCGAGGCATCTCTCCTGTGCCGTGTTGTAGTCGAGCGCGGCATAGATCTCGCGCGGGTAGGTCGGGAAGACGCTGCTTCTCCGAAGGCCGACGAACTTCCGGGCCTCGGTGTCCGCCTCTCGGCGCTCTGTGCCGCTCGTCAAGCCGATGGGCATGTCGATCCCGATGGCCGCCATGTCGGAGAGTTCGCTGAGGAGATCGTCGATCCTGGGGGCCACGATGGCGCGCTCGTAGCGGCCGTCGCGCAGAACGACGGCCACCCACCGCCTCTTCCACACATCGATCCCCGCGACCCACATTTACGCGACGCTACAGAACGAGACCGTCTTCCAGGGAAGCCGACATCATCCCCGTTGGTCGATAACCCCGAGCAGCTCGGTGATCTCGTCGGGTCGGGGTTTGCCCCCGAACCACGAGTACGTTGGCTTGGGCAGGTCGTCCCAGGCGAGCATGGCCGGTGTCTGTCCCGTTCCCAGCCTCCATGCGCGCCCGATCGCTCCTGCGGGCGCCTCCCGCTCTACAGCAAACCACGGCGCGCACCAGGCGCCGATGACCTGCCGGCCATTGGAGTCGCGCCCTCGGACATAAGCCGGCCCATGATCTCCTGAGAGGGCAAGCGCGAGGATGAGCCGCGGCTCTGCGACTCCGTCGAGCGGGTCTTCCAGCTCGATGATCACTTCGTCGGTGACGGTTGCTTTGAGGCTGTGCTCGTCGTCGAGCAGGCGTGTCGCCCGAGCAGCACCTGCGAGCGGGTGCAGGGTCTCCTCGACTGCGTCGCTGGCGGCGCGAATGCCCGCGGCGCCTGAGAGGCGCTCGGGCAGATCGCCGGCGAGCAATGCGATTTGCTCCGCTGACGCGTCAACCAAGAGGTCGGCGATAGCGCGACCTGTCCTCACGTAACGCATGGTGTGCTCGTCCTGCCGCGAGACACGTTCGACATCGGTGCGCAGCAGCCCCAGGCCGACGGCAGCAATGCTTGCTGCCGCTGCTCGCTCATGTTCGTTGGGCTCGTCGCCCGCACTGCCCAGGGCACGAAGCGCTTCGGCGAGGATCTCTGGCCAGTTCTCGTCCGTCCAGAGATCAGAGGCCACGGCGTGCAGGACGCTTCGTGCGGCGAGCGTGCGCACGACCATCGGATATTCCGGTGCGCGGGCGACGAGCCGCTCAAGGAAGCGTCGGTAGCGATCACGCTCGGCCTCTGTTGATCGGCGCAGCTGCTCGGTGAGTGTCGGCTCGCGTTCGTCTTCTGCCTGATCGTGGGTGTCGGAGTCTTCGTCGTCGCTATCGAGCGTGCCTACCGTGTCGTCGAGTGTGCCGCCGACGCCCGGCAGCGCGGGCAGCACGAGCGCGAACTCGGTGGCGCGCTGGCCGAGCACCGGATCGCATGCTGCGAGATAGTCCTCCAGCGAAATGCCAGGTGCGGGCCGCGCAGTGGGTGTATCTGCGTCGTCCCGTGCTTTCTCGCCGCCATCGGGTGGGCTCGCTGGGGCGATGTTGGCGGCTACTCGCAGCAGGTGTGGGCGAAGCTCGTCGAGGTCGGCGAGTAGCTGGTTGCCGAGGCCGAGGCGAGCGATCTCCGCCGGGGTCGCGCGAGCTTTCCCGATTGCCTTGACGTGTGGGCGGCGTACACGGTCCAGATCGGCGACGAACACGCTGTTGGAGCTCATCTCGTCGCCGAGGAGGACGCGCACAGCGCCACCGGTAGGGGCAGCGGCCGGATCGACCTCGTAGTGATCACTCCCAGCAGGAAGGGTCGCGCTGCGTCGCCACTGGTCGGCTGTGACGTCGTAGCGCTCCAGTGCCGCGTTGATCGTGAGCGGCTTGTGCAGCAGTAGGGCAACCACGCCATTGCGCAGGGTCGCCGACAGCAGCACTACCGCGGGCGTCCATGCCTCGTCGGGCGTCGACGTCCGAGACAGCTTCGCGATGCCCTCCGGCGGGGGCTCTCCCTCGGCGGGGGTGAGATCATTGTCCGAGGGACCGAGAAGCGCGAGCTCGCAGTTGCCACCCTGCGCTACGGTCCGCAGCAGCGCGGGGGCCGAGAGGTTCGGGCTCCCGGTCAGCGTCCAGATCGTCTCGCCCCGGCGCCACTGGATCAGCTTGCCATGCCAGTAGCGCTCATCAGCGACGACCTTGCCATTGGTGGTCGCCTGTCGCGCGATCCACGCCAGGCGTCCACCACGCGCGTCGGCGAACTCAGCAAGGGCAGGCCCGTCAACATCGGTATCCGGTTGCACAAATACCGTCCACGCATCGGGCTGGAGCCGGTCAAGCAGCGCGCGTGTGCCGGCGAGCGCGGTGTCGTGAAACGGGGCATAGAGAACGAATTCCTCGACTGGGCCTTCCGGTAGCTGATCGGCGATCGGCCGGTGCAAGGAGTGCACCAACTCCGGCCCGGGGTCGTCGGCGGGAAGCTCATCAAGGCGCTCGGCCACCCGGACCATCGCCTCGGGAGCGCCAGGGCTGAGAGCAATCGGGGAGCTCGCGAGATCGCGCAGGAACATGGCGACCTGCCGGATCGTCTCTGGGCCGCCGTCCTCGTCGGCGCGCAGCACCGTCCAGATCTCGGCGTTGGCGTTCCAGCCGGCGATCGTGAGATTCCCCGAGCCGATCGCGATTCGCGCCTGACCGTCGCCGACGATCACGAAGAGCTTTGGGTGAAAGGCGCCGCGAGGGCACAGCGCTCGAGCATCGAGGTACTGGGTGCCGGCGCGGCGAACCACTATCGGGTCGGCGTGCACCATCGTCGCGTCGGAGATCACGGTCACAAGAGCACCGAGGGCGCGGGCGTCGGCAAGCGCGAAACGCTCGAAATACTCAAGCGCCGAGGTGTAGGTGAGTATCAGGACCTCACGCGCGCCCTCCACCTCGTCCAAGAGCGTGCGAGGAGAACGAGCATCAGCCGAGACGGGCACGCAGCTCCTCACCCAGTTCACTTGGCAGATACCGGCCGGCGTTGTCGATCGTGAGTACGCCGAGACCGGCAAGGACAGACGAGAGCGTGTCGGTGCGCAGCGCGACGTTGCCTGCGCCCTCGTCCCCCCAGACGCTCAGGATGCCGTCGCGGTCACGCAGGCGTGTCGGGACGAACGGTCGACCGCTGCGGGTGAGGTACATCTTCGACAGCGCGACGCGCTTGGCTCGGCGTACGAGGACGACGGCGAGATCGCGGGCCAGCCCACGTACCATGCGCTCGCGCCCGCCGTCCAACAGCTCGGCTACCCAGCGCGGCCCGAGGTCGGTACGGTCGGTGCCGACGAACGCCTTGAGTGTCTGCCCTTCGAGATCGTTGAGGCGCCCAGCGCCGAGCGCCAACTGGCGGATCGCGTTCATGGTGCTCCAGGCCTCGTCAGCGATCTGCGCCTCGGTCGGGAGGATCACGTCACCCTCCATACGCGCGGGTAGACCCGCGATCAACTCGCCAACACTGATGTCGTCCAAGCTATGGGCGAGATGGTCGCCGAGGTCCTCCGCGGTCATCGGATTCATGTTGAGCTGCTGGGCGAGCCACCGCCATAGGGCGCGCCACGCGCCGACCGAGTAGTTGCGAAGCGCCGCCGCGCGCCACATCGAGGCGACCATCGCCCGCTGATCCTCCGTGGGGTCGCTGAGCGGGTCGCCGAACGCCCATCGCTCCCGGAACGCTCGCACCGGGTCCGACGAGGGCCGCTCGTGCAGCGTCTCGAGCAGCAGCAGGCAGGTGAGCTGGCGGTTGCGGTCATCCGGCCAACCCTCCTCGACATCCTCAACGAGAATCCGCCGAAGCCAGCGGCCATCCGCAGCGTCGGCGGCCTCGCACAGGCACAAATGGCCCGCGGCCCGCAGCTCCTCGCCGGCCAGCGTGTCGCGGCTGGCCAGGTCGAGCAGTTCGCCCAGCCCCTCCCGCAGCGCGGGAAAATCAGCACGCGGTCCACGTCGCGGCGGCGTGTGCGACGACAGCGCGCCGATCCGCACACACGGCCCCTGATAGACGCCCGCGAACCCGCGCTCACTCAACCCACCGAGTTGCGCTGCACTCGCGACATCAAACCGTTCGCCATCCAGGAACCGCGCCACGCGATCCTCGCCGTGAGCGGAGCTGAGCTCGATCCGGTGATGCTCATGGAAGTGGTGAACCGCACAGATAACCACCTCGCAGCGGCGCACGAGCTCCTTCGCGGCTTGCTCATCAAGACCCCGCTCCCCAGCCTCCGCCCACGCGAGCGCGTGAACGCAGTACATACGTGCGTGCCGAGTGGTCGTAATCACGCCCGGTAGCAGCTGATCGACGATCCGCGATACCGAAGTCTCTACCCGCAGCGGATAGCGGCCGGCCGACTCCTCCAAGCCAAAACCAGTCCACGCCGGTCCCTCCACCTGCTCCAGAGCCACCGTCGAAACCTACCGAAGGCCTCCGCACTCTCGCCTGTCTCACGGAGTCCGATGGATCAGGCGGCGGGGTGTGCGCTGAACCAGTGCGAGCACGGCCGTCCAGCGACGAACTTTGCTTTCCGCGTAAAGCATGGTGCTTGTCATGTGCCGCGGGGATGCTCGTCTGGGCGCCGAGCAGGAGCGGGCGGCGCGGATGTCGCGCTCGAGCCGCCCGGTCCGTCTCCCGGGAGAGTTCACCGACGGGCTCAGTCGCGTGTCTACCATCGACCGACGGCGGCTACCAGCGCGCGCCGGCGAACGCTTCGGGCATCCGCCACGTCGCGTTCGCCGTCGACGACATCGACGCTGTCCTCGCTTGCCTCCGAGCCCGCGGCGCAGAGCTAGTCGGCGAACTGGGGCTCTACCAGGACAGCTACAGACTCTGCTATGTCCGCGGTCCCGAGGGGATCATCGTCGAGTTGGCGGAGCAGATTGACTGACCGGTCCGCCAGCCGCCAGCCGCCTCGCCAGCGTTGGGAGGACCCCCGGGACGGGATACCATCAGGCACACGCTTCGGCGAGTTCCGGACGTGAGTTGCGCGCGGCCCGCAAAGCGTGGCTATCGATGCGCCGAACCGATCGACCTGCTTGTCGCCAAGAGCAGGTCTGTCATACGCAACCCGGCGGTCGGCTCTCGCTGGAAGTCGCGGGCGCTGCTACTGCCAACATCGGACGGGAGGACTGGCGGTGGTGGATGAGTACCGCCTACCCCTACCGCTGCTCGGCTGACTCTTCGGCCTGCTCCTCGCCGAGTGTCCAAGCGTGGCCTTCGACGAGTGCCTTGAGCTTTGCGCGCTCTTCGGGGCTGCGGCGCATCATGTGCGCGTAGACGCGGAGCGTGAACGCGGGGTCGGTGTGTCCGAGCTGGTGCATGACGTAGGTGGGGTCTTTGCCGATCGAGAACAGCACAGAGGCGAAGGTGTGTCTGAGCTTGTGAGGGGTGATGCCGTTAGGAAGTGGCTGGCCGCCCCGCTGTGCGAGGAGTTCTTCTGCCTTGACGACGACTGGGGCGACGACGCGTTGGCGGAGGTTGTGGCGGTCGCGAGCGTTGCCGTGGCGGGTGGTGAGGATCGGGTCGTCGGGGGCGGTGGCGTTGGTGGCCTTGTGCTCGGTCAGGATCTCGCGCAGCAAAGGGAGCATGTCGATCTCGCGGACGCCGGCTTCTGTCTTGTCGCGGCCGACCTCGATCCGGCCGTTCGCGAGGTCCTGGTCGCGGCCGAGGAGCGCTCCCGCGGCCGACGCTCGGGGACCGCCGAGCATCAATAGCGCGATCGCTGCGCGGCGTCCCTTGGTTCTGGATTTCGAGTCGCGGTCGAGTTCGCTGGCGGCCTCGAGCATGACTGCGATGTGCTCGGCGCTGTCCAGGTAGACGGGACGGGGTTTTGTGACCTTCAGCCGCCTGCGCTTGCCCTTCGCGGGGTTGCTCGGTATGAGTTGGTGGTCGGCAGCGACATCGAGGATCTGGGCGAGCAGGAAGAGATGCATGTTGATCGACCGGTTCGACAGCGGCCGCTCATTGCGCTGGTAGCTGCGGCCGCGCCGGTCGATGACCATGACTGTCCGTGTCTTGCCTTCCTCGGCGGCTGCCGTCAGGCGCGCTGCCTCGTGGACCTTCTCCTGGCGGTAGCGGTCGACCTCGCTGATTGTGATCTGGAAGAGCGTGTGCTCGGCGAAGAACGGCAGCAGGTGTTTGGTGAGATCGTTGCGGTAGCTGCGGGCTGTGTTTGCCGCGAGTTCGGGCTGCTTGGTGGCGAACCACTCGGACGCGAACTCGTGAAACAGGGGATCGTTCTCCGTCTTCGCGGGTTCTGGCCGGTTGGGTTTCCAGACGCCGAGGTCGATGTCGCGCAGCACGATCTGTAGTTCGCGTTCAGCCTGGCGTAGGGTCCATCCGTCCTCGGGATGTCCGAGGGTGATGTACTCGCGTTTGCCGTAGGCCCAGACCCGCAGCGCGAAGCTGCGCTGCGTCTTGCCGGGCTTCAGCACCTGCCCGGTCGCCGGTCTTCCCGTCCGCCGGACATGGCCGCCGCCAGGTGGAGTCTTGGCAACTCGAGCGGGCATGGCGGTCAGTATGCAGCGCCTCGTGCTCGCCGTGATGAGTTCCCGAGAAGGGTGGCTGCTCTACGCATCGCGACCCCGGATTGGCAGTAGCTTCACGCTGGTTGACGTGCGCCTTGTGTGCTGGCGCCGCTGCGGCCGGGCTCGCGCAGGCGCTGGTATGGGTTGGCTCAGCTGTGCGGCGGCCTGTAGGTATTCGTCCACGCGCGATGGCCAGAACGCCAGTCGGGGTCTCGATCCTGCCCCGAGCCTGACCGCGCCGAGCTCGCCGGCGTGTTCGTAGACCCACCAGCGCGAGCGGCCTGCTCGCCGCGCGATCTCGCTCGCGTCTACCAGCGCCTCGGGCTGCTCGATATGCGGATCGCCGAGTCGTGCATAGAGCTGCTCGCTGGTCACTTCGAGCCGGTCGGCGATCAGCTCGACCAGCAGCGGGGCCAGCCTGTCGATGAGCAGCGGGGCGAGCTTGTCGGCGAGTCGTTGGGCCAATTCGTCGAGCAACTGCTGGTCGACCAGGCCAGGCCGGTTGCTCTGCCCAGGCTGCGAACTCTTCTCGGATTTGGTGTGGCGGTTGCGGTACTCGGAGATGTCAGACGTTCCGCGCATGATCAGATGTTGGGAGGCGATGGTCGCTTGCCTTCTAATCGCCCCCGCAAACGCGAATCGGGCGTCACACTGATCGCTTTGGTGTCGGCTCAGTTAGCTGGACGTGTGTCGAGCTCTGTCCGGAGCTCGAGGCCGGGGCAGCCGTCGAAGACCGCGTCGTGAGCTACCAGCGGGATGCGCCAGCGGATCGCTGTTGCCGCGATCCACAGGTCGGCGTTGTGGCCTCGCTGGTGCAGACCGTGCCCAATCTGCCGACATTCGTTTCGCAGTCGGGCGACGGCCTCGATCGTGTCGATATCAACCGGCAGAACACGTGCACGTGCGATCAGGCGAGAGAGGCGCTCAACTCGGGTGGAGCCCCAACCGGCGCTGAGCGCGCCATAACGAGCCTCGGCGACCGTCTGGGGAGCGACTGCGATGCGCTGCCCGAACAGGTGCTTCGCATAGCTTGTGGCGAGCGGTGAGCGCTCCCGCAGGCGGGCGGTGAAGACGTTCGTGTCGACGAGAACGGTTGCGATCACTCGTCGAGCGCCGCCACGAACACATCCCACTCCTCGTCGGTCACGTCGGGGATGTCGAAGTGCTCGTCCGCCTCAAGTGGCGCGACATCGGCCATCAGTTCCTCCAGCGAAGGAGGAGTCCAGAACTGGGCGTTCGCCCGCTCGATGTGATCGTTGGTCGCGGCTGGCTCTGGCATCACATGACCTCCGAGACCAAGTTTACGCGGTCCTGGCGACACAAACGCGGTCCGGTTCAACTTTTTCGCTGTCGCTCAGGGATCTTCCGGGATCTCGCCGAGTAGCCTTCTCACGGCATCGGTCTTCTCTGGTTGTCTGTTGCGTCGTGGCTTGGCGTAGTACGGCACAGGCATCGGCAGCGGTGGGGGATCGGCGACGCTCTGGTCGAGGTACTGACGAACTCGAGCGGGATGGAAGCCAAGCCGGGGCGTTGATCCAGTGCCCAGCGGCACGGCGCCGAGATCGCCCGCGTGGTCGTAGACCCACCGGCGTGTCATGCCGGTCATGCGCGCCACCTCGCGCGCGCTGATAAGCCCCTCCGGTCGCCCGGACGTCGCCCCGAGGTGCGGCGCCAAGCGCTCGAGAATCCGGTTCGCCAGCCGGTCGGCAAGCCGATCCAAGAACTCCTCGTCGTCCGCGAGCGCGCCCAGCGTCACGGCTCGCGCGTGGCCGACAGGTTAGCTGGGCTGCTCCGGACAGTCACGCTGGGCCGCGCTGTATTTGCGGTTGTCGAAGTTGGACCACTCGGCCCGATCGTTTCAGTTGTCATTGAGAGTGCCTATCCGCCAAGTGGCGAACGCGCGGGTGCGCATTGGGCGCCGATCGAAGGACCGACCGTGGCCGACGCCGCTCCCCCTTGGTCGTGCGAGGCCGGCCCGCAGGGGGCGCTGCCATGCAGGCAGTGGCGTGCGATCGGTGGGCGAGTACATTGCGTGCCGGCTCCCGCGAAATCAGCGTGGGCGTCTACTTTGTTTGCATCCTGGCGGGGTGTCCACCTGCGGGCCTCGTTCCGTCACGTTGACTCACGCACGGGCCGCTCATCGACGGCCTGCGCTCGGAGTTCGGCTGCACGGGAGATACGGAGGTCACCGGCAAGCGCACGTAGAAGGCCCTGCCGACGGCGGTCAAGGGCTCGGAAGTCGCCGAGCAGTGCCTGCTCGCCCGAGTCCGTTCCATCGTCGGTCGGCGGCGGCGCGACGATGCGTGCCCACGCCACCGCAACCGCATCGAGCTCGCCAGCGCTGGGAACACCCACCTCGCCTGCACGCTCGCGGACGCGATCCTCCAGTTCGCGGCCCGTCAGACGACAGTCGGCGAGCCAGTTCAACACGCTCGCATCCAGGTTGTAGTAACGCGCTAGCGCGTCGAGGGTGACCTCGCGCGGCCTGTTCACGAGGCCCGCTTCTAGTCGACGGATGGTGCTTCCGGCCATTCCCAGAGCTGCACCTGCTGCCTCGGGGCTCTCTCCGGTGAGGCAGCGGCCTTCTCGTAGCACTGCGCCGAGCAGCTCGGACGACATCGTCATCGACGAACATCATTGACCATCTACATATGCAAACGCAAGGTCAGCGAAAATATCCTCTGCAAACACACCATGCAAAAGTTTCTATACATTTTAAATCTAAGCATTTGCATAGCTTGTTTCCCAGGACGGCGTATCGTCCCCCGCATGACGGCGACACCAGCAGCCATCGATGACACACCGGCATCCTGGCGCCTCCTCCACGATGTAGTCCGCGATCAGAACGACCCGATCCTCGCGTTCCTGGCCGATGGCGGCCTGAAGGACGACCTGACGCCGCTGAAGCCATCCGGTGTCGATCTCGCCGCCGCGGCGCTTACGCGCGAGATGCTCAACCGTGGACATAGTCAGAGAATCGCCTTCGCTTTGCCACGAGGACAGCATCCGCTGCCGCTCTTCCTCGGGCTGTACCTCGCACTCGGGCGGCTCTGCCTGGACGGGTGCCGCTCGTTCCTGCCACTGCTGGGGTCTGTGGGTGTGTTCTCAACCGACCAGCGTTTGCGCGAACTCGCGCCGCGGCTGCGTGTCGCTGGCGCCTCGGGCCGGTTCGTGGAGGCCATCGACATCCGCCGGCTGCGCGGCGACGGCGACTACGGCATGCTCAACCGCGGCAGCCAGCACGGGCCCCTGGACCACACTCAGCATTTTGTGTTGCTTGCGCTGCCCTACGTAAAGCCCGACCTGGCCCCCGCCGCGATGCGTGCCGCCGTAATGGACGCCACCATTGCAGGCCGCGAGACCTGGGAGGCTAGCTTCGGCTGGCATACCGAACAGGAACGCCGCCAAATCTGGCTCGGCGAGCTCGGCGAGCGCGACTTCGAGGACTTCTGCGGGCGCCACGACATACCGCTCGTCCGCTTCGACTGGCCCACCGTCAGCTTCTGCGCTGATACCTTCGGTGTCGGCAACGGCCCGCTGTCAACTGCGGGACTGTGCGCCCGAGCGCTGGCCGGTGACGGGATCCCGGCCAGCATTGAGGTGCGCCCCGTCGCCGATGGCGCCATCAACCACGAGCTCCACCGCCTCGAGCGCTGCTTCGCCGACTGGCATCGCCGCGCGGAGAAGCTTGTGGCAAAGGGCGTCGAGGAACCTGCGGTCGTACCGATCGCCCGCAGGCTCACATATCTGCTGGCGCGCCTGTCCTGCCCGGTGGGGATCTACGACACCATCGCCCTCGACACGCCCCGCGTCATGCACATCGCCACCGCGCTGCGGCGCGTTCGAGAGGCCACCGACAAGCAGTTTTTCGGACCATGGCGCAAGCTCAACGGCGACTGGGCGGCGATCCGGGGCGGCCTGAGCGCCCTGCACGACCGCGTCCGTGAGGACGAGCCGAAGTGGTTCGACCTCGTGTTCCTGCTCGACAGCGAGGCGGCACGCACGACCCGCCGGCGGGTCGTGATTCGTTGTGCCACGAAGGTTGAGGCGCACGCCCTGTCGGCCGCGCTTCTCGCTGAGGGCGCTGTGGACGCTGACGCGTTCGACTCCGGGTGGCTCAGCGTGCACTACTTCGGCGTGCGCGACCGCGCGCTTACCCACGGGCCCGTCGAAACAGACATGCTCACGCTGATCACAGAGCCGCCGCCGCCGGCGCGCAGCGGCCCGTATCTGGGGGCTGAGAGCGGCCAGCTACAGGCACTCCTGTACCCGTGCCAGATCGACCGCTTCGAGCGCCTCGCCGCGCGCGCGAGCAAGAGCAGCGACGGCAGCAATGCCAACCCCACCGCTCTTCACGCGATCGGCCTGCGCAGCTACAGCGCGGAAACTTACCGGCCCCAGGTGCCGCCGCAGCTGATTCGGCTGGAGCCGCTGGTCAGTGGCCGCCGCCTCGTCGATTCAGCCGAGACCGTCTTCGGTGAGAGCGTCGAGCGCATGCGCGACCACTGGGACGAGTTTCTGACGCTAAGTGACCCCGACACCCTAGACGCCGCGGGCGACTGTGACCAGCGCGGGGGAGACGGTGGTGCAGCCACCGCGGGGGGAGCGACCCAGCAACAAGCGCTGGTCGTGTGGCTGAGCGACGGCAAAGGCGTGCTGCTGCCAGCCGGCGGCAGCGTTGACACGCTCGTAGGCGAGCAGGTCATCACTCGGCCGGTACGCAGTCTGCCTGCCGGTGCGCGTGTCGTGCTGATGGAAGGCTCCGAGCGCGGCTCGGCGACCTCCGAGCTCTTCGCGGCCTGGGACTCCAATTACGCGCCGGCACAGGTGTACGGGCCGCTGTACCGCCAGGCCGTGCAGGCCGCCATCGACAACGCCGGCGGCTGCGCCGAACTCGCCGTCGAGCTCGGCGTGACCGAGCAAACGGTACGCAACTGGCGCGACGGCGACGTCATCGGCCCGGACTCCGAAGCAAACCTGGCGGCGGTGCTGCGACGCTCGGGCAACGTGCCCGCGATCGCCAACCAGGCCCGCATCCAGCTCTACATCAAGCGCCTGCGCGGCGCGCACATCAACCTCGGTAAGGCGTTCAGCCGTGCCGTTGTCGACCACTTCGTCGATCCCGACAACGCCGCTCGTGCGAGGCTCGAGGCCGACACCGGCCGTGACCTCTCCGAGCTGTTCGACTCGGTGCGACTGCGAGTCATCGACCGCGTCGAGCCGCAGCCGCGGAACGTGCCCGTGGGCATTCTCGGCCGACCGCTGCTCGCCACCCACGACGCCCTCACCGGGAGGATCGCATGACCGACACCGCCACCGCGCCCAGCGAGCAATCGCTGGACATCCGAGCCGCCGATCAGGAGCGCCTCGTGCGTCACCTCTCCGAAGTGGTGCGGCGCGAGCTCGCAGGCGAGAACGTTTACGAGCCGGGCGACCGCCGTTTCATCGAGCGGGTCAAGCCCTCGCGCCACCTGCAGCTCGGCGTGCTGCCGCCGCAGCCGGCCCCCGACCCGCCGTCCGACGATGACGATAGCCCTGCCAGCGACGCCGATCAGGCGCAGCCCACTCAGCGTCTGCCCACCGACTCCCGCGGCGCCCCACCGAACATGGGAGTAGACGTCGTCGTCTCGCCCGACGGCGCCGGCACCGTCGAGCTGCAGTTGTACGCCGACTTCGCCGTCTACGTGCCCCGCTACCCAACCGTCGAGCAGCAGCGCGAGCACTGGGCCATCCGCCTGGGTGTGGATGGCGCCCTCATCCTCCCCGACGAGCATGATCACGCCGAGCGTGCCAAGGACGAGGACCCGCCGGCGACGGCCGCGGCCCCTGCGACCGCTGACGGCGACGGTCACCAGGCCCGTGGGGCAGATAACGAGAGCCCCGGCGCCAAATCACCAGTCGGGGCCGGCGCGGACGGTGCGCCCAAGCCGCGGCGACGGCAACGCCCGCGCCAAATGAGCCTGTACATGATCAACGAGCGCGTTGATCTCAGCATAGGCCCGATCTCGCTGTGCATAGACATCGACGATGGGCGCGGCAGCCAGGCGTTCGCGACCGAGGTACAGGCCGCAATCGATGCCCAGCTCGGCCCGATCCTCACAGAGAGCAACACCGTTCATCGCTTTCAGTCTGGGCGTATGACACTCCCGCCACAATGCACCTCAAGCCAGGCAGAGTTCGACGCCGCCATCCGCGACGCCGAGGGCGACGCCCGCAGGTCTCACCCACTGGCGCCGCACCGGGCCAACTTCCACGTCGCCTGGAAGCACGACCAGAGCAACTATGCACGCGTGCACGTTACGTTCGCCAACGAGTCCCAAGCGCCGCGGCGCGCCAGCCATAACCGCGACATCCGCGAGCTCGACCGTGACATGCACCTGTTCAACGTCCGCATGCGCGTGCAGACTGCGACCGGCGAGTTCGTCTCTCAGCCGTTCGCGCAGGCCCCGGAGGATTTTCGGTTTGACGACTTGCGCTTGGTATGGGGGCACGGTCGTAATGCGGTCGTCGAGGGAGTGGACGCCACCGGGCAGTTTGTCGAGCCATCCAGCCTCACACCGCCGGCCGCGGTGATCACCACCACTTGGCCGATCTTCCGCCAACGCCGGATGGTGCCCAACGAGCACGGCGCCCCCCAACCCGCCCCAGCCGAGTTGGCGCCGCTGGACGTCACCTTCGCTTCTCTCGCCGAGGAGACCACCTGGCGCGAGTGCCTGCGGGACATCGAGACGCGCATGCGCCAGTTCGACGAGGCGTGGGGCCAGGAGCTCGCCTCCGGCCGCTGGCAGGATGCTCGCCGCGGCGCCTGCGAACATAGCCGCACGGAATTCCAGGAGGAGCTGCGCCGCTTCCAGCTCGGTCTGCGCGCGCTCGATGAGGACCCGCGGCTGGCCCTCGCCTTCCGGGAGGCCAATGCCGTCTTCGAGTACGTTGGTTCGCACGCCACCTCACCGCTGTACAGCTGGCGGCTCTTCCAGGTTGTCTTCCAGGTCATCCACTGCTCGGCCCTGTACGCGCGCGAGAGCGAGGACCCCGCATTCCTCTCCGAGCTCGATACCGCCGACACGCTCTTCTACCCGACCGGCGGCGGCAAGACCGAGAGCTACAACGGCCTGGCGGTCATTGCTGCCTTCTACGATCGCCTTCGCGGACGGCTACGCGGCGTCACAACGATCCTGCGCTTCCCGCTGCGGATGCTCTCCGTCCAGCAGCTCTCCCGCGTCGGCAAGGTCATCTACGCGGCCAACGAGCGCCTTGGCGACCTCGACCGACGAGGCCTTCTGCCCCACGGCCCCGGCGACCCGTTCATGCTCGGCTACTACGCCGGCGACAAGAACACCCCGAACCGGCTCTCGGGCCCCAAGAGCTGGACCGACAACAGCATCGCCTGGTGGGAGACCTACCTGCGCGACCGCCCCGAGGAGGCACTGGACCGGCGCATCCTGACCGAGTGCCTGAACCCGGCGTGCCCCCTTGCCGACGAGCCCGAGGACCCCGACAACCCTAACGTCACCCTTCGCGCCGACGTGGGGCGGGTCCGCCTGGCGCACGTGTGCCGCGCCTGCGGTGAGCTGCCGGTCGCGCACACTGACGAGGAGGTTTTCCGCTACCTGCCCACCCTGATGGTCTGCACGGTCGACAAGCTCGCCTCCGTCGGCTTCAACCAGGACGTCACACACCTCATCGCCGGTCCGGCGTGGCGTTGCCCGACGCATGGCTACTTCGTCTACAAGCAGGCTCGCTACGACGGGCGCGAGTTCAAGGGCGTGGATCGCTGTCTGGCCGGGTCCTACTGCACCCACGACGAGGCGGACTACATCCGCATCGAGGACAACTACGACCCGCCGCCCAGCCTTCAGGTCCAGGACGAGATGCACCTGCTGCAGGAGACGCTCGGCACTTTCGATGCCCACTACGAGACGCTCTACGAGCACCTGCAGCGCCACGCGGTCCTCGACGCCGACGGCAACCCGATGGGTAAGCCGACCAAGCTGCTGGCCGCCACCGCCACCGTCGAGCGCTACGAGCAGCAGGTCCGCAACCTCTACGCGCGCCGGGCGAAGGTGTTCCCCGCCCCCGGGTGGACACGCGAGTTCTCCTTCTACTCGCGGCTGACCGTCCGCGCCTCACGACTGTATGTCGGCGCGCTGCCGATGCTGCGTGACGCCGCCGAGTTCGGGGCACGCGTCCAGGCGCTGCTGCACCGCGAGCTCGAGCGGCTCGCCGACAACCCGGCTGCCGCCGTCGCGAAGCTGGGCCTGCAGGCCATCACCGACCCTGAGGAACTCGCCGGCGAGCTGTTCCTTTACGACCTCTCGCTCGGCTACGTCAATCGCAAGCGCGACGGAGACTCGATCAACAACGAGCTGCGCGACTACCCGCGCGACTACACCAAGCCCGACCCCGCCGGTGGCGCGCACGAGGTGGCGGTCGATCCCCTGGAGACCCAGACGCTCTCTTCTGACGCTGTGTCGCTTGCCGAGATCGCTGCGGTGCTCGCCCTCATCGCCGAGCAGGACGTCGGCACGCCACGCCCGCAGCGGCTGCGTGCGCTGGTCGGCACCAGCCTCGTCTCACACGGTGTGGACATTACGCGGCTGAACCTGATGGTCGTCAACTGGATGCCATCAAAGGTCGCCGACTACATCCAGGCCACCAGCCGCGCCGGTCGCAGCCACGTCGGTCTCGTCATCGTCGGCCACGACCGCGTCAACCTGCGTGATCGCAGCCACTTCCACTACTTCCTGCCGCACCACCGCTTCCTTGAGCGTCTCGTCGCCCCTGTACCGGTCAACCGCTTCGCCAAGTTCGCGATCGGGCGCACGATGACCGGCGTGGTATGCGCCATCATCCTGCAGGGCTACGCTCGCGAGCACCCCGGCGGCCCGCAGTCCCTCGAACGGCGCAACCAGTTCGTGCGCTGGTGGAACGCCGCCAACCCCCAGCAGCGCGAGCAGGCGCTCCTCGCCCGGGTGCTCGACGCGCTCGGTCTGGCACGCGCCCTGATTACTCCCGACGGGACGCCCGAGCGCATCTTTGATCAGACGATGGTGGATTCCCTCGCTGCCGACGTGCGCCAGGAGGTCGCCGACATCGTCTCCGATCTACAGGGCGCCCCGGCCGAGAAGCTGCGGGAGATGTTCAACCCACCGCCGCTGACCTCATTCCGCGACGTCGAGGCTGGCCTGAAGTTCGGCGCGATCGGCAAGTCGCTGCGCGCCATCGAAAAGCTCACGGACTACTAGGCCGGAAGGGGACACGACACCATGGAGATGACACGCAGCCGCAGCCAGGTCCTCTACCAGTACCTGCCCGAGGCGGTCTTCCTACACGAGTCCGGCTTCATCGGACGCGTGTGGAACGTGCGCACACAGTCCACTCGCGTCAACAAGGCGCTGCTGCTCGAGACGCTCGCCACCGAGCTCGACCGCTGGGACAACAAGGCGGGTTTTCCCGACCCGCGACGCGCCCGCGACAAGTACGACATCGCCGAGCCGGTCGACGAGGTACTTGTGGACCTGTGGCCGTTGACGCTTGAGTGCTCGCGGCCGATCTGCCGCAAGCTGAAGGTCTACCACCGGGTCGACGACTTCCTCGCCGACCCGAGCCCCGAGCGCTGCGATCGCTGCCACGGTCGCCGCCGCCAGCTGGAGTTCCTGATGGTCCACCACTGCGGCGAGCTGCGCCAGCTGAACATCCGACCCTGCCCCCAGCACGAGTATGAGTGGCTCGTGCTCGACGACACCGGCAGCTTCGGCACCGCGGAGTTGCGCTGCCGCGCGGGGTCTTGCAACGGCACGCCCGTCAGTCGCCTGGGCTTTCGCATGTGCGACTGCCAGATGCCAACGGGCGACCGGTACATGCGCTCGCTGACGGTGCGCGCCCCCAACCGCCACCAGGTCCAGCACTTCGCGTTCGTATCGATGGAGTCCGGGGCGATCGACCGGTTGCGCCGTCAGCCAGGTGGCGAGAAGGTCGTCGCCGGCTCCTACCTGGGCTACTTCGACGACGTGATGGCCGGTCTGGACGAGGCCCGCAAGCAGGTCAAGGGTGACCCGTCGCAGTGGGCTATGGTCGAGGCCGCCCTCCACGCACAGGGCATCCCGGAGGAGATCATCGCCGCCCAGCGCGCCAACACTCTCGGGGAGGCCCACGGCGCGTTCACCGAGATGGCCCAGTACCTCGGCGATGACGTCGTCGCTCGTATCGGGCGTCGCCAGAAGTGCTGCGAGCGCGCCCTCATATTCAGTGGGCCGTCCGCCGACAGTGGCGATGGCCTCGTCGTGGAATGCCTCGAGGATTACCGCCAGCGCGCCGCGGACCTCGGCCACGAAACCGCCCTAGAGCGTCTGCAGGATGCCCAGCAGGCACTCAGTAGGCATGGCTTCGAGCGGTTGCTGGTCGTCACGAACTTCCCGATCGCCTTGGTCGCCTACGGCTACACCCGGCTAACGTCTGATGAGCACATCGCCATGTTGCGCTCCTTCAAACCGACGCAGAAGGGCTCGGCGAAGAAGCCGATCTACGTGGGCGCCAGCAACACCGAGGCGGTGTTCTTCGAACTCGACTGCCTGCGTATCCGCGACTGGCTGCTAGCCAACGGCTTCGTCGACGACGTTGAGCGCTGGAGGGGCTTTGGAGAGGACAGGGGGGCCATCAAGTCCGCTCTGTTGGTCGAGGCGGACGCCGACTCGCAGGCACACCGAATGGTGCACCTGCTCTGTCACACCCTGGCGCACACCCTTATTCGCAATCTCGGGGAGCGCGCCGGGTTCGGTGAGGACACGATGGCCGAGTACCTGATCCCAGAGATGCTCACGTTCGGCCTGTACGCCAACGTCCATCAAGACTTCACCCTCGGCGCGCTCGTGTCGCTGATCGAGCACAACCTTCGCTCCTGGCTTGAGGCGTCCCGGCAGGGGGCAGAGACCTGCACCTGGGATCCCGTCTGTGGTGAGACCTACGGCGCTTGCGCCAACTGTCTGCACGTGGCCTTCGGCTGTGAGCACTGGAATCGCGACCTGGACCGCGCCGTCCTGTTCGGGACCGCGACAGAGCATCACGAGCACGACCGCGTACCTGTGGCCAGCGGCTTCTGGGAGTTCTAGCGCGGCGGTCCGTCCCGCACCGGTCGACGCAGGCGAGCTTCGCGCCGTCAACCCGCGCGACAGGAGCCGACGGCGCGCGCGCGGTTGATCTGCTCGTCGAGAGAGACTGCGAACTGGGCGCCCGGTCGGCACCGGGGACCGGACAAGAGCCTAAAGTTGCGCCGTGGGCCTTCCTCCCTACCACGAGATCTCTGTCCTTTCGAGGCACGAAGCGCATCGGAAGGCGGCGCACCGGCCCGCCTATTACGTCCACAAGTGGTGGGCGCGGCGAACCGGCTCCGTGTTCCGCGCGATCCTCCTCGACCAGCTCCTGAATCCCGGGGAGGACCGTATGCGCGCCATGGCGTGTGCGCACGACTTCTCGGACACGGTTGTGCTCGACTGCTTCCACGGCGGCGGCACGACAATCGGGGAGGCGCTTCGCCTCGGCTGCAAGGTGGTTGGCTCCGAGTTGAACCCTGTCGCCTCGTTCTTGGTCGCCCAGATGGTTCGCGACATCGACCAGGCTATGCTCGACACCGCCTTCGAGCAAGTGCGTGCCGCTGCCGAGAAGCCTCTGCGCGAGATGTACGTCACCGCCTGTCCAACCTGCCATGAGGCCGCCCAGGCGCAGTACGTCAGCTGGGTCAAGCAGGTTATCTGCGAGGAGTGCGGTCAGCCGGTGGACCTGGTCACCAGTCGGGTCCTCATGGCCGACTTCGCCAACCCTGGTGCGGGCCTCGTCCAATGTCCGCGCTGCGATCATCCGTGGCGCGTCAAGAACGTCAAAGCGCGTGTGCAGTGCCCCGGCTGCAAGTACCGCTTCTCCCCAGACAAGCGTTTGATCGATGCCAAGCATTATCGTTGCGCCTGCAGCCATCGTGGCGAGGTCCTTGATGCGGTCGCCGGCCTCGCCAGCCCACCTAGGCACCGCATGGTATGCCTGGTCACCCACTGCGACGAGTGCGGCCGTGGCTTCAGGGCGCCCGACCAGACCGACCTAGATCTGTACGCCCGGCTTGAGGTTCGGGTGGCCGACACCCTCGACCAGCTTGCCGTACCCCGCAGCGAAATCCCCGCTGGACGCAACACTAATCAGATGCGCCGCTACTGCTACCGGCACTGGCACGAGATGTTCAACGCCCGCCAGCTACTCGGCCTCGATGCGCTCATCCGTGGCGTCCGTGGCGTTGATGACCCCGTCGCCCGCGACATGCTGATTCTGCACCTCTCGTCGATCCTGGAGTTCCACTCCATGTTCGCGACCTCCAAGGGTCTCGGGACCGGAGCGATACGGCAGGTGTTCAGCCACCACGCGTTCATTCCTGCCAAGGCTCCTCTCGAGGCCCACCTTTGGGGCGTCGGCACCGCGTCCGGCGGCTCATCCGGTGGTTTCGCATCCCTGTACGGCACACGCCTGAAGGCCGCGCGCCGCTGGATGGCCGCGCCACAGGAGACCACCATCGTGGATGGCCAGCGCGTTCGAGCCCGCGTTGACGGCGAGCGGCTGGCCGGACGGCCCGCCTCGACCTTCCAAGACCTCCTCGATGACGCTGCCGACGTGTTGCTGCTCAACCGGTCCAGCTCATCGCTGCCGCAAATCCCTGACCGCAGTGTAGATCTCTGTGTCACCGACCCGCCGTACGCCGACAACGTCATGTACGCCGAGTTGTCGGACTACTTCTACGTCTGGCTGCGCCAGCTGCTGCCGGATCACCCCTCGTTCCAGGCCGAGCTGATCGACGATACCCAAGAGGCTGTCCAGAACCCACACCGTGGCCGTGACGGCGACACATACGCGCGACTGCTCGGCGATGTATTCGTCGAGGTGGCTCGGGTCCTCAAGGATGATGGCCGTCTCACATTCACTTTTCATCACGCGAACCAGGGAGCCTGGCATCACCTGCGCAACGCACTGACCGCAGCGGAGTTCGTCGTCGAGCGCTGGTGGCCAGTGTTTGCCGAGATGGAGAGCGCCATGTCAATCCTCGGCAAGGAGCACAATGGCCACCTCGACATCGTCTTCGTCTGCGCCAAGCGCGGCTTCGTAGCTGGCCCCGCGCACCAGGACAGCATTTCTCGCATGGGCGAACAGCTCGCGGCTGCGGGCTTGCCGATGGTTGCATCTGACCACCGCGCTCTGCTCAATGCCAAACGCCTGCAAGCGAGTACATACGAGACGCACGGCGGGTCAGCGACGCTTACGCTTGACGGCGAGGCGTGGGGCTGACGGTGGCCTGGGGCCAGCAACGAGAGGATTAAAGTTGCCAACGCGTCCGCTGCTTTCCCCAGAGCAGGTTCGCATGCTCGACCACGCTCTGCTCGCTGCCTACCGCCAACACGAGGAGCTTTGTGTCGCCCATCCCGTTGCACGTGGAAAGATCAGTCGCCCTGGTATTCCCGCGGCGTTTAGCGAGTCTGTGGCCGCGTTTGTGCTGCCCACGATGGCTGACGGAATCACTATCGTCGAGTTCGGCGGCCGTCAGGCCGACCTAATTGCAACGACCATCGACGGCCGCAGGCTGACGGTCGAGGTGAAGGCGTCGGGCGTCAGCAGGTGGCAGGAGCTGAAGCAGCGTGACCTCGACGCCGACGGACTCCTGTGGATCGACTTCGCTCGTCGCTATGTGGACGGCGATGGCCCAGTTACCGCCCACTATCTGCCGCGGCCCTCCCGCTACGATCTTCCGCGTCGCAAGCTCACCTTGGAAGTCTTTCTCTCCGGCGCGTCAGATATCGAGGGCTTTGTCAGTCGTACTTTTGGGACGCTCGATGATGCGATGGCGGCCACTACTGGTCTCGCTGACGTTCGCGGGGCCGGCTTCGAGTGACGAGGCCGGACTTCGACGCAGCTGGGGCGAAGGTGATCAAGCGGCTGGCTGCCGACCTGCGCCGCGAGTTCCCCACATGCGCGGGCTCTCCACTCGCAATCTGCGCTACATGCGCCCGGCGCAGAGCGCCAACGAAATATTGCAGCAACCTGCTGCCAAATTGCGCTCGGGCCATCACATGGTCTGCTGATCGTACTCGCCGTCCTCTCGACCGAGACCGGCCGGAACATCCAGGCAGGCGCGCGCGGGATCCGCCAACCCCGACGTGCACGAGCTCTTCAAGCTGCTCGACGCGGCCCCCGCCGGCTGAACATGACTAGCCCCAGTAAGGGGCTGTACGACCGTTCTGATCACGCAGGGCGCCGCGGACGTGACGACCGGAGCGGCGATTGGCGAATCGACCAGCATCAACCGCGATATCGCCCGCCGCGCCCCATCCTGATACGCCTCAGGAAGTCATTCTGACGCGGCGTTCAAATCATCCAGGTGCGGCTCGCCGCGTTTGGGCAGTAACTCGATTCCAGTGCCTAAACCCCCCTGAATCGTCCCCAAACTCCGCGGTTCTACCAGGCACACCGATCGCCAGCAAAACCGCTTATTTCCAGGTATTTCCGCGGGAAAACAGGGCATATCACCCTCGATTCGGGTCGGCGAGGTCCCCGGTTCGAATCCGGGCGCCCCGATAAAAAAGCCCCGCAAATGCGGGGTTTTTTGTTGGGAAGACGCTTCGCCCTATTGGGCAGTAATTTGGCAGTGAGGCCCCAAGCTTCCTGAGCTATGCGGCCGACCTTCCGTATTTGCAGGGCTTTGGAGGTAGTGACCACGCCGAAACCTGCGAGGGGGTGGAGCTACCTGCGGTGCCCCCGACGACCGAGGTTCGCTTCCTCTCGCTAGAGCAGGTGGACGCATTGATCGAGCATCTGCCGCAGAGCCCGTTCATCGAGATTGACTGTGTTCTGTTCCTGGTGGCTGCACTGACGGGCTTGCGCAAGGGCGAGCTGGTGGCGCTGCGCTGGCGAGACGTGGACCTGTCGGCACGGCGTGTTCGCGTGAGGCGCAGCTACACGCGCGGCGCGTTCGGCGTGCCAAAGTCGCGCCGCTCCGCGCGAGCGGTGCCCCTGGCCGACGAAGCCGCCAAGGCTCTCGAAGCTCTGCATAAGCGCTCGAAGTGGAAGGCCGACGACGATCTTGTGTTCGCCCATCCTGTGACGGGCGGGGTCCTGGCCAAGTCCAACATCAGCCGCCGGATGCGCGTCGCGCTGAAGGCCGCCGGGCTGGATGAGATGCACCGCTTCCACGACCTACGGCACACGTTCGGCACGCGTGCAGCGGCAGCCGGTGTGCCGATGCGGACCTTGCAAGAGTGGATGGGCCACGCCGACCACACCATGACCCTTGATCTACGCGGACTACAGCCCTGGAGGGCATGAGGCCGAGATGATTGAGCGGGCGTTCAGGCGAGGTTCGTCACGCCGCCGATGACGTGGACGGGAAGCTCGTTCGGGGTCTCACCGGCGGCGATCAGATCGCCGACCCTCGCCAGCGTTTCGGCGCGTTGCTCGTCCGGGAGGGCGGCCATCCAGCTCATCGAGGCGATGTAGTCGAGTATCCCCTCCGGGCGGGCCGGCTGGGACATTGTGAGGCGGAGCTCGCGCGGCGTGGTCCAGCAGCCCTCCGCGATGGCGGTGTCCTGCCAGCGCGGACCGTGGAACTGCGGGTGATCACGGCCCAATTTGCCGATCAGGCTGCCGACCTCATGCGCCCAGGACGCGCCGCTCCAGTCGGGCACGATCCTCAGCACCGCCAAGCCCCCACGCGGCACGAGCACACGCTGGATCTCGCGCAGGGCGGCAGTCTGGTCGAACCAGTGGAAGGCATCGGCGACGGTGACAGCAGCGACCGATGCGTCCGGGAGCGGGATCTGCTCAGCGGTCCCGTCGAGCACGCGCTCGGCGCCGACGCTGCTGATGAGGATTTCGCGCAGCCGCGCCTGTGGCTCGACTGCTATCACGTCGAGCCCGGCCTCGATTAGTGTGCGGGTGAGCTTGCCGGTTCCGGCCGCGTCGATCGCTTTTCACCGCGAGATGGGGATGGACGCGGTCGAGGTGTCGGATTACTCGGGGCTCGGACGGGCACGGGTCGTGTTCAGCGCAAGGTTGACGAGGCATAGGGGCAGTCCTGGCGATTGACACGCTCGCCCGAGGACGCTCCCCGACTTGTTTCGGCGTATATCGAGGCGTAGACTGGACCTATGGCTGTTGCCCACGCAATCTCAGAGCACTCCGTCGTGCGGTTCCGTGAGGCGGTCCACGGCTGGCCTGCCGGCACCGTCGGCACGGTTGTCAGCGACTACGGCGAGGTGGTCCTCGTAGAGGTAGCAAGCGAGACCGGCAAGGCCCTGGAGTTCGTCCAGGTGCCCGTGGCTCAACTCGAACTCAAGCGCTGACCGAAAGCTTGCCAAGGTTCCATTCAAGGTTCCAATTTGAGCAAATCTCAGCTGATCTGAGATCACCTAAGCCACCACCGAGGTCGGTCCGCGCTAGCGCCAACGCCGACCGGTCGCGATCAGCAGGCGCATCAAATCCGGCGACGCGTCTCACTTTCGTACCGCGCGAACGAGATGACATGGGCGCATACGATAGGAGAGTGCGTCGCGCGCTCGATTTAAGGTGTGCGTAATCTCTGCGACTGACAATCTCGTTGTGTCTACTGTCCTTGTCGTTGACGACGAGCCGATCGTGCGTGACGTGGTCGTACGTTACCTTGAGCGCGACGGGCACAGGACGCTCGAGGCCGCAACTGGCGACGAGGCACGGGCTCTATTGGAGCATGAGTGGCCCTCGTTGGTTGTTCTGGACGTGATGCTGCCGGGAGTGAGCGGGCTCGAGCTCTGCCGCTGGATTCGCTCACGCTCTGAAGTGCCGATCGTGATGCTGACGGCGCTTGGCGAGGAGGCAGACCGGATCGTTGGCCTGGAGCTCGGGGCTGACGACTACCTGACCAAGCCTTTCTCGCCGCGGGAGCTTGCGGTTCGAGTTCGCAACCTGATGCGTCGCATGGCTCAGCCGACCGTCGGCAGAGTGCAGGCGATCACTTTTGGGGATGTCGTGATCGACCCGATGGCGCGTGAGGCTCATAAGGGCGGCGAGCCGCTCAAGCTGACGTTGAAGGAGCTGGACCTGCTCTTGTTCTTTGCGTCGAATCCTCGGCAGGTGTTCTCACGTGATCAGCTGATGGACCGTGTGTGGGGGTATGCGAGCGCCCTCGATACGGGGACGGTGACAGTCCATGTTCGCCGCTTGCGCAAGAAGATCGAGGAGGATGCTTCGCGTCCACGTCACCTCGAGACGGTGTTCGGTGTCGGCTACCGGTTCACTCCGTGATCGCTTTCGCGCTAATCGTGTCCTTGAGCACGCTCGTCGCGGGTGTGGCGCTGGCGCTGGCATTGCGTCTGCTGCCGACGGTGCGCATGCAGCTCGCGGGACTTGCGCTGTTGGCGGTGGGCTTGCCGCTCGCGGCCGTGATCCTGGGTGGTCTCGTGATGTTTCATATGCACGACGACGTGAAGATCCTGGCCGTCGCAGCGGCCTCAGCCTCGACGGCGCTCGCCGCCGCGCTGTTGCTCGGAGGACAGATCGCGCGGCGTATCCGTGGGCTTGAGGTGGCGGCCGAGGAGCTTTCCGGTGGGGAGCTGAAGGCTCGCGCGCCTATCGAGGGCCCGCGCGAGCTCGCGCACGTCGGCGAGGCTTTCAACGTGATGGCGACAAACATCGAGGCGCTCTTCGATGCGCGTCGTCAGCTCGTCGCCTGGGCCAGTCACGATCTGCGCACGCCGGTAGCCTCAATTCAGGCGATGCTCGAAGCGGTCGAGGATGGTCTCGCTTCGATCGACGAGTACCTGCCGGCGCTGCACCAGCAAACGCATACGCTCGCAAGTCTGATCGACGATCTTTTCGAGCTCGCGCGCATCGATGCGGGAGCGCTCACGCTTGAGCTCCGGGAGGCCCAACTCTCACAGCTGGTCTCTCACTGTGTGAGTGGCTTGGAGGCCGATGCGCGCGCGCGGCAGGTACACCTGGAGAGCCAGCTTGATGACACCTTGCCCGACGTTCGCTGCGCTCCGGAGCATGTGCAACGCGTGCTTCTCAACCTCGTGACCAATGCGCTGCGGCACACCCCTTCGGACGGCTCGGTGCTCGTGAGGGCGAGACGACGCAATCGTGAGTTGGAAGTGTCGGTCGAGGACACGGGTGTCGGGCTCAGCAAGGAAGCCCAGCAGCGCATGTTCGAGCGCTTCTGGCGTGATGACGCCTCGCGTACTCGTGCGAGTGGCGGCGCTGGGCTGGGGCTCGCGATAGCGCGAGGCTTCATCGAGGCGCAGGGTGGTCGTATCTGGGCGGAGAACCGGCCCGGGGGAGGCGCCCGCTTCGCGTTCACGCTCCCGATCGCAGAATCCTCTGCGATCGCCTGACTGCTCAGTCAGCGGCGCAACGATTCACGGAATGTTCATCTCCGTGCAAGAGGCACGTTAGGACTCCCAGGCATCGTGCCCGTGGTCGGGGAATGATCCCCGCCCATCCCAGGAGGTTTTACTTATGAAGCTGCCGCGTCTCGTTCTCCCGCTCGCTCTGGCCTTGGCCGGCGTCACGGCAACCTCCGCCGCTGCCCACGAAGGGCGCGAATTCGGCCACCATGAATCCCCGGCCGTCGGTCACGCCTACGTCAATGACAACACCGCGGTATCGAACACCGTGGCGGGCTTCGACCGGCACGCCGACGGGTCGCTCACTCCAATCTCCGGCTCTCCTTTTCCGGTCGGAGGCGCAGGACTTGGCGCCGGTCTACCCTCACAAGGCGCGATCCAGCTCTCCGGCGACGGGCGCTACTTGCTCACGGCGGACGCAGGCAGCAATCAGATATCGGTGTCGCGCATCGGTTTCAGTGGCGTGCCTCAGCCGGTCAGCGCTCCAGTGCCCTCCGGCGGCGTCGAACCACTCAGCATCGCGGTCTCCGGCAACCTCGTGTACGTCGCCAACGCCGGCGCGAGCGCACCGAACATCACCGGATTCACCCTTGCGCCAAACGGATCGCTGAAGCCACTACCAGGCTCCACCGTCTCGCTGCCGGCCGGCTCGGGTCCGGATGATGTGGTGATCGACCCCAGGGGTCGCAGGCTCGTCGTCGATCTCGATAACACCTCGACGATCGCAAGCTTTCACGTCAGTCGCGATGGCTTGCTCGTCGCCGCCCCGGGCTCACCCATAGCGGCGCAAGGAGCGGGACCGTTTGGCGCGGAGTTCCGGCCGAGCAATCCCTCACAGCTGTTTGTCAGCAACGCCCACGGTGGTGCGGGCAACGGAACAGTTTCGGTCTTCTTGGCGAGCGGCAGCACGGGCCAACTGGCCTCGATTGGCGCATCACCATTCGCCGATCTTCAGACAGCTCCTTGCTGGGTGGAGATCAGCCACGACGGACAGTTTCTGTTCACGGTGAATACTGCGTCAGGCTCGATCTCCAGTTACTCGATCAACCCCGATGGCTCACTGGTCTTGCTCGGCAGCACACCCTTCGGCTCGGCCGGAGCGGGCGCCGTTGATGCCCGTCTGTCCCCCGACGGCAAGACGCTGCTGGTAGACGGAAGCAAAGCCAACGTCATCGCGTCGTTTGCGGTGAATGGTGGAAGCCTCACGGAGCTGCCCAGCTCACCCACACCGCTGCCCGTGGGTGCTTTCGCAGCAGGTCTCGTCACCGACTGACGATTGCGGCTTGCCGCCGGCTCGGGATGTCTTACGAGCCGGCGGCGCGGCTGCACTGTGGATTCACGATGACGCTCACCGCTCTGGCGAGACAGAGAGGATCCGATCGAGCTCTCCACATCTATGGGGAAAGCGCTACCCCTTCGCCGAGCGTCTTTGCGGGCTGTTCCTTTGGCTCTCGGACACGTCACAAGCCTAGTCGCGCTCAACCAACCACTAGTAGGGGTCTGAGTGGCGGTAGCGGTTGAGTGCCACGACGGTCCAGATGGCCTCGACTACGCCGAAGGGCCATGTTCCGGCAAGGAATCCGTAGGCGCTCGATAGGGCGCACCCGCAGGCGAAAGCGAAGATGTAGCGACGGTGGCGTCGCTCCAAGGCGTACATGCACACCATGAACGTCACGGCCGCTGCGCCGAAGGCCGTCAGCATCGCCGCTCAGTCTGAGGCTAGGAGGTCCAGGGCGAACGCGATTGCGTCTATGGCCGGCTCGTGCGCGGCTTGGGATACCGAGATGCTCAGCCGCCGCCGATCCGGTTCCCACGTCAAGGCGAAGAACGGACAGCACTCGCGCTCGATTGCCACCGCCTCCCCGACTAGCTCGGCGTCCACGTCCTTATCGAGGTCTGCCACGAGGCTGCGGGGTGTCCGCTCGATCAGGCGAGCGTTCCGGCCCGCCTGCCTGTAGCGCTCTAGCTGCAAGCGCAGCCCGGACTCGTCAAGCGCGCAACTCGGAGCCATCGGCAGGTCCACAGAGTCAGCCTAAAGTCAGACTCTCAGAGGCCGTCTCGCGCGCACAGCCACCAGCGAATAGATCAGGAGTCCCGCGCCGGCAAAGGGCGCGGTGCAGGTGAGCGCGTCGGGTCCGGTCGCTGCCATCAGGCCGGTCCCGGTGGCGTGGTAGACAGCCGTTGTCCCGCCCAGGCAGGAGACCGACACGAGAAATACGACGGCGAACAACGCCGCGCTCGCGAGCGAGAGCATCACACTCTTGGCGTCGAGCGCTTCAGGCCTTGGCTCGGAGCCGGTTTCAAGTTGCAAGAGGCGCACGTCGAGCAGTTCCGGGCTTGAGAGTGCGGCGGCGCTCGCCTGCTCGCTCCAGATGGGACCGCGCACGACCTTGAGCAGCGCTCCGGCCAGAGGGCGGCGTCCGCAGAGGGCTACGGCGCGGCGATCGGCCGCAAGCTCCCGACTCGCTACATAGCGAGCGCGCAGAGAGTCCAGCGCCGGCAAGAAGAACAGCGCCTCCGAGAGCACTCTCATGATTGCGGCCTTCAACGGGTCGATGTTGCGGACGTGGTAGCGCTCGTGCTCAAGCACCGCGCGCAACTCGTCGTCGGTTGTGCGTTCGAGCAGACCACGGCTGACCGCTACACGGGGCGTCATCAAGCCGTAGACGAACGAGAACGTGTCCGCCGCGTCCACGAGAACCACGCGGCCGGCGAGCCCCGTTTGCCGCGCTGCCCGCACAAGAGCCTCGGGCGTCGTGCTCGTCAGTGCGCGCATGCGACGCGACAGCACTCGTGAAGCGAGCGCTTGGCGTACGAGCGCGCGAGCGCCGAGTCCCAGGCCCACCGCGATCAACACGAAAAACACGAACGGCGCCAGCAGTGACCCCCGATCGCGCCGCAGCTCGAGGAGCCCACCGTGGGAGATGCGCGACAAGCTCAGCGGCACGAGCACGCCCCCGATCGCTCCGCACAGAACGGTCACGCCGAACAGCAAGGCGACGCCGACGAGCACGAGAAAACTGCGGTTGGCCCGATCCAGCCTCATCGGTCCTCCGCGAGTAGAGCGCGCAGACGCCGAAGCACCGTAGGGTCGGTGCGGGCCTCGTCTACGAAATGCGCGACCGCAGCGTCCCCGTGCGCTCGAAGCACATCGCGGACAGCGATCCCGGCCGCGTCCGCGGCGGTCGCTTCGTAGAGGTAGCGGCGTCGCTCGCCGCTGCGCACAAGCACGTTCTTTGTGACCAGCCGGTTCATCACGGTCATAACGGTCGTATAGGCAAGCGGCGGGTCTCGTTGGCGGTTCAACGTATCGAGAACCAGACGCACGGAGACGGGCGAGTCTGCCTGCCAGATCGCGTCCATCACAGCGGACTCAAGCGGCGCTAGCCCGCTACTCGTCTTCTTTTTCGGGCGACCCGCCATGAATGAAACACTACTACATTCTTGTCGTGTATTCTCGATCGCATGACTAACGCATCTGAGCACGATTACGCAGCGCAGGCACGACAGGCCATCGAGATCGTTTGCTCCGGCGACGTATCGCGGATGGAGGAGTTCTACAGCCCAGACTTCGTGGATCACGTCAACGACATGACGTTCCACGGATACGAGGGCGGGCGCGAGTCGCTTGCCTTCTACGCGACGCTGTTCAAGGACTACCGGATGGGCGTCGAGGAGCAGGTCACCGAGGGCAACCGGGTCGCCTCTCGGTGGGTTCTGAACGGCACCTACCACGGCCGGGCCGTCGTGCTCCGAGGCATCACGATCAGCCGTCTTGATGAGGACGGCAGGACCGTCGAAGATCGAGGGCACTCCGACTCGATCGCCCTGCTCGGGCAAATCGGCGTGATCCGCACGCTCATCTTGGGGCTGGAAATCCTCACACGCCGCGTCAGGCTCCCCAAGGGAGTTATCAAGGCGCACTGAATCCACGCGCGTTTGCAGATGCCGAACCGGGAACCGGCGAATAAGCTGCTGTTCGGTGTCCGAGCTTGGCGAGCGCATCTACGAGAGTGCCCGTCTCACGGGCGAGTTCCGACTGCGCTCGGGCGCTACGAGCAGCGAATACTTCGACAAGTATCTGTTCGAGTCCGACCCTCGACTGCTGCGCGAGATTGCCGAGGAGTTGGCTGGCCTGCTGCCCGCCGGGGTGGAAGTGCTCGCTGGTCTTGAGCTTGGCGGCGTGCCGCTGGCCGTCGTCGCCTCCCAGGTGTCGGGACTGCCGACCGTATTCGTTCGCAAGGCTGCCAAGACATATGGAACCTGCCGGCTGGCCGAGGGCGGCGAGGTCGAAGGGCGCCGGATCGCGGTAATCGAGGACGTTGTGACTTCGGGCGGCCAGGTAGTCGAGTCTTGCCGGGAGCTGCGCGACCGCGAAGCCGATATCGCGGCGGTGCTGTGCGTCATCGACCGCGAGGCCGGTGGGAGAGAGAACCTTGCCGCTGAGGGCCTTGACCTCCGTGCGCTATTCACGATGAGCCAGCTTCAAGAAGGCCGAGTAGCCGATCCCGCGAGCTCGTGAGTACGCCTCATCGCAGGCCCACCTTGATCCTACTCGGAGTCGCCACCGTCGCGTTCACAGTGATCCTCGAACTGATCGACCCCTCGCACGTATCGCACGGGCCAACTATCCTTGACTTTGAGTTCGCCGGCAGCCACGCTCGCGCGGCGCACATCGTCGCTGAATGGGGACCGAAAGGCCGCGGCGCGGCGCACCTTTCGCTGCTGCTCGACTACGGCTACATGCTCTCCTACGGCCTGTTCTTCGCCCTCGCCGGCTTCGCAGTCCGCGACACAGCGCGAGCACGCGACTGGCGGCGCCTCGCAGTCATTGGCGCTGTCGTCCCGTTCTTCGCGCTTGCCGCAGCGAGCTTCGATGCGATCGAAAACGTCGGGCTGCTGCTCACGCTCGCCGGCAACGGTGGCAGCTTCGCCGCGCCGTTCGCTGCCGTCTGTTCGGCGATCAAGTTCACGCTCGTCAGCATCGCCATCGTCTACGCGCTGTGCGGCTTCGTGCTTTGGCTCAGAGCGCGCCACCTACAGCCGAGCCGAGCCGCATAGGTCTCATTCGACCGTTGTGCAGGCACCCCGGAGAAACATCGAGCTGAAGGCGAGCGACCCGGACCCGGCCAGGTCGCTCGCGGTATGCCGGGCGCTCGGGGCAGAGGGCCGCGGCAGGATCGCGCAGCGCGATGCCTACTTCGAGGTTGCCCGTGGTGGGCTCAAGCTCCGCGAGGAACAGCCCGACCTGTCCGCACTTTGGCTGCTCGTGACACTCGTGGGGTTGATGATCGCCGCCGCCACGCTCTCGCTGCTTTTAGGCCCCAACAGGCTGCTCGTTCACAGTGTTGGCTTGCCCGTGAGCATTTGCGGTGGACGATGCCCATCGCGTACCATCCTCGGCCGAGGGTATACCGGGTGAGGCTTCGACAAGGACTTCGCTGGCTGACGCCGGCCTTTCTAGGGATCGCATTTGCGATGTTTGGCTCCCTGCTCGGAGGAGCTTCGGGGCAGGCCGCGCAGACGCCCCTGGAGATCTCGATCTCCGGCAATCACTTCGTCAACGGCCTCAATGGCACCGGTCAGACCATCCAGCTGCGCGGGGTCAACGTCTCGAGTTCTGAGTATGCCTGTGCCGAGAACTTCGGCTACGACGACGGGGACTACACCGACGCCACCGCGTCAGCGATTGCCGCATGGGGCGCTAACGCGGTCCGGATACCGCTCAACGAGGACTGCTGGCTGAATACGAACCTGCCGGGGGGCGATCCGTACGGGGGTGCCGGCTATCAACAGGAGATTGAGAGTTTCGTCTCGGACCTGGGCGCACATGGGATCTACGCGATCCTCGACCTGCACTGGACCGCGCCCGGCAACCAGACCGCGCTCGAGCAGCAGCCGATGCCCGACATGGACCACTCGCCGGCGTTCTGGACCTCGGTCGCCACCGCGTTTAAGTCCAATCCGGCGGTCGTGTTCGACATCTTCAACGAGTCGTATGATCCGACCGACGAAAGGTCGGGCCACGACGAAAATGCGTCGGACGCGGTCACTTGGGGTTGCTGGGAGTCCGGGACCAAGCCGGACGCCGTCGGTGGCGGTGCCCCGCCGGTTCCCTGCTACACGCAGGCCTACGACGCCAACGAAAATCCGACGACCCGATATCAGATCGTCGGCATGCAGACCCTGCTGAACGACATCCGCAACGTGGGCGCCACCCAACCGATCATGGTCGGTGGTCTCGACTACGCAGACGACCTCGGAGACACCAACGACGCCAACGGCGGCGGTCAGGGCTGGATGCAGCACATGCCTGACGATCCGCTCAACCAGGAGGCTGCATCGTTCCATAACTACCAGGGCGAGGGCTGCGACAACGAGACCTGTTGGGAAAACACGGTCAAGTCGGTCGCCGCCCGCGTGCCGGTGGTCACCGGCGAGTTCGCCGAGGACAACTACCTGGCGGCCGGATGCAACGCGAATCCAGGGGCGAGCACGTTTGATGACCGCTACATGAACTGGGCTGACACCAACGGTGTCAGTTACTTGGCGTGGGTATGGCTCGTGGACGACCCTCCCCAGCCAGGCGACGACACATGCGACCGGCACGGGCTGCTCAGCTCCTACGATGGCACGCCCCTCGCCCCGAACGGCACCGCTGTGCACGATCACCTGACGGCGCCGGCGGCCAGCGGTACCGGGACCACCACGACCGGGTCGGGGCCGACCACAACGACCGTGACCGGCAAGGGGACCGGCGAGCCGGCGGTCACGCTGCGCTCATTCAGCGCCGCCGTTCAGTCGGACGGCTCGGCTGTCAGGTTCCGTCTGCGCTCTGCGCAAATGTGCACCGGCACGATCACCGGCCAGACGGTCAATACCTATGCGGTGACAACCGTGAGGAATAAAGCCCGCAAAGTGTCGCTGGGATCGGTGATGTTCTCGCTCGAGGCGGGCAGGTCAAAGTCGGTAGTCCTGAAGCTGAGCAAGGCATTCAAGAAGCTGCTGGCCGCCAAGCTCACGCTCAAGGTACAAATCACGATCACACTGACCAGCGCCGGTCATCGCCGCACGGTCATGCACCGCGCGGCGACGCTGCACCGCAAGGGCTAGTGTCGTGAGTCGTTAATTCGGCTGCATCTGACGAGCGACAGTGGCTCGCAAAGGCTGTTGCCGCCTGTCGCGGGCTCGATGGCCGCAAAAAGGCGCGTGTGCGAAGCCTCGGCACAGCATGGCTACAAGCCCACACGCCTGACCGATGGACGGGCACGATACCGAGCGGTCGCGTGTGTGGCGCTTTGCAAGCGCTTACGAGCACGGGAACTCCGGTGAGATTCCGTGGCTGACGCGCAGCGGTGTGGGTGACGAACGGATCGCAGGTCCACTGAGCCCACCAGACCCAGACCGTGCCTACACCGTCATCCGGCGCCCCAGCCGCCAGCGGCCACGGCCAGGCAGTTGGCACCGTCTACCGTCTATCAAACGGGCAGCTCGTCTACGTCAACAAGGGCTCTAAATGAACACACAAACGAAATCAGTATCGGCCGATTGGTCATGCGCCGATATCAGGACGACGATGACCTCGTGTGGCAGTAGCTGCTATGGCTTCTATCCGAATAGATGGACGTGCGACTCGGTACGCCTGGGGTGTGACCGGTGATCCAAGAACGGGCTCCCGCGAGGTCGACGATCGACTTTTCGGCGACCGGCAATGGTTTTTCGATGTGGGTCGAGTCTCTATGCGTATGACCCCAACCGGAGAGGAAGAGGACGATGACAATCGTAATCACCGCCTTTGAGCGGTCGCCCGATGGCGGCAAGGGCCTGGCGCGCGATACACGCGTTCGCTGGGCGCTGGAGGAGGTGGGCCAGCCCTACGAGGTTCGCCTTGTTTCGTTCAGTGCGAAGAAGGAGCCCGCGCATCTGCGCCTTCATCCTTTCGGCCTGATCCCGACCTATGAGGAAGGCGACCTTGCCCTGTTCGAGACAGGCGCGATCATCTTCCACATAGCCGAGCACCATGAGGGGCTGTTCCCGGACGATGCCAACGCGCGGGCCCGGGCCATCACCTGGATGTTCGCCGCGCTGAACACCGTGGAGCCGCCGATCCTCGAACTCGTGACCGCCAAGTTCGGGGAGAGCGAGAAGACCTGGGCCGAAGAGCGCCTTCCGCTTGTCAAGGACCGCATTCGCGATCGACTGGTCCAGCTCTCTGCCCGCTTGGGTGATGCCGACTGGCTCGATGGGGCGTTCAGCGCGGGCGACCTGATGATGGTCTCGGTGCTGCTCAGACTGAGAGCTTCGGGCCTTCTCGACGAATTCCCGAAACTGGCTGCCTATGTTGCCCGGGGCGAGGCGCGGCCCGCATACAAACGGGCCTTCGCAGCCCAATGGGCGATCAACGCCGCTAATCCGCATGCTGGCTGACGAAGTCCGGTCTCAGGTCGCCATTGTCCCGCACTAGGTGGTGGCCACGGTCTCACCGCGCGCCTGAGCCGACCACTTTGAGCGGACCGCTCACGATCATGCGCTGTACTCAGACTTCTGGCAGGTCAACCTTGTAGGCGATGATCTGACGTCCTTGGCGTTATAGGCGCGTTCGATTGCATCGTCAAACGTCCTTTCGCTTCTGCTCGAAAGGGTCCTCGGGGGCGCCTTTAGGCGCTTGCTCCTTGAGGTGCCGCTTGGCTTCGAGCAGCGCCTCGCGCTGTTGCTTGGTGACCGGTGGGAAATGGGGGTCGATCTGCATCAGAGCGTCAACCAGCACTGCCGCCGCTCCGATCCGCGCGAACCACTTGCGGTCGGCGGGAATCACGTGCCATGGGGCCCATTCGGTGCTCGTGTGTGTGAGCATCTCCGAGAACGCTTGCTGGTAGTCGTCCCAGCGCTCGCGCTCGTTGACGTCAGCCGCGGAGAACTTCCAGTTGTGGTCGGGAAGGTCGATCCGGCGCAGCAAGCGCGCCCTCTGCTCCTCCTTTGAGATGTTCAAGAGCAGCTTGACGATTCGCAGCCCGTTGTCGGTGAGATAATGCTCCCAATCGTTGATCTCGCGGTAGCGTCGCTGCCAGATGTCGCCTGCCTTGGCCGCCTCCGGCAATTTTTGGCGATCGAGGTTCTCCGGATGCACGCGCACCACGAGCACCTCCTCGTAGTGGGAGCGGTTGAAAATGCCGATCTCACCTCGCTCGGGAAGACGTTTAGCGTAGCGCCAGAGGAAATCGTGATCGAGCTCCTCAGCCGATGGCACCTTGAAGCTGTGCACGGCGACGCCCTGCGGGTTCACCCCGCTCATAACGTGACGGATCGTTCCGTCCTTTCCGGCGGTGTCGAGGGCTTGCAACACCACCAGCACCCCCCACTTGTCTTGAGCGGCCAGCCGGGCCTGGTACTCAGAAAGCAGTCGCACTCCCTCGGCAAGCAGGGTGACCCCTTCTTTCTTCTTCACGCCCCCCTTGAAGGCAGGGTCGAAGTCCTCAGCGAGGATCGTTTTTGACCCAGGCTTAACCTGAAACGGCTCGATGAACTCCGTAATCCGTCTTTGACGCTTGCCGGTCACGATACCCGGGCTAGACTCTGGCCGGCTCGGAGCCTGGTTGTCGTGTTGGCATTCGCCCGACGAAGAAGAGCGCGAGCGCCGCGATCAGGATCAGGACCGTGAGGCCCGCGCGGAGCCCGTCGAGGCGAGCATGGGCGTTGGCGTCGAGCGCCGCCTGCGTCACCTCGCTGCTCGCGCCCGCTTCCTTTGTGGCGGCCTGAAGCTGCTTGTCGGACATGAACGGGATGCCGGCGGACAACTCGGTGCTCGCCTTGGTCTTGACACTCTGAGGGACAGCCTGGTTCATCTCGATGTGTGTCAGAAAAGATGCAGTCAACACGGCGACCAGGACCGAGCCCGCGAGTGCCGTGCCCAGCGACGCGCCGAGGTTGGTCACCGTGTTCTGTATGCCGCCCACCTCCGAGCTCTGCTCGTCGGGGACGGCGGAGACTGTCACGGCGCCGAGCTGGGACGCCAACGCGCCAAGGCCGAGCCCGACGAGCAGCAGCGGCACGGTCACGATCTCGGCCCCCGCATCGATGTCGATCGCCGCCAGCAGGATCAGCATCCCGAGCAGCATCGAGAAGACCCCTACCCGCGCGACCAATCGCGGTGAGACGTTCGGGAACAGCCTCGGCACTCCCAATGCCGCCGCGAGCAAGGTCACCGACATCGGCATGATCCGCACGCCCGTCGCGATCGCGGAGAGCCCGAGGGCCACCGACAGGTACAGCGGAATCAAGAAGAAGACCCCCATCATCAGGAGGTACTGAAAGAAGAACATGATCAGCCCGCCGCGGAGCTGCGCATTGCGCAACAGCCGTGGATCGACCAGCGGCTCCTTGCTCTGCGCGACCAGCTGGCCCTCCCAGTGCAGAAACGACCACACCAGCAGGAGCCCGGCCACCATCAGCCAAGGCACGGGAGACATCCCGAACCACTGGGGCGCACCAGACTTCGGCACCACCCACCCCCAGGAACCCGACTTCAGGACGCCAAAGACGAACACGCCGAGACCGGCGGCACAAAGAAACCCACCGATCAGATCGATCTTCGGGCGCCGGTCGGGAGGGGCGTCCTCGGCGCGGCGTGCCAGCACAAGGATGATCAGCACGAGCAGGACCTCACCGGCAAAGACCCAGCGCCAGGACGCGTAGGTCGTCGCCAGGCCGCCGATCAGCGGACCGACAGCGATCGCGATCGCTCCGGCGGCCGCCACCAGACCGTAGGCTGCGGGCCGGCGCTCAGCTGGGAAGTTGCCCGCAACCAGCGCGACGATCGAAGGCAGGATCAGCGCTGCGCCGACGCCCTCAAGGAAAGACCAGCCGAACAGCAGCACCGGCAGGCTATGGGAGAGGGCTGTCGTGAACGATCCGCAGCCGTAGATGATGCAGCCAATCATGAACGCGCGCTTGCGGCCGATCAGCGCGCCGACCTTCGCGCCGGGGATCATCAGCATCGCCATCACGAGCGTGTAGGCGGTGATCGCCCCCTGTATCCCGGTGACCGTGGTGCCGACATCCTCCGCGACGGTCGCGATCGAGACGTTCATCACCGAGCTGTCGAGGGCCATCAGGAACTGGCCGGCAGCCAGCGTCAGCAAGATCACCCGAGCGCCGGCGGCAGTGGTCTTCGTCAGGGTTGAACCGCTCATACCGTCCAGCTTTACAGCTATCAGGGACAGTGTGTGGTGTTGGGAGCGCAGAGGCTGGGAAGCCGGTCGCAGGAGCGGTTCCGGCTACAAGGTCCGGTGAAATCGGAGGCTTTGGTCATCTCATGGCTCATTTCGCCTCACCTTCTGGCACTGGGTCAGTCCGCGAGGCGACTGACGGCTACCACGTGAGTAGCCCGGAGTCTCAACAGCAGCTCCCCCTCGACGGCGTTGCGCCGGCCGAACCGCTCGGCGCGCGCATCGCCCATGTACCGTTCGGCGATCCGGATCGCCCACGGGAGCATCTCGTCAAGGTCGGTGCTGATGGCGACCGGTCCGCTGACCGTCACGAACGAGAAGGGCGGGCTCTCGTCATCGACACAGAGAGAGGCCCAGCCGGTTCTGAGCAGCGAGCGCCCCTTGACCGTGTCGGCCCCCGTATTGAAGACAAGATCGTCGCCGTCCAGCACGAACCAGACCGGCACGACATGCGGGCGGCCGTCCAAACGGGTCGTGGCGAGCTTGCCTGTGCGCGCACCGGCGGTAAGGAACTCCCTCCACTCCGTCTCTGTCATCCGCGGCAGATCGCCCCTCCTCCCGAACTCGATCGATTGAATGATAAGTACTTCACAGAGTCTCCCGCAAGACTCCAAGCGTCGAATGTCAGGGACCGCTCCCCGTCTTGAGCTTGGTCCGCTTCCAGAAGAAGTCGAGTGCGATGGCCAGCGCGATCAACGCGACGATGGCCGCGAATGTGCTCGGATCGTTGCGGAGCGTGTCGGCGATAAAGAACCCGCGAGGGTCGAGCGATCGCCTTCCGGCGAGGCAGACATCGCGCTCGGCTAGACGGCGGTCAGGAAGTCGTGAGCGCTCATGCTTGAGGCGAGGCGTTGGGAGGCGGCGGTCCGCCTCCCGCTGCTCCCGGGCCTCCCGTCCCATCGCTGGATGAACCGTCCTTTCGGCCACGCCGAATCAGGGCGACGATCCCAATCACGGCACCGACAACCGCAGCGCCGATCAATGCCCAAGCCCACCCCGGCAGACCACTCGATTCCGAGGATGACTCTTTATTTACCGCTGCGGCTGCTGCTGCCGCCGCAGCGGCAGTAGCGGGCGTATTGCTCGTCGACGTCGACGTCGACGTCGTCGTGGTCGGGGTACTGGGGGTACTTGGGGTACTGGGGGTGGTGACGGTCTGCGTTTTGATGACCGTGTTCGTGTGTGTGGGCGTGGTCACGGTTGTCGTCTTTGGAGGTTGGGTCACCGTGTTGGTCTGAGTTACGGTCTTTGTCTGTGACGGTGTGGTGCTCGTGGTGGTCGGAGTCGTGGCATCAGTTGCGGTTGTCGACGACTTTGTTTGCGCCGCCGCAGTCGCTGTTTGGCCCTCAGAGGGCTGGGTCTTGGCCTGCGTGGCGGTAGGCGTGCTGCCTGTCTTGCTCGTGGTTGTTTCCTCGGCACGGCTTGAGGCGGTCTGACTCAGGCTGCTGGCCACGCTCGTCGCACCCCCTGAGCCACACGCGGCCAAGGTGAACAGGGAGAGGCCGAGCATGCCCAACTGAAGAGCCCAGCGCTTAACGATCTTTTCCGGGCGCTTGTGGCGAAGATTTGTATGACGGCAGCTTGAGCCGCTACGTTGGCGCTTACGAGTGTGGCTGATCATGTGTGGCCTCTCTCATGAGACGATCCGCATCTCATGGCTGGGTGTTGTTCAGGCGTCGGCCGCCGTCTTCCGTGGCGAGGACGATCCTCGATGCGAACCCCGGAGCGGCCGGGTGGATAGATCCGGAGCTCGACCGGGCTTCATCAGCGTCCGGCCGTCGCGTACTTTTCGAGGAACAGCGCCTCAGCGAGAGCCAGGTTCTCGATCTCGGAGGGGTCGACGCTCTCGTTGAGCGCATGGATGAGGTAGGTGGGCTCCTCGACGCCTATCAGGAAGATTTCCGCCTCCGGATAGGTATCGGCGAAGACATTGCACAGCGGGATCGATCCACCCTGGCCCTCGGTCGTCATGGGGCGCTCGCAGGCCTCCTCGAGGGCCGACTTGAGCGCCTCGAATCCGGGTCCATCGTTCGAGGGAAGTCCCTCGAGCCCGTAGTCGATCGATGCAAGACATCCGCCGTCGGCCCTGTGGAGGTCATCGAGCACGATGACGAGATCTCGATCCAGACCGGCGACGCTGTTCATCAGCTCGTCGATGGCGCTCTCGACCGACGCCCGGCACATCCAGGCGTGCGTTCGCCGTGCGCGCGAGACCTTGATGGACGCGGTCGACCGCCGTAATGACGTATCGCCACAGCCGCGCCGGATCGTTGTCGGACGCGTCGAGCATCACCCACGCCACGGTCACTTTGCGCGCCGCACACCAGACGCGCACCGCCGTCGTGTTGCCGTAGCCCGCCGGCGCCGGCCATCAGCGTCAACGCCGCCGCATCCGCGTCGAGCGCACGTGTGACGCGCGGACGCTCGATCGTCTGCGCGCGTATCCGTGGGGACGCGAGCTTTGCCTTGGCCAGCACGGTCTCATGGCTCGCGCTCAAGCCAGCATTCCGCTGTTGAGAACTTGACCGCGCGTCTAGCATCACAACAATAGTTGCATATCGCATAAAATGGAAGACTGTATGAGACGATGATGGGCGAGTTTTCGCCCGCTTCAGGGAAGGCGATGCCTACAGGCTTGTGCTACCAGCGCCGGTCTTGGCGACGCACCTGACAGCGAGCCGAGCTCCTCCGTGACGGCGTCTGTGCTCGGGCACGAACGCAGCATTAATGAAAGGGTCCGTCGATGTGCCGCTGGCTCGCATACTCAGGATCTCCGCTCCTTCTCAAGGAAGCGCTGTACGGACCCGCCAATTCGCTGATACAGCAAAGCCTGCACTCACGGCTCGGCGCCGAGACGACGAACGGCGACGGCTTCGGGGTTGGCTGGTATGGCGTGCCGCCGACTCCAGGCGTCTTCCACAGCACCGAGCCTGCCTGGAATGACAAAAACTTGCACGAGCTCGCCGACCACATCAGCTCGTCGAACTTCTTCGCTCATATTCGGGCGGCAATCGGTAGCTCCGTCCAGCAAACGAACTGCCACCCGTTCCGCCATGACAGCTGGCTGTTCATGCACAACGGCTACATCAACGAGTTCGCCACGATTAAGCGCGACCTCGTGCTCGCCGTCGATCCATCTCTGTATCCGCGGATCGCGGGACAGACCGACTCCGAGATCCTGTTCTTTCTAGCCCTTACCTTCGGCCTGCGGGACGACCCGCCCGCCGCGGTAGAGCGCGCCATTGGGCTAGTTGAGGAGGTGGCGGGTCGGCATGGGATAGCCAATCCGTTTCAGGGCACGATCGCCACCACCAGCGGCGAGGCCATCTGGGCATTCCGGTATTCGAGCGAGGGAAAGTCCCGTTCGCTCTTCTACACGACCGACGTGCCGACGCTGCGCAAGCTCTATCCCAAGCGGGAGCTGTACGAGCAGGTCTCAGAGGACTCACACATGGTGGTCTCCGAGCCGCTTGGCGACATCCCGGGCGTGTGGAACGAAGTGCCCGAGGCGACCTGCCGGATCGTGGGTCAAGGCCACGACGAGCAGCGGCCATTCCGCCCGAGGACCTCATGAGCTCAAGGGCGGTGCGGCTGTCGTGGCTGTCCCGTCTCGCCGCGGTCGTTGCGCTCCTCGCGCCGATTGTCATGGTGGTGGTGGCCGCTGTCGCATTGGCGGGCGATGTGCCGGTCGCTGTCCTGGCGGTCGTGCTGTTGCTGGTCTGTAGTGCGTTCATCTGGGTTTCCTTGACCCGTCACGGCCCGTGGCGGGCGCTCAGCGCCGCGCTGGCCGCGCTGAGCGGGATTGGGCTGATCGTGGTGCTGGTGGCCAACTGGCAAGGTGTGGTCGTGCTCGCCGCGCTGCTCTTGCTGCTGGCCGCTTTCGGACTCGCAGCGCGCTACGCGCTGGGCCTGACCGGGAAGACGGCCGCCGCCGGCGTCCTTGGGGCGGTTGTGCCGGTGGGCGCCGCCGGATCGGCGGTGCTGATCATCAACTTGAAGTCGGGTGGGGGTAAGGCCGAGCGCTTTGACCTTGTCGCTCAAGCCCGGAGACGGGGTATCGAGCCGGTTGTTCTGGGACCCGGCGATGACCTGCTCGAGCTCGCCGAGAGCGCCATCGCACGCGGTGCGCAGGTGATCGGGATGGCCGGTGGCGACGGCTCGCAGGCGCTCGTTGCGACGGTTGCCGCTCGGTACGATATAGCCCACGTCTGTATCCCCGCGGGGACCCGGAACCATTTCGCCCTGGACCTTGGGCTTGACCGCGATGACGTCGTGGGAGCGCTTGATGCGTTCACGGATGGCGTCGAGCGGCGCATCGATCTTGCACGTGTAAACGACCGCGTGTTCGTCAACAACGCCTCACTCGGTGTGTATGCCAAGGTCGTCCAGTCCGAGGCCTATCGCGATGCCAAGCTCGAGACCTGGACTGACATGCTGCCCGACCTGCTGGGCCCCGATGCGGAGCCGATCGATCTCGAGCTCACCGCTCCGGACGGGAGTCGCCGCGACGATGCACCGCTCGTGCTGGTATCGAACAATCCGTATCGGCTGGCGAGCCTTGCCGGTGCGGGCACCCGCGAGCGAATCGACACGGGCCAGCTCGGTGTCGTAGCCGCGCGGGTACGCAGCGCCGCCGACGTGTCAAAGCTCGTCGCGCTCGAGATGGTTGGCCAGGCGGGTCGCTTTCCCGGCCTTCTGTCGTGGGCGACTCAGGAGTTCGAAGTTCGCAGCGCCGGTCCGGTAGAGGTTGGGCTCGACGGTGAGGCGCTCGTGCTGGATCCACCCTTGCGCTTCGTGTCGCTCCCCGGCGCGCTGCGGGTGCGGCTGCCCAGCGGAGTCGGCCTGCCGCCGGCCGCGAGGGCTGTGGCGCTGACTAAGGACAACCTGGGTGTGCTTCTACGGGTGGCAGCCGGCCGGTGAGCCACCGGGCCGGGGCTCACCGCCGAAACTGACCCGATGGCATGAACGGACGAGTTTCGACCCGAGTCGAGCGTTGGGTGCCGGGCATTCGGGTCGCCCGAACCTATCGGCGCTCATGGCTACGAGCGGATCTAGTCGCAGGCGTTGTGCTGGCGGCGATTCTCGTTCCGCAGGGCATGGCGTATGCCGAGCTGGCCGGGCTTCCGGCGGCGACTGGTCTCTATACGACGATCGCGTGTCTGGTCGGCTACGCCGTGTTCGGGCCCTCCAGAGTGCTGGTGTTGGGACCCGATTCCTCGATCTCGCCTCTGATCCTCGCCGCCATCACCCCACTGTTGATAACCGGAAATCCCGCAAGCGCGATCGCCCTGGCCGGCATGCTCGCCATATTGGTGGGACTTACCGAGATCGGCCTAGGGTTGGGGAAGCTCGGGTTCGTCGCCGACCTGCTGTCAAAGGAGGTGCAGGTCGGATACATGAACGGCCTTGCTATCACGATCATCGTCGGCCAGCTGCCAAAGCTGTTTGGGTTCTCCACGGATGCCGATTCCTTCCTCGCAGAGCTGCGCGCTTTCGCAGAGCACCTCGATGAGACGCAGACGACGACGCTCCTCGTCGGTGTCGCTGTGCTGGCCCTCCTGCTGGTGCTGCCGCGCGTCACCACCCGGCTGCCCGCGGTGCTGGTCGGAGTCGTTGGCGCCACCGTCGCCTCAGCTGTGTTTGGGCTCTCCGGCAAAGGCGTGGCCACTGTAGGCGCATTGCCCCAGGGGATTCCCACTCCCACCCTTCCGTGGACGAGCGCCGGCGATGTCGTTCCCCTGCTTGTCGCCGCGGTGGGAATCACGCTCGTGTCCTTGACCGACACGATCGCCACCGCGACCAGTTTCGCGGCCCGACGCGGTGAAGAGGTCGAGCCCAACCAAGAGATGATCGGAATGGGTGCGGCGAACATCGCCGCGGGACTCTTCCAGGGCTTTGCAATATCGACCAGCGGCTCACGGACGGCGGTAGCCGAACAGTCAAAAGCCAAGAGCCAGCTCACCGGCGTGGTGGGTGCCGCTCTGGTCGTGGTGCTCCTGCTATTCCTCAACTCGCTGCTGGCCGACCTGCCGCAAACGGCACTGGCCGCCGTGGTGATCGTCGCCGCGCTGTCATTGACGGATGTAAGCATCTTGCGTCTCTACCTGCGTGTTCGCAAGAGCGCGTTCGCGGTGTCCCTCGTAGCGACCGCCGGTGTGATCCTGCTCGGAGTGCTGCAGGGCATTGTGGTCGCCGTCACGCTCGCGATTCTGCTCTTTTTCAGACGCAACTGGTGGCCTCACGGCGCTGTTTTGGGCAAGCTCGAAGGCCAGGATGGGTGGCACGACATTGGCACTCATCCGGAAGCGAAGCAGATCCCCGGTGTTGTGGTGTATCGCTGGGAGGCGCCCTTGTTCTTCGCCAACGCCGGCGCCTTCCGGCTGGAGATCCGCAAACTCGTGCGCGACCGCGAGCCGCGTTGGGTGGTCCTGCAGTGCGAGGCCGTCACCGACGTCGATGTCACCGCCGCCGAGATGCTCGAGCAGCTCGACAATGAGCTCAATGCCGCCGGGACCCACTTGGCGTTTGCGGAGATGCGCAGCCGCCTCCAGGACCTCACGTTGCGCTACGGCCTCCTGGAGACCCTCGATCGCGAGCATTTCTACCCCACGCTCGAGGCCGCTCTCGAGGAGATCCAAGCTTCTTCTTCAGCCGGCCAGCCGTTTGCGGGTAACCCCTAGCAACCTATGTATTGAGGATCTTTGCCTTGGCGGATGCGAACTCTTCGTCGGTTAGAACACCCGATTCGTGGAGTCCGCCGAGCTCCTTCAGCTTCGCTATCGGGTCTTCCTGCGTGGGCGCAGGCGCCTGTGGCTGTTGCTGTTCGTCCTGCTGTTGTTCCTGTGCCGCCCACCTTCCTTCTTGGCGGCGACTCACGCGGTTGGATACGGCCGTTGCAGTACCGGCAATAGCGGCTGTGCGGGCAATACCGCGAAGTAGTGGCATATTGCCTTTCCTTTCGGTTCAGGATGCCGCATCGGCGGCATCGAGCGCGTCGACTGTGTCAAGAATCTCCTGGGCTGGGACTCGCTGGAAGGCGAGCAGGCGGGGACGCCAGGTTATCGACGATGCCAGAGAGTGTATAGGGGCAGTCAATAGTCGGGCAACTCTCACGCACGGATCCGGTGCCGCCGGACGACAAGCGTCACAGTGACAGCTGCATTCAGTGGGGTCCGGGCTGGACAAATCCGCACGCATGATTGAATCTGTCTGGGGTGAAGGCCGGTGGATAGCGAGAACAGCATGAGCGACGTTACTGGCGAAGAGCGCCTGCGCCGCTTGATCGCGGTTGGCCGGTCGCTAGTATCCGAGTTCGGTCTCGACACGCTGCTCTCGCAACTGTTGGAGGTTGCGCGCGAGTTGGCAGGAGCGCATTACGCGACGCTCGGTGTCCTTGACGAAGAGCAGCGCGAAATCGAGCGCTTCTCACGCGTGGGATCGACCCGGCAACGCATTCGGGCGATAGGCGATCCGCCCAGGGCGCGCAGGGGAGCCTGATCGGCGCGGGAGCCCGTGCCACTCACCAGGCGCGGATCCGGGCTGCGGCAAGTTACTACTGAAAGGGCTCGGATAAATACTGATGGCGGTTCGATCTGCTCGGATTACAGTTCAGTGGACCCATCGACAAACTGAGCTTGAGCAAAGGGAGGTCGGTATGGCCGATCAAGGTGAGTTCGTTCCCACGCGAACGCGGGACAAGGGCAATGCGGTTGAAGGCGGTGGCTGGCTTCTGTTTGCCTCGATCATGGTCATGATCGCTGGCGTGTTGAACATTATCTGGGGCATCGCGGCGATCAGCAACTCGAAGTTCTTCACCCAGAACACAACCTACATCTTGAGCGACCTCAACACATGGGGCTGGATCGTTTTGATCATCGGGGCACTTGAGTTGTTCGCTGCGTATTCGATCCTCGTCGGCGGACAGTATGGCCGATGGCTGGGCATCCTTATGGCCAGTATCAACTCGATCGCCGCCTTGATGTCGATCCCCGCGTACCCGTTCTGGTCGCTGTGCCTATTCGCGATAGACATTCTGATCATCTACGGTCTAGCCGCCTATGGTGGGCAACGCAAGGACGTCGTCTGAGCGGCCGACACTCATGAGAAGCCGACACAGCATGGCGTCGAGAACCAGCCGCCGTGGATGCCCAGGGGTGCGACTCGGCGCACAGGCTCGTGACGACACAAGAAACACGCGGAGGCCGACGGCGCAAAGAAACGCGTCAATCAGATCGATCTTTAGCGAACGACAACCCCTCGGGTGACCGTTGCTGCCGCGCCGTGCAGTGACGTGAGCGTGATCTTCACCGTGAGCGCCAAGCGCCGGTGGCGGCGCCGCGTGGCCTTGCCCCTCGAGTTCAGGGTCAGCACGAATGTGAGCTTGCCCTCACGTAGGGAGGAGCGCACGAGCCTGCCGACGGGCGCGGCAACGCCCTTGGTGAACAGCTCAACCTGAAGCTGGCCTCCAGAACCGGCCGAGGACACAACCATGGACCCACGCACCACTCCGCCGTGTTGAGTGGATGCAAGCTTGACTGACCCAAACAGCGGGCCGGGAGCAAGTTCGGTCGTTGGTTGCCCAGGAGACGGTGAGCTTGAGGTTGTCGCCGCAGGGTTGCCGCCAGTGGTGGGGATCGGCGTCGGTGACAGTTCTTTCGCGGGAGGTTCTTTCGCGGGAGGTTCTTTCGTCGGTGGGGTGGAGGCGGCCATGAATGTGAGGTCATTGCCCTGAACCGATCCCAATTGGTTTTTCGCGACGAGCCGGAAGTGGTATTCGCCGTCGGGTGTCAGGCCGGTCACGGTCACTGATACCTGGTGTTCTGCACCGTCGGATGGCAGGCTCACCACTTTGGTGGTGTGTTCGTAGGCTCCACCGGAGCCGGTGCCCCATTCGAAGAGGTATTCGGCCGCGGCGCCGCCCTCCGGATCGACTTTGCCGTTGAGCGTCGCTTCGGTTTCCCCCAGGGCGGAGGCCGCGAGGGTGCTTGCTGTCGGCTTTGCGGCTGGAGGGGTCGTGAATGTCTGTGGACCACCGGACACGGTCTGGCTCGCGCCATAGCTCACAATCAGTTCGAAGTGATATTCGGTGTCTGGAAGCAGGTCGCTTACTGGGAGCGAAACCGAGTGGATTGTGAAGTCGGCGGCATCGAGGCTGGTTGAGGCGCTTGAGTGTTCGGTGACGCTTGCGCTGCCGTAGACAAAGTGATATTCGGTTGAGTTGCCTTCCGGTTCGATGCTCCCCGTGAGTGTCGCTTCGGTCTGGTGCTGAGGGCTGGTTGGCGTCGTTTTGGCCTTGGCGGGACCTGCGACCACGATTTCGTATTTGGTGTAGTTGTCGACACCGTCGTTGAAGAGGGTCGAGCTTTCGAAGTCGTAGGTGCCCGGCGTTGTGAACGTGCACTTTCCTTCCCAGCCCGTCGCCTTCGGGGTCGGGGCTACGGGAACTGGAGATTCGCACGCAGGAAGGGTGCCGGGCGTGCCGGCCCATGCGATGTTGGCTTCTTTACCGTGATCGACGAACATGACGGTGCCGCCAGAGGCAACCGTCGTCTTGAAAGCCGGCTGGTTGGATCCCGGGGTCGCCCAGCACGGCCAGTCGAGCTCCACGCAGTTTTGGTTCACTTCGAGCTTCGCTTCCGAGGCGGTGGCCAATGCCGGAACGGCAATGGCCGCTCCCAGCAGAGCAGCAAAGGTGAAAAGCAACAGCATGCGCGATCTCACGGTCTCAACCTCCCACGTGCAGGGTCACGGATCTGGTGACGCTCGTGGCTTCTCCGTAGAACGGGGTGAGCGTGATCTTCACCTTCAACGCCAGGTGACGGTGGCGTTTGAGCGCTCGCCTTGCCTTGGTATTGAGCTTCACCGAGAAGGACCGTTGACCGGCGCTAACCGAAGCGCTCACGAATCGCCCGACCACCTGTGTTGCGTGCCGGAGCTTCGCCAGCGAGGCGGTGGTGGCGATGAGATCGACCTCGAGGCGATCTCCGGTGCCGGCCTTTGATATCTCGAGGGAGCCCTTAACGGTGCTACCACCTTGGCTTGAGCTGATCCTCGGCGCACCGGACAGCGGCGATTCCATCGGGGTTTCGCCGCCTGGAGCTGGGCTGGATGTGGTTGTACTCGGGGTCGAGCCGCCTCCTCCGGTGGAGGTGGAGGGCGTCGTGGTCGAAGCTTCGACTACGATTTCGTATTTGGTGTAGTTGTCGACGCCGTCGTTGAAGAGGGTCGAGCTTTCGAAGTTGTAGGTGCCCGGGGTTGCGAATGTGCACTTCCCTTCCCAGCCCGTCTTGGGCGACGCCGGCGCGACGGGCACTGCCGATTCGCACGTCGGTGCGGCGCTGGTCCAAGCGATGTTCGCAGCCGTCTTGCTGTCGACGAAAGCGATCGAGCCGCCGCTTGCGATCGTGACCTTCGACGCCGGCTGGCTCGATCCCGGAGTCGCCCAGCACGGCCAATCGGGATCGACGCAGTTTTCGTTGACTTCGAGCTTCGCTTCGGACGGGCTGGCAGCGAGTGCGGGCAGCACGGCCATCGCCGCTCCCAACAGTGCCGCAAGGGCGAAAAGCAAAAGCGTGCGAAGCCTCATCGTGAACCCACCTTTTCTCGTACTGGATATCCATATGGCAATCGCCGACTGGTTGCCGTGCTTGTCACGGCGGCGTCCCGGCCGTCTACCCTCAAGACTCCCGAGCGCCGAGATCCTTCCCGCTGCGCTTCGCTGACCGCGGAATGAGGCGGTCGCCGCGTCTCAAGCGCAACGCTGCTCGTCTGGCAAGCTGGAGGGCTTACGACACGACTGCCTCATGAGCTCCCTCGACCGCCGGTCTGATCGGGGCAAGGGGGCCACAGCCGCGCTGGTGTTCGGGAAGGTTCGCGGCATGGCGGTGTCTATAGGCAGAGATAACAGTCACGCGTCCGAGCACCGACACATTCGGAGGAACCATGAAGCGAACCCATGTTTTTTTGGCCGTCGCCTTGGCAAGCACGGCAAGCGCGACGATGGTCGCCAGTGCACAGAGCAGCCTTCCGGCCGCTCACTCGAGCAGCGCCGCAACGGTCCAGCTGCGCCACACGAGCCTCGGCAGCATCCTCGTCAGCAGCTCGGGCCGCACGCTGTACGAGTTCACCAGGGATCGCTCCAACAAGAACAGTTGCGCGGTGATCAGCGGGTGCTCGGCAGTATGGCCTTCGCTGAAAGCAAGCGGTCGCCCGACGGCCGGCTCGGGCGTCAAGGCTTCGCTCCTATCCACGACCGGCGGCCATCAGGTGAACTATGCAGGTCATCCGCTCTACACCTACAGTGGCGATAGCGGTCCCGCGAAGACCTCCTACGTCGGCGCCAAAACGTTCGGCGGCACGTGGTATGCGATCAACGCCTCTGGAGGCACGGTCAAGTAGCCCGCGAGCTGAGGCCAGGCGCCGGTCTGCTCCAGGGTCGGGAAGCGTTAGTGGGCGTGCGTGTCACGCCCACGAACGCTGCGCCGCTGATCAGCAGCGAACGCTAGTAGCCGTAGCCGCCGCTCGAGGATTCTCCTGAGGAGCCGCCCGTGCTCGGGGCGGGTGTCGCCGGGGTGCTGCTTGTGCTCGTCCCGGTGGTGCGATTGGAGCTGGTCGTGACGGCGCTCCAGGTGCCTACGTCCTTGATGCCCTGGCCCTTGGTTTCACCGGATTGTTGGTCTCCGGTGAACGTGTAGAGCGGTGTGCCCTTATAGGTGACCTGCACGGTCCCGTCGGGGCGCTTCACGGTGCCGAGCGAGCTGACTTCGCCACTGGGAGTCCCGGTGGACGGGGCAATCAGCGGATGCCATATACCGAGACAGGCCGTGCTGGTGCAAATGAACTTGCCGTTCTGCTCGCCACTGAGGTGATACAGCGTCATCCCCTGGCTGTCGACCAGGATTGTGCCGAGCGGATTGGCGAGGCTCCTAACGAGTACGGCCCTTGACGAGCCACTGCCTGTCTGCGCGGCTGGCTGTGTGCCGGCGACCGAGCTGGTCGTGTTGCTGGAGGAGCTGCTGCCGCAGGCGACGATCAGGAGCGACGCGGCGATTGCTGGTAGGGAGAACTTCAGTAGGTGGCGCATATGTCCACTCCTTGCTTGCTTACGTGAGGGTGAGGCTTTGAGGGACTGCCTCTCTCACTAGAAGACTCCGCTTTCGGCGTGTTCCTTTCAGATGCAGGAACACGCCGAGGGCGCAATCCAGAGGTCCAGCGCCCTGCTAGTTGACCTTGAGCGTGCCTTCCATGCCGGCCATGCGATGTCCCGGCACCGAGCAGAAGAACTTGTAGGTCCCCGGCTTCAGGTTCAAGTTCAGGGTCTTTGAGCCGCCCTGAAAGGTCGGTGTCGCTCCGACCTTTTCACCGGTAGCGGATTCGACCGTTACGTTGTGGCCCACGGGTGCCATGTTGGTGAAATCGATCGAGACTTTGCCGGCCTTCGCGCTCAGCGATGTCGTGTTGTATTTGAGCTGGCCTTCGGCGTTTGCTTGGAGGCTCAGATTTTCTGTTGCGCCCGATGTTCCCGAGGAAGCTGCCGCCTTCGTGGAACTGGTGCTCGGCGCCGCTGAGGAGCTCGCGGACGCCGATTGGCCTTCGTGCAGGAGGTTGAGCGTGTTTTCGCCGTCGTCTACGAAATAGATGCCCTTGCCTTCGGGGGCGATCACCAAGCCGAATAGCGATCCAGCCCCGGTCTTCTTATCGGCGGTCTGTACGGCTACCTGCTGACCGGCGGGTGTCGTTTCGACCATGTTGCCATCACCACCGTTGCTCGTGATGATGTTGCCGTTCGGCGCGAGCACCATGCCGAGGGGTTCCTTGAGATGGCCGCCTTCGGTAAGGACGGCGCCGCCTTTCGCGGCAGGCGTCGTGCGTGTCATTGCTTCGGAGATCGCGAGGATCTTGCTGTCCTCGGTGGAGGCTACATACAGCGTCCCGTTGGAGGCGAGGGCGAGCCCGGTCGGGCCGAGCACCAGGGCTTCCGCTGAGTTGACCCAGGGGATGCCGTTGGCGATCACAGTTTCGCTCAGCACCTTCGGTGTCTGGTTTTCGCCGGATTCCAGTTCGATGCGCAGCACGGTCGAGTTGTTGATCGTTTTCTTGCCCTTCGCGGCACCACCGTTGAGCGCGTTGCTGACAAACAGGCTGGTCTTGGAGCCTTCGCTCTTGGCGGTCGAGTCCCAGGGACCCTGGATGTTATTGCCGGCGATCGTCTCGACTGCCTTGCCTTGGCTGTTGAGCACAATCAGGCAACCGTACTTTGCGGTCGCCGTCTTGCCATTGGTCGTCGGCAAGCTGCCCACGACGACGTATCCACCCGGCAGGACGTTCAGGGCCGTCGTCAGCCCGACGCCGCCGGGGCATGGGCCGGGGAGCGTCTTGGCGTCGATCCTCGCGAACAGCGAGACCTTCCCGCCGGGGCTGATCTGCACAATCGTCGTGCCGGTGCCCTGACCGTTCTGCTTGGCGCTTTCCTTGGCGTTGAAGTTGCTTATCAGCATCTGGCCCGCCTGCAGCTTGCCCACACTGGTGGGCACGGTCACGATGCCATACGGATTGATGTCGCCGTTGGCCGGGACCGTCGAGGCGACCTTACTTACGCTGGTGAACTTGGCCAGGAACGGGCCTGAGCTCGATGTCGATTCAGCAGGCGCGCTGGCGCTCGCCGCTGCCGTTGTCGTGTTGGAGCTGCTGGTTTTGCTGGAGCTGCCACAGCCGGCGACAGCCAGCGCAACACCAACTAGAGCAAGGATCGACGTTCTAGGCACTGGGGTGTCTCCCATGGTTTCGAGGTATCGGACGAGACGGTTTCGGATCGCGGCGATCAGCACACGGCCCGCCGTCGCGCGCGCTTCCTGTATGACTCCGCCCATCGCGGGATCCTTCCCAGCAAGCTTTCAAGCTTGTCCGCGCCGGGGCGGCCGTCTCTCCCGAGCGCCCTTGGGATACTCGCGTTTGCTTGCCGCAACGGGTAGATCAACAGCTTTCGACCTTGGTGCAGGCGCAGACCCCAGACATTTAGGCTCTGTCGATGTTGCAGCCCGATAGCAGCGAGCAGGTGGCCGTGCAGCGACGGACGACGCTCGTCTCGATTGCCGCGGCCAGCTTGTTGGTCGTCCTCAAGCTCGGAGTGGGCTTGATAGCGGGCAGCCTGGCCTTGATCTCAGCCGGAATCGAGTCAAGCGGAGACGTCATTGCCGCGATCCTCACGTTCTTCGCTGTGCGTCTGGGCCGCCAGCCCGCGGACGTCGAGCATCCCTACGGGCACGCTCGTGCCGAGAATCTTGGAGCGCTCGGCGAGGCCGCCATCTTGTTGGCGGGCGGGCTGATCGTCGCGGCCGAGGCGATCAGGCACCTCGTCAGTCCCAGTGGCACTCCCGACACGCGCTGGTATGTCTTTGTCGTCATCGGGATCTCGCTGGTGGTGGACCTCGCCCGCACGGTCATCTCCATGCGTATCGCACGGCGCTACGGGAGCCCAGCCTTGCGCTCAAACGGCTTTCACTTCGCCGGAGACATGGCAGGCTCGATGGCGGTTCTGATCGGGTTGCTGCTCGTGCGCGCAGGGTTCGTGCGAGGCGATGCGGGCGCCGCGCTCGTCATAGCGGTGATCATCCTCGCCACGGCGGTACGGCTCATCAAGGAGAACGCGAACGTGCTGATGGACCGCACGCCGGCCGAGGCCAGAGAGGCGGCCGAGCGCGCGCTCACGCGCCTGGAACCCGACATCGAACTGGTTCGGCTGCGGCTGCGCGAGTCGGCCGGACGCTACTTCGCCGATGTGATCGTCACCGTCTCGCCTGGCGCCGCAGTGGTCGAGGGCCACCAGGCCGCGAACCGTGTGGAGGCGGCAATCGAGGGCGAGCTGCCCGGCAGCGATGTCGTCGTCCACGTCGAGCCGCGCCGCATCGGCCTCGACCTCCGCGACCGAGTGCTCGCAATCGCGCTGACCGAGCCGCTGGTCAAGGAAGTGCACGACATCACGATCTATGCGGAGAGCGGGTCCGCCAGCGTCTCGTTGCATCTGAAGTTCCCCGCTGATCTCGCCCTCCAAGAAGCGCTCGCGGTCACCGAGCACATCGAGCAGGCGATTCGCGCTCGCCCCGGCGTCAGTGGGGTGCAGACACACCTGGAGCCCCTGGAGCGTCCGCTGAGTGCCCAGCCAGCCACCGCAAGCGCCGACCTCGCTGCGACACGAGAGATCAAGCGCATCGTCCTCGAGCGGACGGGCAAGGAGCCACGTGGGACAGAGCTGCTTCGCACCGAAGCCGGTCGCATCATCTTCCTCACGCTAGGCGTCGGTCCCAACAGCTCCCTGGTCGATGCCCACCAGCTGGCTGGCGAACTCGAGGAGGAGCTACGCCAACAGATTCCCGACATCGCTGACGTCATCGTCCACACCGAAACCTAGACCGCCGGGTGTGCCGCGAGCGTTCGTGTGGGTGGTGGCGAGCGTGTTGAGCTAGCTTTGGAGGATGAGTGTGATTGGCCTTGATCATGTGCAGGTGGCGGCGCCGCGAGGTTGCGAGGCTGAGGCGCGGCGGTTCTATGGGGCTCTTCTTGGGCTGATGGAGGTCGAGAAGCCTGAGTCGCTTCGTGGGCGCGGCGGAGTCTGGTTTCGCTGTGGGGAGCAGCAGTTGCATGTTGGCGTCGAGGATGGCTTCGCGCCAGCGCGCAAGGCACACCCAGCGATGCGCGTAGCCGCGGGTGAGATCGACGTGCTTGCCGATCGTCTGCGAGATGTCGGCGAGCAGGTGGTCTGGGATGAGGCGTTGGCCGGCGTCCGGCGGTTCTATTCGCAAGACCCGTGGGGCAACCGCGTCGAGCTGCTCTCGGCCTGATTCGATGCCTCATCACGGGAGGCTTGCCGACGGGGATCCGAGCGGGCCACGCGGTAGCGGAGGTAGACCACCTTCGAGCTGAAGGTGCGGGTCTCGACGAGCTCGAGATTCACCCGGCGCTCGCCCTGGGCAAAGAACGGGATGCCGCCCCCAACCAGTACCGGGCAGACTCTGGCGCGGTACTCGTCGATCAGACCCAGCGCGGCCGCCTCGGCGGCGAGAGTCGCGCCGCCGATCGCGATGTTGCCCCTTCCCGGCTCGGCTTGCAACCGCGCGATCTCCTCCGACAGGCCGCCGGAGGCCAGACGGGCATTGCCCTGCACTGCCGAGAACGTGGTCGAGAACACCACCTTTGGGAGTTGCTTCCAGATCGCGGCCCATTCGAGCCTTGAGTCCTCGAGCGATGGATCTTGATCGGCGGTCTCCCAGTACAGCATCGTCTCGTACAGTCGTCGTCCCAACAGGTGGACGCCGACCTCTCGTATTTCGTCGGTGACGAAGCGAAAGACCTCCTCGTCGGGTGCAGTCCAGTCGAAGTCGCCGTCCGGCCCAGCGATGTAGCCGTCGAGTGAAACGCTCATCGAGTAGGTCACGCTGCGCATCAGAAATCCTCCTCGGCAACGCTAGACGGGGCGACCGCCGGAAAGGCCGAACTGTCCCCTGCGCGGCTCTGGCACGAGCGCTTCGAACTCCTGGTGGCGTTCGATGAAGGCTTTGACGAACGGGCAGAACGGCAGCACCGCGAGGCCGCGTCCGCGGGCGTCTTCGAGCGCGAAGTGGATCAGACGGTCGGCTAGTCCCCGACCCTGGTGGCGCTCGTCGACCTCCGTATGGACGAACGCGATCAGACCTGGCCGTGCCCGATAGGCGGTGAAGCCCACAACTTCACCCTCGATCGAGACCTCGTAGCGCTCACGGTCGGGTGCGTCGGCTATTTCAATGGGCTCCTCTCTGGTCACACTCGCAAGGTCTACCGCATGGTCGCGATCGTCGCCCCATGGGATGCGATCAAGACGGCGGGCGCCAACCTCGCTCGAGTGTCGTTTGACCCACCTCGATCAGGTAGCCGTCGGGATCGCGGATGTAGCAGCGCAGCTCGGTCTCGTGCTGCTTGGGCGGCGTCAGGAACTGGGCGCCCCGCCCGCTCCACTCCGCGTATACAGCTTGGATGTCGGCAACCCGGATGTTGAGACGCTTGGGCCACGGGATTCAGTGTCCCCGACGGAAGTCGACAGGAGGATGGGTATCTCGGCGACCTGTTTCGCGCAGCCTTTTGAAAGCTGGCCACAGCCACATCAGATCCAAAATCGGGCTCACCTAATTGCGCGATATCCGAGGTAAAAGTGAAGCGCTGCCGGAGCGATGAACAGCAGTCCCCACCAAAGTTGCCGCGAGCACAGGTAGGCACCGAGGCCCAGGAGCCAGACAGCGACGCCGAAGCGCACGCTTGCAACGGCGCGACCGTGGCCTTGGGCGTATGCACCGACTCGTTTCATGCTCCAAGACCAGTGTAGGTCGACTGTGGCCAAACAGCCATCACCGTAGCCGGTACTTGACCTATCGGGAGTTCGCTCGGGTCAGGTGGCTCCGCGCGGATCGAGTCCGACGTTGTTGCAGCGCTCGCACACCTCTGCGGGGATCACACCGACGTCCATCAGCAGTGCAAACGCCTTGCAGCCCAGGCAGATACCGAATACCGACTCGAGCGTGGCGGCCACGACGAGCAGGCCGAGCAGCACGTAGGAAGCGGTTGTCCAACCCGGCGCCAGCGCCAGCACCGCGGCGGACACGGAGAAGGCGGCGCCGACACCTTGCGCGAAGCGCTTCGGCGGACCCGCCACCGGCCGTGGCGCCAGGTGGAGCCTGGGCGTGATCGCTCGGGTGGCCAACTGGCCCAGGGGGCTCAGCGTGGGGCCCGTCAATATGCGCGCCACGAAGCCGTAAGCGATCGCGACAGTAAGCCATGGTTGCTCGAACGCGATCGCGGCAAGGCCCAGGAGCACTACACCGCCTGCGACCAGACGCGCCGACACCTCGTTCACCGGATTCGGGAAGGAGAAGAGCCGGTGGATCGCGTCGCCGCTAGGCACGCACGCGGACCTGACTTCGGTCGCGTGTAGCCGAGCTGCTTCCTCGCCTCCGCCGTGTGGCTCGTGCGCGACGAGCGGCCTGCTCGACCTCGCCGGCCTGCTCACGGTCGGCGTCCTCGGCGTCGTTGATCGCCCAGGCGACCCGCTCGACGAACTGGGCCGCCGCGTGGTCGGTGCTCAGGTGGATCGACTGGACTCGCTCGTCGAGCCAGACAGGGGTGTTGGCAGGCAGCTGGGATGAGTCTGTGGTGATGATGATTCGTGGCATCAGGGCTCCTTCTCGAGACTTGGCGCTTGTGTGGTGGGTGGGCAAGGCATCCGCTCCGAAGGCGGCGGCCTTTGGGGTGGCGTACGGGGAGGGGGGGGGCACCAACCCCG
>JBAURN010000140.1:0-4681 GCA_049581225.1 Solirubrobacteraceae bacterium
GCCTTCACCAGCGAGTCGGTGGCCGCGTGGGACCCGACCGCGTCGGGGTTGGAGGAGGCCCCGTGACCGAGGTGAACGTGGCGCTCCTGCAGGTCGAGAACCGCGGCAAGCGTCTTGGTGGCGCCACCGTCGACGCCCATCAGATAGCGCACGGAGGAGCGACCATCGCCATTGGACTGACCGGCAGGGGAACCCCGCAAGACAGCGGGCAGCGTGACGAGCGGCTCGTGATGCATGGCGAGATCCTTGCAGGGAAACGCCCGTTGGGAGTTACGATCTCGACATGCAGGTCGTCCCGATCTTCCCGAAGGCCAAGATGGGTGCGGGGATGTATGAGTCCTTCTACCTGCGCGCCGTCTCCCCCGATCAGCCACTGGGCGTGTGGATCCGCTACACGGTGCACAAGCGGCCCGACCGTGCGGGGCAAGGCTCGATCTGGTGCACCGTGTTCGACGCGCGGCGAGGAGCGCCGTTCACGCACAAGCACACGAGCGCCGAGCTCGAGGCGCCGAGCGGAGGTTGGATCGCGATCGGCGCAGACTCGCGCTTGGGACCTGGCGGCGCACAGGGCGTGTGCGGGCCGGCGCGTTGGTCGCTGCGCTTCGAGGCCGAGGCGCCGGAACTGCGACACCTGGCCCAAAGTTGGCTGTACAAGGCGCCTTTGCCGCGCACCAAGCTGACCAGTCCAGCCCCGGCCGCAAGGTTCTCGGGCACGGTCGAGTTGCCCGACCGCACGCTGCGCTTGGACGGGTGGAGGGGAATGGTGGGGCACAATTGGGGCTCCGAGCACGCCGAGCGCTGGATCTGGCTACACGGGATCGGCTTCGCGGAGGACCCTTCGGCTTGGATTGACGTGGCGCTCGGCAGGGTGCTCGTGGCGGGCCGCTTGACTCCTTGGTTGGCCAGCGGCGCGATCTCCTGGAATGGTCAGGTGAGGCGCCTGGGCGGGCTGGGCGCGCGCGGCCTGCGGGTGGCCGAGAATGTGGCGCGCTGCTCGCTGAGCATCCCCGGCGAAGCCGGTCTCACCGTCGAAGCCCATGTGGACGCGCCGCCGGGCGCGAGCGCGGGTTGGCGCTACGCCGACCCGGACGGGGGCGAGCACGACGTCGTGAACTGCTCGGTGGCGGCGCTGGCGCTGAACGTGCGCCCACGTGGCGAGGCCGCCCGGACGCTGCACACCGCCCACGGGGCTGCCTATGAGTTGGGGATGGTGGAGCGCGATCATGGTGTCGAGCTGGCGCCCTTCCCCGACGGTTAGCCTCCGCTCCGACGGCGGCGATCTACACCGACTGGCTGGGCAGCCAAATCTCGGGTGCCGCTGATACGGTGCTCGGACCATGCCGAACAGCTCGACAAGCCGTGGCGCGCTCGAGCAGTTCATCGCCTCCGCCCCCCAACCGCAGCGTGCAGGGATGAGGATGCTGCTCGCGGTGGGACGCAGGCCTCGGGGAAAGTCGCTGATCGAACGGGCGCCCGCCGTCGACCAGCTCGCACAGATGCTGTTGGGGCTCGGTCGCTATGACGATCCTGAAGTGGCCAAGGCGCTTGGCTGGGATGGGGCGGCGGTTGTGGCTCGGGGACGGGCGTTGCGCCGAAGCGAGGGACGGCCGTGAGCCCGACCCGAACCGAGCGGATCGAGGCTGACGCTTGCGTGGTTGGCGCGGGGGCGGGTGGGGCGGTGGTTGGGGCCGAGCTGGCGGAGGGCGGCTGCAATGTGGTGATGGTCGAGGAGGGCGGCTGGCACGATCCCGACTCGTTCACGGCTCGACCGCCGCAGATGTTGGCTGAGCTGTATCGCGACGGGGGGCAGACGGTGACGGTGGGCGCCCCGCCGATCCTGCTGCCGCTGGGAAGCGGGCTGGGGGGCACGACGCTGGTGAACTCGGGGACCTGCTTTCGCACACCACCGCGCGTGCTGGAGAGGTGGGCGCGGGAGTTCGGGTTGGACCTGGACGAGCGCTTGCTGCGGCCTTTCTTCGAGCGGGTGGAGCATGCTCTGTCGGTCAGCGAGGTGACCCCGGAGCTGGCCGGCGCCAACGCGGCCGTGTTGCGTCGCGGGGCCGAGCGGCTCGGCTGGTCGCACGGCTATCTGAGCCGCAACGCGCGCGGGTGCGTGGGCTCGGGGGTGTGCGCTTTCGGTTGTCCGACCTCGGCCAAGCAGCATACGGGCATCACGTACGTGCCGCGCGCCGAGAGCGCGGGAGCGCGCATCGTGACGGGGGCTCGCGTGGAGCGCGTGGTGGTCGAGCCTAGGACCGCCGCCGCGATCGGGGTAAGCGCGCTAACGGCGAGCGGCGCCCGCCTGGAGATCGACGCCCCGACCGTGATTGTGGCGGCGGGCACGATCCACACACCGCTGTTGCTGAAGCGAAGTGGCATCGGCGGCAGCTCGGGGCAGCTCGGCCACAACCTGTCGGTGCACCCGGCGACGGCCGTGTTCGCACGCATGGAGGAGACCGTGGACATGGCCAAAGGGGTGCCTCAGAGCTTCTATGTGGATGAGTTCGCCGGGGAGGGGATCGTGTTCGAGAGCGTGGCCGGACCTCCGTCCTACGCCGCGATGTCGCTGCCCTTGACGGGCGCGCGTCACGCGGAGGCGATGGCCGACTACGGCCGCTTGGCGCAGTGCGGGGTGATGGTGAGCGACAGTTCGCGCGGGAGCGTTCGAGACCTGGGCGGCCGGGCCCTGATCCGCTATGACCTCGACAGGGACGACGTGGGGCGGTTTCGCGTCGGCCTGGAGCGCATTCGGGAACTGTTCCAGGCCGCCGGAGCCCGCGAGGTGTACCTGCCGCTTCCCGACGGAGTCAGCCCGAGCAGGGCGCGCAGGCGCGACCTGACGCTTATGGCCTTTCATCCGCTCGGCAGCGCTCGGGCGGACGCGCGCGCGACGCACGGAGTGGTGGACGGCGAGCTGCAGGTGCACGGCGCGCGCGGCGTGTATGTGGCCGACGGCTCGGTGGTGCCAAGCTCGCTCGGCGTCAACCCGCAGATGACGATCATGGCGCTCGCCACGCGCCTCGCTTTCAAACTTCTAGGCAAGGAGACCCCCGCATGTCGTTCCTGATCGACCCCCCCTTGCTGTACAGCGGAGGACGTGCTTATGCTCGTGCGACGCGCGATCTGCAGCCAAGCTCGAAGCGCGACCTGGCCGTGGGCGCGACCTACATGGTCGTGTTCTGGGGAGTCAGCGTCGGCCTCTATCTCGACCGGGGCTGGACCAGACCGGTGTGGAGGATGTGCAAAGCGGCCTCGGGCCGAGACTGGATGCTCAACTCGGGAGTGTTCAAGTTCGACTGGCGCAATGCGGGGCCACGAGTCCACAAGATCTCGGCGGCGATCTTCGCCACCTATCCGGTGTGGCTGTGGCTGGGAATAAGAAGTGGTCGTTCAGCCAAGTAGCTGCTGATAGATCAGGAAGAAGTTCAGCAGCGTGATGATCGTCGCGATCGCGAACGCGGCGACGGTGGTGAGACGCCGGTTGACATGCGCACCCATAACGCCGGCATTGCTGGTGAGCATGACGAGGGGGATCAACGCGAAGGGAATGCCGAAGGAGAGCACGACCTGGCTGAGCACAAGCGCGGCCGTGGGGTTCATGCCGGCGGCCAGGATGGCGATCGCGGGCAGCATCGTGACGCCACGGCGGGCCACCAAGGGAACCTTGACTTTGATGAAGCCGGCCATGACGACCTGACCGGCGTAGGTGCCAACGCTCGAGGAGGAGGCGCCCGAGGCGAACAGGGCGACCGCGAACGCGAGCGCGGCGCCCCCGCCGACCAGGTGTCCGAGCTGGGCGTGAGCGAGGCTGATCGAGTCCAGGCCGGAGAAGGCGGACGTATGAAACAGCTTGGCGAAGACGGCGAGCATCGCCATGTTGATGATCCCGGCGCATCCGAGGGCGACGATCACGTCGAGCTTCTCGAAGCGCAGGACGCGCCGGCGCTCGGAGTCGTTGCGACAGGCCATCCGTCCGTTGGTCAGCGCCGAGTGGAGGTAGATGGCGTGGGGCATGACGGTCGCACCGACGATGCCGACAGCCAGATATATGTAGCTCGTGCCGTGCACGCCCGGCAGCAGGCCTTGCAGAGAGCCGCTTGCCGACGGCCCGATGCGCAGGGCCTCGTAGAGGAAGCCGAGGAAGACGATCCCGAGCAGAGCGCTGATCGCCAGCTCGAAGCGGCGGTAGCCGCGCGTTTGCAGCTCCAGGATCGCGAAGGCGATCGCGCCGGTGATCACGCCGGCCGGCAGCAGGGGAACGCCAAACAGGAGATTCAAGCCGAGCGCCGCGCCCAGGAACTCGGCGATGTCGGTGGACATGGCCATGATCTCGGCCTGTACCCACAGGCCCCAGGTGACCGCGCGGGGGAAGCGTTCGCGGCACAGCTCGGGCAGGTCTCGGTCGGTGGCGATGCCGAGCTTGGCCGAGAGATACTGGATCAGCATCGCCATCAGGTTCGCGACCAGGACGACCCACAACAGGAGGTAGCCAAACCGGGCTCCGCCCTGCAGGTTGGTGGCGAAGTTGCCGGGGTCGACATAGGCGATCGCCGCGACGAAGGCGGGGCCGAGCATCGCCAGCGTGCCCCGCACCCTGCCTCGTGCGAGCTGTTGCTCGTGCGCGCTGGGGACGACGGCGCCGACGGGAAGCGCGACGGACGCTCCCTCCATGGCGGCCGCC
>JBAURN010000141.1:0-3303 GCA_049581225.1 Solirubrobacteraceae bacterium
GCTCGAGGGCGTGATGATGCGAGGCGTGCGCCACTGGGCGGTTGCCGTGCGCAAGCCGCTGCGCGAGGACGCCGCGAAGCAGGGCGAGGAGACGCCGGGTCGCGATGGAGCCGGCACCGTCGCGGCCACGGAGAAGTTGTCCCGCAACGGTCAATCGGCAGACTCCAAGCCCGCCACCATGCATGATGTCTCCCACTCCCTGGAGGTCGCTTTCGAGCGCGAGGGAGAGCTCGGCAGGGAGGAGGAAGAAGGCAAGCTGGAGCAGCTTGGCGAGATCGAGGTGGAGACGTTCTCGCTCACTTCGGCCTTGGCGCGACATCGCTGGCTGCGGATCCCGATCCTGAGAGGAATTGTGGCGCTCGGTGGCTCGCTTGCGATCGGCTTCAGGGCGCTCGGGATCTCCGCCAACGCCCAACTGCCCGAGGGCGAGGCCGACGAGGACGCCCAGGAAATCGGGGCGGGGGTGTGGGCCGGGACGGTGGTCGTGGCGTTGGTCTTCGCGATCGGCCTTTTCTTCCTGTTGCCGCTCGGTCTGACCAGCTTGATCAAGGGGCAGTTGAAATCCTCGGCCCTGTTCTGGATCGTGGAGGGCTGCGTGAGGACCGCGATCTTCTTGGGCTACATGTTCGCGCTGTCGCGCATCAAAGACCTACGCCGCGTCTTCGAGTACCACGGGGCCGAGCACAAGACGATCTCCTGCTTCGAGGCCGGATTGCCGCTCACGCCCCAGAACGCGCAGCGCTTCTCGCGGTTGCATCCGCGTTGTGGCACGAGCTTCCTGTTGATCGTGATGGTCGTCTCGATCTTCGTGTTCGGCGCGGTCGGCCTGCCTGCCTGGTATCTGCTCGTGATCTCGCGCATCGTGGGGGTGCCGATCATCGCCGGCATCTCCTTCGAGATCATCAAGTTCGCGGGTCGCAACCGCAACCGGGGCTGGGTCAAAGCGATCATGTGGCCCGGCTTGAAGCTGCAATTGCTGACTACCCAAGAGCCGAGCCTCGACCAGCTCGCGGTCGCGATTGCGGCGCTCGAGGCGGTGCTCGCCCTGGAGACGCCGGGGAGCATGGACGCCGCGGACCTGGTCGGCGTGGAGGTCGTGGCATAGGGAGCTGGACCGCCCCGTGGGGGTGCCCGCGCGCGCGTGGGTCCGTTCGTCCATTTCGCTTGACACTGTCCGGGCAGTCTGGTTTGGTTCGGCCCGAGGCGACACACATGAGGGCGCGCAGGCGCACCTCGCGAGCGAAAACTGACCTGGGAGCGGTGACATGAGCGCGGAAGAGGCGAGCCGGATAGCGCGGGCGGTACAGCGGATGAAGCACTCCAAACGTGCGATGCAGATCGCGCTGCCGACGGCTGCGGCGCTTGGGGCGGGCGCGGCTATCGCAGCCGGGTCGATCCCGGGCGGCGATGGCACGATCACCGGTTGCTACGCCGGTACGACGGGCGCGACACTCTTTCCGCCGAATGCTTCGGACGGGATCACTGAGCCGCCAGGAGCGCTGCGCGTGATAGATCCGAGCCTGCCCCACACCATCAGCAACCCGTTGGGCGCAGCTCCCGCTGCCAATCTGGCTGCCGTGTGCGAACCACAGCAGGAGACACAGATCACCTGGAACCAGAAAGGTCCGGCCGGCCCCGTGGGGCCACGTGGGGAAGAAGGCAAAGCCGGCGGTCAAGGCGCGGCCGGCGGTCAAGGCGCCCCCGGCACACCGCTGATCGGCGGGACCACATTCGGGGTGAGCGGTGGCGGCACCACCTTCCTGAAGATCGACGGCATCGAGGGGGAGTCGACCCAGAAGGATCACAAGGGTGAGATTCAGATCGACAGCTTCTCGGTCAGCGCTCAGGGTGCCCAGAACGTCGGCTCGCAGTCATCGGGTGCGGGGGCCGGCAAGGTGAGCATCCAGAGCTTCTCGATCACCAAGACGCTCGACAAGTCCTCGCCGGTGCTATTCCAAGCGGCGGCTACGGGCAAGCACTTCAAAGACGCGGTGCTCTCCTTCACGCACAAAGCCGGCGGCAAGGAACAGACCTACCTCAAGTTCGACTTCCAGAACGTGCTGATCTCCTCGGTGCAGGATGGTGCATCCGGCGGCGGTCAGCCCACCGAGCAGGTGACGTTCACCTTCCAGAAGGTCGAGGAGGCGTTCGTCGAGCCGAATGGCAAGGTGGGGGCGAGCGTCAACTTCAACCTCTCGACAAACCTGAAGCTCTGAGCGCGGCAGAGGCCTACGAGCGCCTCTCCTACCCGGGTTTCGCCTATCCGGCGACCCACCCGGGGCGCTCGGAGGCGATCGGCCGGCTGTTCGGCTTGCGCCCGGCGCCCGCGCGCTCGTGTCGGGTGCTCGAGCTGGGTTGCGGCGACGGCGGTAACGCTCTCTCGATCGCCCAAACGTTGCCGGATGCGCAGGTGCTCGGCGTGGATGCCTCGCCCGGCGCGATCGAGCGGGGCGTGAGGCTGGCGCGGGCGGCGGGACTCGCGAATGTCGAGCTGCGCCGCGCCACGTTCGAGCAGCTGGAGGCGCCGGGAGAGTTCGACTACATCGTCGCTCACGGCGTCTACTCGTGGGTACCGCCCCAGGCGCGGGGGGCGCTGCTTGACTGCGTGAAGCGCTGCCTGGCCCCCGAAGGGATCGCTTTCGTCAGCTACAACGCCTACCCGGGCAGCTACCTGCGGGACATGGCGCGCGACATGCTGCGCTACCACGTGCAGGGTGTCTCCGACCCGGGCGAGCGATTGGCCAGGGCGCAGGAGCTGATGAGGACGATCGTCGAGATTGAGCAGCCGAGCCCGTTCGCGCGGGTGCTGCGCGAGCAGATGGAGCGGATGCTCGGCTACAGCGACGCGCTGCTCTTCCACGACGACCTGGCCGATGTCTCCACAGCCTTCTACTTCCACGAGTTCGTCGAGCACGCCCGTGCGCGCGGCCTGCAATTCCTCTCCGAGGCCGACCTGTTCGAGAGTCAGATGCGCGACGTGCCCGCCGGCGCCGGGCAGCTGATGGCGAGCTTGCCGCAGGACGCGGTCGTCCGGGAGCAGTACATGGACTTCTTCAAGAACCGCATGTTCCGCCAGACCCTGATCTGCCACCAAGCCGCTCCACTGGACCGCACGCTCGACGATGCCGCTATCGAAAGCTTGTGGATCTCATCCAGAGCACGGCCTCAGGAGGGTGGCGATGGAGAGGGGGAGGAGGGGCGTGCCCCCGGCGAAACCTGGCCCGTCGCGCACGGTCCGGCGCCCGGCGAGGACCCCGAGGCGCGTACGTTCCTAACTCCCGAGGGTTTCTCGATGGCCACAAG
>JBAURN010000142.1:0-2281 GCA_049581225.1 Solirubrobacteraceae bacterium
GCCCTGGATCTCCTCGCCGCGAGCACGTCCCCCTCCGGGCCTGCCCCCACGACTCCAGGCGAGCAACCTCTGCTCACGACACCAGGCCAGCGTCACCTCACGCGCAAGGTTCCCGGGCGCTGACGCCAACATGCAATCCTCGATCGGCTCGACCGCGTTCCAACCGGAAGGGGCGTGAAAGCCGCACACCAACTCGCCATCGGCGTCCTTGCCGAACGAGTACTCCAACTTGTTGCGGTAGCGCCACTGGGCGAGCGCCGGCACGATCGGCTCCATCGCGAAGCCGTCGAGCTTGCCGATCCGCCGCAGAGCGTCCTGCACCTGTTCGGCCTTGATCTGCAACTGGCGCTCATACGGCAAGACCTGCCAGGCCACGCCGGGATGATCGGCGGTGGGCGGGATGCGCTCGGGACTCTCCTGCACGATTTCCACGAGACGCGCGTGGGCGTAGCTGCGCTTGCGCTTGACGACCTCGGCCCTGACGCGATCGCCGGGCAAGGCTCCGGAGACGAACACGACGTAGCCGGCCTCACCGAGGCGCCCCACACCCTCGCCGCCGTGGGCGAGCGAGTCGATGCGCAGCTCGATCTCCTCGCCGCGCTCGGGACGCTTGGGCAGGGGCTGCGAGGCTTGGCCTGTGGGGACGTCCCCGTCGAGGCCGTTGGCGGCGAGCTTCGCGCCCGCCTGCACCGGCACGGTCACTTGTGCCCCAGAGGGTGTGTCGGCGCCGGCTCTACCAGAAGCTCCAGCAAAGCCTTCTGGGCGTGGCGGCGGTTCTCGGCCTGGTCCCAGATGCGCTGGCGCGGACCGTAGAGGACCTCGGCGGAGATCTCCTCGCCGGGATGGGCCGGCAGGCAGTGCAGGGCTATGGCGTCCGGGGCCGCCGCGTCGAGCAGGGCATCATCGATGCGGTAGGGCGCCAGGGCGGCGCGACGCTCGGAAGCGGTGTCCTCGTCGCCCATGCTGACCCACACGTCGGTGTACACCGCGCTCGCCCCCTTGACCGCCTCGAGAGGGTCGTGGTAGAGCGTGAGAGACCCCTCGGCGCCGGGTGGCAGGGACAGGTCCCCCTCCAGCGAGTAGGCGGGCGGCGAGGCGATCGCGATGTCCATGCCGGCCATCGAGCCGAGGACGGCGAGCGAGCGGGCGACGTTGGTGCCGTCGCCGACATAGGCCAGGCGCAGGCCGGCGAGCTCACCGAAAGCCTCGCGCACGGTCATCAGGTCGGCCAGGACCTGACACGGGTGGTGGGAGGCGGTGAGCATGTTGAAGACGGGGATCGAGGCGTGGGCGGCCAGCTCCTCGATGATCGCGTCGGCTCCGGTCCGTATCCCGATGGCCGCCACTTGGCGCGAGAGCACCAGGGCCGTATCGCGAGGGGACTCGCCGCGCGAGAGCTGGGTCTCCCCGGAGCGCAACACGACGGCGTGGCCGCCCAGCTCGTGGACGCCCATCTCGAACGACACGCGCGTGCGCGTGGAAGGCTTCTCGAAGATGAGAGCCACGCCGCGTCCGGCCAGGGCGCGCGAGGAGAGGGGCGCGTCCTTGAGCTCGATCGCGCGATCCAGCAACGCGGAGAGCTCGCTCGCGCTAAGCTCGGCGCCTGTGAGGAAGTGGGGAGGCACAGTCAGGCAGTGTATGGGGCCTGTCGCGATGGCTTGCGCGGCGGCCGTGCTGGTGGCTGGGTGCGGGTCGAAAGAATCCACCACGACGACGACCACCTCGACCACCTCGACAACCTCCAGCGTCAAGGGCGGATTGACGGTGCCCGGCAAGATCAACTACGCCAAGCCGCCCGCCGGGGCGCCGACCCAGAGCGGGACGATCAAAATCACCTACAAGGAATTCGCGATCGAACCGGACACGGTCAAGGCGAAGGTGGGCAGCACGATCGAATGGACCAACGACAACACCGAAAAGTGCAATGTCAAGAGCGAGGGTGGGCCGTACACGTTCGACTCGGGCAATCTCCCCGAAGGAAGGACGTTCGTGTTGAAGCTCGACAAGCCGGGCACGATCCACTACGAGTGCACTGCCTACCCCACGACGATGAACGGGGCGATCGAAGTCGTGGAATGACGGCCCGCACGCGGGGCCGTAACGGATTGCGGGCCAGGCGCCCTGACGCGATTGCAGGGCCTTGACGCCTCGACGCGATTTGCGGGCCGCGGGGCCGCGACGCGATCGCGGGGCCTCGACGCCGCGATGGGCGTTTCGACTCCTAGAAGGAGGCGATGCCCTCGACGGGACTCGACGCGGTGGCGTAGGTGCGGCGTGGGAT
>JBAURN010000143.1:0-4606 GCA_049581225.1 Solirubrobacteraceae bacterium
CCGCCGATCCGCAGGGACACGACTCGGCGCTCGCGCTCCAAGGCACCGATCAAGGCGGGGGCGTCGAGCCCGGCCAAGACCCGCTCGGTGAGCTCGTCCTCGCGCAGGTCGCCGACCGCACGCAAGACCTCGCACAGCTCGTCGCCGCCGGTCGCCTGGGTGCGGGGAGAGCGGCGTTGGAGGTCGTCCTCGACCTGGGCCAGAGCGGCGGGGTCGATCAACTCGCGCAGCTCCTCCTGGCCGAGCAGCTCTCGCAAGAGGTCCCGGTCCAACGACAGGGCCGCGGCGCGGCGCTCGGCCGAAGGGGTGTCCCCCTCGTACATGTAGGTGGCCACGTAATCGAACAGGAGCGAGCCCGCGAAGGGCGAGGCGACGGGGGTGTCGACCTCGAGCAGCGAGATGTCACGCGTGAGGAGCTTGCGCAGGATCTCTTGAAGGCCGGGCAGGTCGAGCACGTCTTGCAGGCACTCCCGGTAGGTCTCCAGGACGATCGGAAAGTCGGGATAGCGGCGCGCCACCTCGAGCAGGGCTTGGGACTTCAGGCGCTGCTGCCACAGGGGGGTGCGCCGGCCGGGGTAGGCGCGGGGAATCAGGAGCGAGCGGCCCGCGTTCTCGCGAAAGCGGGCGCCGAACAGGGCCCAGGAGCCCAGCTCGGAGACCACGATCCGCTCGACCTCCTCGGGGTCGATCGCGACCAGGTCGGCGTAGGAGCCGGCGACCCCGCGCGCGAGGCCAGTGTCAGTGTGGCGGTCGAGGCGAGAGTCGGGGTCGGGATCGAGGTCGGGGTCGGGATCGACGTCGGGCAGGCGCACGACGATGCCGTCGTCAGACCACAGCGCCTCGCCGTCGATGTCGAAGCGCTCGCGTATGCGCGCCGATATCGCCAGGCCCCAGGCGGCGTGGACGCGGCCTCCGTAGGGGGAGAGCACGCACAGGCGCCAGTCGCCGATCTCGTCGCGGAAGCGCTCCAAGACGATCGTGCGGTCGGAGGGAATCGCCTGCGTGGCGGCCTGCTGCTCGCGCAGGTACTCGAGCAGGTTGGTGGCGGAGCGCTCGTCGAGGTCGTAGTCGCGCACGAGCAGATCGGCGTCCTGATCGACGGCCCAGCGCGCGAACTTGCCGATCGCCTCGCCCAGCTCTTTGGGGCGCCCGATCCCGTCCCCCTTCCAGAAGGGCACCGCGCCGGGGACGCCGGGCGCGGGGGTGACGATCACGCGGTCGCGGCCGATCTCCTCGATCCGCCAGGAGGAGGCGCCCAAGAGGAAGACCTGACCGGGACGCGCCTCGTAGACCATCTCCTCGTCGAGCTCGCCCACGCGCCGGCCGTCGGGCAGGGTGACGGCATACAGGCCCCGGTCGGGGATCGTGCCGGCGTTGGCAGTCGCCAGCTGGCGGGCGCCCTTGCGCGCCCTGATGCGATCCACCACGCGGTCCCACACGATGCGGGGGCGCAGCTCGCCGAACTCGGACGACGGATAGCGCCCGTCGAGCATGTCGAGCACGTTCTCGAGCAGCGGCCGCGACAGCTCGGCGTAGGAGTGGGTGCGGCGAACCAGGTCGTGCAGAGCGTCCACGGCCACGCTCCCGTCCGGTTCGGAGGGGGAGGATTGGTCGTGCGTGTCGTCGTTTCGGCCGCCTCCCGCTCGTGCGGAGGGCGGGGGTGTCCCCACGTGCGTGCGATCCTCCGCCGCCGCGGCTATCGCGACGACCTGCTGGGCGAGCACGTCGAGCGCGTTGCGGGGCACGACCGTGGACTCGATCGCCCCTTCGCGCATCCGCCGGCAGACGACCGCGCACTCGAGCAGGTCACCTCTGAACTTGGGAAAGATGCGCCCCTTGGACACGTCGCCGACGCCGTGACCGGCGCGACCGATGCGCTGCAGGCCGCGCGCGACCGACTTGGGAGACTCGATTTGCAGGACGAGGTCGACCGCTCCCATGTCGATGCCCAGCTCCAGGGAGGAGGTGGCGACGAGGCACGGCAGCTCGCCCGCCTTGAGCTGCTCCTCGATCGTGGTGCGCTCCTCGCGCGACAGCGACCCGTGATGGGCCCTGGCGATCTCTTGCCGCGCCGGTGGGCCCGGGTCGGAGGAAGGCACGCCCAACGATCCATCCTTTCCTTCGCCCGCCGTCTCGCCGGCGCCATCGGGGTCGGGGGCGGCAAGCTCGTTGAGGCGCAACGCGACCCGCTCGGCGGAGCGACGATTGTTGACGAACACGATCGTCGAGCGGTGCGCCCGCACCAAGCTCAGCAGCTCGGGGTAGATGGCGGGCCAGATCGAGTTGCGAGTGGACTCCCCGCCGGGCACCGGGTCGAGGGGGTCGCCCGCGCCACCGGGGGAGGGGCCGGACAGGTCGCTCATCGAGTCGACCGGGACCTGGATTTGCAGGTCGAGGGGCTTGCGGATGCCGGCGTCGAGGATCCGGACCTTGCGGGAGGGCCCGACCAGGAAGCGACCGACCTCCTCGAGGGGATTCTGGGTGGCCGAGAGGCCCACCCGCTGGATTTCGCGTGCGCCGGGAGCGATTCCGGGCGCCTCGCCGCCAGAGGCGAGCGCGGCGCACGGGGCGCCACCACCCGCATGGGCACATTCGCGTACGTGCTCCTCCAGGCGCTCCAGGGTGAGCGCGAGGTGGGAGCCGCGCTTAGTAGAGGCGACCGCGTGGATCTCGTCGACGATCACGGTCTCCACCCCGCTCAGCATCGCGCGCGCGCGCGAGCCGAGGATCAGGTAGAGCGACTCGGGCGTGGTGATCAATATGTCGGGCGGCTTGCGCGCCATCGCCGCACGCTCGGCCTGAGAGGTGTCGCCGGTGCGGATGCCCACCGTCACGGCGGCTCCGATCCCACGCAAGGGCGCCCTCAGGTTGCGCTCGATGTCGTAGGAGAGCGCCTTCAGGGGCGACACGTACACGACCCGAACACCCCCCGCGCGCGCGGGGGGCACCCCGCTTGGGCTATCCCCCTCCCCGACGACGCGCGCGGACGCGCCCACCGCGACGTCCCCCTCCTCGACCGCCCGCCCGTCCACGACCGACTCCAGACTGAGCCGGTCGATCGCCCACAGGAACGCCGCCAACGTCTTGCCCGAGCCGGTGGGCGCCGACAGCAGCACGTGCTCGCCACTTGCGATCGCGGGCCACGCCTGGGCCTGGGCGGGGGTCGGGGCGTCGAAGGAGGCCCTGAACCAGTCGCGCGTGGCGGCGCTGAACGCGGCCAGCGGATCGGCTTGGGCGGAAGCTGAGCTTGAGCGGGAGCGGGCCACGGTGTCGAGGCTAGCGCGCCGCCCGCCTCACGTCGGTGGCCACGCGTCCAGTCGATGGAACACCTCGAAAAAGCGCACAAGCTCGTTTCTCGGGACTATTCGATTAGACTGCCGCGCGATGTCACCCGAAGACGAAACGCGACAATCCGCGCGGGGCGGTATTGCGTGGAACAAGCTTCCGCAAGCCTGGGCCAAATGGTTCGGGGGGGCGTCCCCCAAGGGCGCCACACCCCCTCAGCGAGCCGCCGAGGAGCTGGACCTCCGGATTGGCGCCAACACGCTGCGGGCGCTGCCCACCCTGCTGGACGGCTCCGCGCTTCCGAACGGCGTGGTGGAGCTCGTGATCGACGACTTCGAAGCCCCCACGCGTCAGCTGTTCGACATCCACGATGCCCACGTCGAGCTCCTCGAGCCGGGTCAGTGCGTACCCTGGGCAAGCATCTCCGGGCCGGCGACCGCGTGGGCCCGGGCGCTCGGGCCGGGCCGGGACACGGGGGCGTTGGAGCTCACCGGCGAAACCCAGCTCGCCCGTCGGGTCTTGGCCGCCCTGCCGCGACCCGACTGACTACCGACCGGCGACCCGGCCGAACCGCTCCAGCGCCCGATCGACAAGCTCCTCGTCCATCGCCGTGGACACAGAGATGAGACCGTCCGCGGCGATCAGGACGCCCTCCCCATAAAGACGCCGCCACAGGCCGGCCTGCTCGGCGGCGTGCAGCTTGCACAGCGAACCCGCTCCCGTGACCTCATAGCCCAAGCGCTCCAGGCCGGCGCGCAAGCGCTCGCCGAGCAGGCCGATGCGCTCGATCGCGGACGCGTCCAGATCCCGCAGAGCCGCCAGTCCGGCCCGCATCGAGACCGGGTTGGCGGCGAACGTGCCGGCCAGTGCGACGCCGTCGGGGCGGGAGGGGTCGAACACGTCCATCCACTCCGGCCGTCCCCCGATGGCGCCCACCGGCAGACCGCCGCCGATCAGCTTGCCGAGCGTGACGATGTCCGCCTCGATCCCGCACAGCTCCTGCATCCCCCCCGGGGCCATGCGGAAAGTGATGACCTCGTCCACGATCAGGGCCACCCCACGCGCGCGAGTCTGCTCACGCACCATTTGCACGAACGACGACGCCGGCGGCCGCAGGCCTGCCCGGTTGGGCATCGGATCGAGCAACACGCACGCGACCTGACCGTCGTGCTCCTCCAACGCTCCCACCAGAGCTCCGGGGTCGCCAAGCGGGAGCGTAAGGATCTCGCGACGCGCCCCCTCCGGCACGCCGCGGGCACCCGGCTTGGCGAGAGCGTCCCAACCGCCGTGGTAGCAATCGGCGAAGCGCACGACCTTGGCG
>JBAURN010000144.1:0-7551 GCA_049581225.1 Solirubrobacteraceae bacterium
TCGCCACCCCGCGTGCCGCGGGCGCCGCCGACTTGCGGGAGTCGGTGCCAGAGGCGGGAAGCACGATGATCTTCAGCAACTCCCAGAGGGTGCGCGGCGCGGTCGAAAGCACCGGCCCTCGGCGCCGGTCCAAGGCGCTGCTGGTCGTGTCGGGCAGGCGGATGCTGCTGGGGCCCGCCGGTGCGGAGCTGGGTCGCAGTCGCGAGTGTGACATCGTGCTCGACGATTCGAGCATCTCTCGTCGCCACGCCGAGGTGCGTCCCGGGGTTTCGGGCTGGACGATCGAGGATCTCGACTCGACCAACGGGGTTCGTGTCAACGGCGTGGCCGTGCACGACTTGCAACCGCTGCACACGGGAGACCGCATCGAGATGGGCTCCACAGAGATCTTCTTCGAGATAGCTCCATGAACAACCTCGAGCCAGTCTCGGTGATGTTGAAGTTCGGCTTTCTGATCGTGCTCTACCTGTTCCTGTTGTGGATCTCGCGCAGCGCCCTGCGCGATCTGCGTGGTGGCGGCGTCCAGCTCTCCGACGGTCGCGGTCAAGCCCCGCCACCGGCCGATGCTACGGGGCTTCACTCGGCGTCGAGCTTCGGTCCGACCGACCTCCTCGGGCGCGCGCCCCGCCTGGTCGTGGAGCGGGCCCCGGGTCACGAGTCGGGGATGATCTACGACCTCGGAGGAGACGTCGTGCTCGGCCGCGGCGACACGGCCGAGATACGGTTGAACGACCCATTCGCCTCCTCGCGTCACGCACGCGTCTACGAGCAGGGGAGGATCCTGGTGATCGAAGACTTGGGCTCGACCAATGGCACATACCTCAACGAGGAGCTGCTTGACGGTCCTCGTCCGTTGCATCCCGGCGATCGCGTGCGCATCGGCGACTCCGAGTTCAGTTTCGAGGTGGACTGAGTGCTGCGAGTGGCCGAGCACTGGTCGGGGACCGACACCGGCCTGCAGAGACGTGCCAACGAGGACTCCATGCTTGTTCGCTCGCCCCTGTTCGTGGTGGCCGACGGGATGGGCGGGGCGCAGGCCGGAGAGGTCGCCTCGCGCCTCGCGGTGGACACCTTCAAGGGAGGTCTCGCGGACGGCTCCGATCCCGAGGCCAGCCTACTGGCCCAGGTGGAGCAGGCCAACACGCGCATCAACGAGCTCTCCCACGCAAACGTCGAACACGCGGGCATGGGCACCACCATCACCGCCGTCTACCTGGGCGAGCAGGACTTGGTGGTCGCGCATGTGGGCGACTCGCGTGCCTACTGCTTGCGCGAAGGCGAGCTGTTGCGCCTGACCGACGACCACTCACTGGTGGACGAGCTGATACGCCAGGGCAAGCTCACTCCGGAGGAGGCCGAGGAGCATCCGCAGCGCTCGGTCATCACCCGTGCACTTGGGCCCGAGGCTGCCGTGGAGGTCGACGTGCGCACGTTCAGGGCTCGTCCGGGAGACGTGTACCTGCTGTGCAGCGATGGCCTCACCACCATGCTGGCCGAGGCTGAGCTGCTCGGCGTGTTGGCTTCCAATCCGGCTCTGCGCGAGGCGGGCGAGCAGCTGATCCTCGCCGCGAACGCCGCCGGCGGCAAGGACAACATCACGGTGATTCTGCTTCGCGTGGAGGAGGCGCCCGCGGCGGGCGAGTCGGCCGAGGAGGATCACACCACGATGACTTCGCTCGCGCCGGCGGCCGTGGGCGCAGCCGGTGGGGCCGGCGATCACGGCGGCGGGGGCACCTCGGTCGAGGCGGCGTCGCTCCGAGGAGCTTCCTCGCTTGCGCCGCCGACGATCGATTCCCGCGCCCCCGTGGTCCCGCGCCGTCCGCGCCGTCCGGAGTCGAGGCCCCAGCCGTCCAGGGGCGTGCGAATGGGACGGCGCTTGCGCCGCCTGCGCGCCCCTCTGATCGGGCTCGTAACCGTGGGCCTGCTGGCCGCGGGGGCCTATCTGGCTTTGCAATCGGTGTATTTCATCGGCACCAATCAGCGCGGCCTGGTCACCATGTTCAGCGGTTTGCCCTATGAACTGCCGGGCAAAGTCAAGCTGTACAGCAGCGATTACGTGTCGGGGGTGAGTGCCGCGACGATGACGAGCGCGCGGCGCCAGGAATTGCTGGATCACTCTTTGCTTTCCGAAAGCAAGGCCGCCGAACTGATGCGCCAGCTTGAACTGGGCGAGTTGAGCGGGGGATGAGGCCGGTGAGGCACAGGTGAATCGACCGATCGTCCGTCTTTACGGGCTCGTCTTCGTCCTCTTCGCTCTGCTGATCGCGTTCACCTCGCGCTGGACGGTGTTCGAAGCCTCCTCGCTGCGGGCCAACGCCCTGAACAAGCGCGGATTGCTCCAGCAGGAGCGGATCGCTCGCGGCGAGATTCTCGCGGCCAACGGGACGGTGCTCGCTCGCAGCGTGAGGGGAGCGGAAGGGACCTATACGCGTCGCTACCCCACCGGCTCGCTGTTCACGGCTCCCGTCGGCTACTCCTACATCGAACGCGGTCAGGTTGGCTTGGAGCGCTATCGCAGCGCCGAACTGGATGGTCAGACGGGCACGAGCGTGCAGGGCATCCTCGATCAACTGCAGGGTCGCCGGCCACGGGGCAACAGTGTGCTCACCTCGCTCGCTCCCTCGGCGCAGCGAACAGCCGTGGCGGCGCTCGCCGAACACGAAGGCGCGGTGGTCGCGCTCGACCCGAGAACGGGTGCGGTCGAGGTGATGGCCTCAACCCCCAGCTATAACGCGAACGCGGCCGCTTCCGAAAACGCGTTTGCGCGGATCACGCGCGAGACGGGCTCGCCCCTGGTGAACCGGGCGGTCGAGTTCGGGTATGCGCCCGGCTCCACCTTCAAGGTCGTGACCGCAACCGCGGCGATCGACACGGGTCAGTTCACACCGCAATCGACGGTGAGCGGCCGCAACGGAATCCCGATTTCGGGGGTGCCTCTGAAAAACGACGACAACGAGAGCTTCGGCCAGATCACACTCACCGAAGCGCTCGTCCACTCGGTGAACACCGTCTACGCGCAGGTGGCTGAGCAGGTGGGCAAGCAGACGATGGCTCGCTACATGAGGCGCTTCGGCTTCGATCGCAAGCCACAGCTGGACTATCCCGCTGACGAAATGTCCTCGAGCGGCGAGTACTTGGGCGAAAAGCTGCTTTCGCCCACGAGCGTGCGTGTCGATGTGGGTCGCATGGGCATCGGCCAGGACAAGCTCAGGGTCACGCCTCTGCAAATGGCCGAGGTGGCCGCGGCGGTCGCAAACAAAGGCGTCTTGATGAAGCCGCACCTGACTTCGGCCGTCGTGGAACCGGATGGTCACGTTGTGCGGCGCATCTCGCCCAAAGTTCAGTCGGTCGTGATGAAGCCTTCGACCGCCGAAGCGCTCACCGGCATGATGGAAGCGGTCGTCAACGAAGGCACCGGCACGAGCGCCCAGATCCCCGGCATACAGGTGGCGGGCAAGACCGGAACCGCCGAGACGCTGGGCGTGAGCGTGTACAACAACGTGTGGTTCATCGCTTTCGCGCCCGCTCGCAAACCAACCGTCGCCGTGGCGGTCACTGTCGCTCACGTACCCGGCCAGGGCGCCACTTTCGCGGCGCCCGTGGCAAAGCAAGTGATGGAAGCGGTGCTTCATGGATGACCTGCGCGGCCCACTGACGCGTTGGAAGGGATGGATCGCATGAGCGTGGTGGAGGCCGGCACGATCATTGACGGGCGCTATCGCGTCTCGGCTCGCTTGGGCTCGGGTGGGATGGCCGACGTTTACCTCGCCCATGACACCCTGCTCGGACGCCAGGTGGCGCTCAAGCTGTTGCACCACCGCTTCGCCGAGGACCAGGAGTTCGTCGAGCGCTTCCGTCGCGAGGCCTCGAGCGCCGCCGGGCTCTCTCATCCAAACGTGGTCGCCGTGTTCGACCGGGGCGAGTGGGACGGCACCTACTACATCGCGATGGAGTATCTGCCTGGACGCTCGCTGAAGGCGGTGGTGCGCGAGCACGGGGCGCTCTCGCCACAGGACGCGACCGACATCGTCGTGCAGATCCTGCTCGCCACTCGGTTTGCGCACAAGCGGGGGATCATTCACCGCGACATCAAGCCCCACAACGTGATTCTCGACGAGGAGGGACGCGCGAAGGTCACCGACTTTGGGATCGCGCGAGCCGGCGCTTCGGACATGACGTTGACAGGCTCGATCATGGGCACCGCTCAGTACCTCTCGCCCGAGCAGGCTCAGGGTCACGCCGTCAGTGAGAGCTCGGATCTGTATGCGGTCGGGGTTGTCCTGTATGAGCTGCTCACAGGTCAAGTCCCCTTCGAGGGCGAATCCCCGGTCACGGTGGCGCTCAAGCAGGTCTCGGTCGAGCCGACACCGCCGAGTGTGCTCAACCCGGCGGTGACGCCGGCGCTCGAGGCGGTCGTGATGCGCTCGCTGGCAAAGGACCCGGCGGGGCGCTTCGCCAACGCGGACGAGTTCATTGCCGCCTTGCAGCAGGCGCGCGAGGGTATCGCGCCGGCGCCGGCGTTCAACGGAGCGCCGCCCACACAGAACGCCACAGCGCTGGTCGTGCCGCCGATTTCCGGGGATGAAGGCGAACCGGCCGACGCCGGGGGGCGACGCAAGCGTGCCCTTTGGATCGCTGCTGGCGTGGCGCTGCTTGCGATTGCCGCGGTCGCTGCCCTGCTGTTGCTCAAACCGGCCAAGAGCGGCCGCGTGACCGTCCCTAACCTTGCCGGGGAGACGCAGGCGGCGGCTGTGGACTCCCTGCGCCACGAAGGACTCGTGCCGGTCGTCGCGCTGGCCGCCAACGCACGCGTGCCCTCCGGCCAGGTTGTCGGCAGCACTCCACCTGGAGGCACGATCGTGGACAAGGGTTCCCATGTGGATGTGGTCGTCTCCTCGGGCCCCGGAGTGATCGGGTTGCCGGACGTGAACGGCAAGAGCAGCTCTGAGGCCATGAAAATCCTGCGCGACGCGGGCTTCCAGCCGACGACCCAGAGTCAGGCCAGCGAATCGGTGGAAAAGGGGCGGGTTATCTCCACGAATCCCGCCGCCGGGATCGAGGTGCAGGTCGGCAGTCCCGTGACTGTGCTCGTGTCCTCCGGGCCCAAGGAAGTGAGCGTGCCCGAAGTGACCGGCGAAACGCAGGCCGACGCGACCGCGACCCTGGCGGCCGCTGGACTGAAGGTGAGCGTGTCTAAGCGCGAAGTCGCCGAACCGAGCGCCGGCACGGTCATTTCGCAGACCCCCGGTGGGGGCACGCAGGTGAAAGTGGGAGGCGGGGTGACCATCGTGGTTGCCCAAACACTCAAGAAGGTGGCGGCGCCGTCGGTGGTGGGTCAGAGCGAAGCTCAGGCGATCGCCACGCTCACGAGCGCCGGCTTCTCTTCAAATACGGTCTCGCGCAGCGTGACCGATCCGAGCAAGGTCGGGATCGTGGTGCAGCAGAGCCCCGAAGCCGGCCACAAGGTGGCGGCGGGCGCCACCGTCACGATTGCGGTGGGGGCTTTGGTCCAGCAGACCACTTCGACTTCCACGACGACCACTGCGCCGCCGACGCCGCCCGCCTCCACGCCCGCGGCCGGTGCGCCGTCGGCGAGCGGCTGAGAACTCACCCGCTCTCCCCTCGGGCCGGTTCTAAGGCCTACTTGAACAGCGTGATCTCCGAGATCTCAGCCGTCTCGTGTCCTGGCGGCAGCTTGGTGATCCAGAGGAGGTAGTAGCGGTAGAGGAGTTTTGCGGCGTTGACCGGAATCTTCGTTTGCGAGCCGACCGTGCGTGGGCCCGCGAGTTGAGTCCAGCCGAGCGCCGTGACGCTCTGCTCGTCGCCGGACGGAGTGGAGGAGGGGAGCCCGGTGGCGGCGTACACGCCGGCGGAGAAGCCGGGGGCAGGAGTCTGGATCTCCAGCGCGTTCGCCGCCACCCCGGGAGCCGCGTCGATCGAGATGCCAAGCCCCGGCTTGCCGAGCGAGCCGGCGATGTAGTGCTCTGTGCTCCAGGTCGTATTGATGTCGCCGTCCACCACGCTGGCCACGTCTTCGGCGTGTTCGGGGCCCGTGCCGAAGGGGTTGTATGAGGACGCCGCATCCTGGGCGAGCACCACGGGCACGTTGCCGCGGCTGGCGTGCACGTCGGGCGGCACGCCCGTGCCGCTGTGGGTGTGGCCCGCCAGGGCGATGAGCGTGATCGCGACGATCGCGGCCAGCAGAGCGAGCGAGACGATCCAACGGGCGGGGTGGCGCATGCGCCAGGGCAACAGGCGGCGTGCCGGCGAATCGAGCGTGCGCAAAACGGCCGTGACCTCGCCCGTGACCTGGCCGCCGCGGGCGGTCTCGATGGCCAGGGCCTCCTCCATGTCGAGGATCATCGAGGCCATGTCGGGGTAGCGACGGTCGAGCTCCTTGGCGGTGGCCCGTTCGACTACAGCCGCCGTCGCGGCCGAGATCTCCGGACGCGCAAGCTGCACGTCGGGGACCTCCTCGCGCACGTGCATCATCGCCACCGCTACCGGCGACTCGCCGCGGAAGGGGACTTGGCCTGTGAGCATCTCGTAGATGACGACTCCCAGCGAGTACACGTCGGATTGCCCGGTCACACCTCCTCCGAGGGCCTGCTCGGGGGACACGTAGTCGGTCGTGCCGAGTACGCGCCCGTCCATCGTGAGTCCTTCCTCGGTCAGGGTGCGCGCGATGCCGAAGTCGGTGATCTTGGCGCCACCCTCTCCGCTGAGCAGGATGTTCTGGGGCTTGATATCGCGGTGGACGATCTCCTGTGCGTGCGCGGCGCCCAAGGCCCGCGCGATCTCGATCCCGTAGGCGAGCGCGACAGGCGCCTCCAAGGGCGCCTCGCGCCGGATCAGGTCCTTGAGGGTCTCGCCCGCGACGTGCTCGAGCACGATGTAGGGCGTACCCACCTCGATGTCGGCGTCGCTCTCGTGCGAGTCCCACTCGCCGGCGTCGATCACCGTGACGATGTGGGGGTGGTTGAGCTGGGCGACGGCGCGCGCCTCACGCCTGAAGCGCTCCAGCTGGTCGGAGTCCGAGGCGATCTCGCGGTGCATCAGCTTGATCGCGACCTCCCGCTCAAGCACGGTGTCGAACGCGCGGTACACGGTGCTCATGCCGCCGTGTCCGATGCGCGCGTCCAAGCGGTAGCGACCGCCCAGGGTGGTGCCAAGGATGACGTTGGTCACGATTGGTGCCTCAAACGCCTGAGTATGCCCATGTGGGCCCGGGGTGAGTGTGAGCGTTTTATTTTTTTGATGGTTGGGCGTGCCGGCCTGTGTTATCGCGCATGCGTCGGACCACAAACAGCGCCAGTGCTCCACGGTAGAGCGCGCTGGCTCCAAGCAAGCGGGCACGCCTGTGCGGGGTCAGCAGGGCGGAGCCGGCGAGCGTCGAGATGAGCGAGCCGATGGCTCCCGCGGCGAAGGGCGCGCGCAGCTCGGGGGGCGTATCGCGTCTCGCCAGTTGTAGGCCCTTTAGAGCGGTGGCCGCGGCGATCACGGGCAGGCCGGTCTGCCAGGAGAGCCGGTCGGCGTCCAGGCGGGTGAAGC
>JBAURN010000145.1:0-10455 GCA_049581225.1 Solirubrobacteraceae bacterium
GAGGCGGTCACGGCGCGGCCTTGGGTGCTCAGGCCCGGGGCGATCAGGTGCGCGAGCGGACCCGCCAGGGGGCCGGTCACAATCAGCACCGGCAGGGCCACCAGCCCGAGGGTGGCGGCGAACTCGCGTACGCTCAGCCGCGCCCCCGGTTGCACCAGCAGCGGGACAGAGGTCAAGCGCAGGCTCTGGCTGAAGACTCCGAAGGTCGAATACAGGGCGAAGGCGACGAAGAAGCCGTCTGTGCGCACGTTGGTCCCGAAGCGCCCCAGATAAAGGACCGCTTGGATCGCCGAGGCGGCGGCCATCGCGAACGTGGCCAGCGACATCGCCATGCCGGCGCGCGCTTTGCGCGTGGTGGCCTGTGTGTCGGGGGCTTCGGTGGGAGCGGGCGAGAGCCTGCTCGCCTCGCTCCCCAGGCTGATCGTTTGCGTGCTCATGCTTGAGAAACGCGCCGGCGTTAGCTTTTCTCGCGTGCGCCGGCGACCAGCACGCGCTCTTTTTTAGAAGAGCCTGATGCTCGAGGTCGTGAAGCCGCTGGTGCTCGCTGTGTTCCCGTAGTCGTCCTTGACGGCGGAGTTCAGCGTGCCAGTCACCGAAGCGGGGCCGCCGGCAGTCAATTTCGCGCTCGGGTCGCTGATCGAGGTCACGGTCAACTTGATCGTGTTGGCGCTGACACTCGTGCTCGCCGTCACGACCGCGTTGGTTCCGCCCGTGTTGCTGTAGTGGGAGCTGACAGTGTCGCCCGCCGACCAGTTGCCCGAGCCGATGCCCGAGACGGCCACGGTCGTGGCGCCGATGATCGCTCGCGAGTAGGTGAGCGTCACGCTGGCCGGGATGCTCGTGGCCGCGATCGGCTCGTTGAAGGTGAGCGTGATCGCGTCGCCGACCTGCGGCTTGCCGGCCGTCGTACCGGGTGTGGTGTCGGTGATGCCCGTGAGCGCCGGCTTGGTCGTGTTGACCCTGGTGGCGCTCGGATTTGTGGTCGCCGAGTTGCCGGCCTTATCGGAGACCGTGTACTCGTACTCGTAGCAGTGACCGGTGCTCACGCTGTTGTCGGTGAACGGCGAGGCGAGCCCGGTCGAGCCGATGTTCGAGAAGAAGCCGAACGTTCCACAAGCGTTGTTGCTCAGGGTCAGCGTCGCGCTTGCGCGCTTGAGCTGCCCGCCGGCGGTGTTCACACCCGACCCGACGTCGGTGGCCGAGAAGGTGATCGCAAAGGGCGCCGCGGAATAGGTGGGCGTGGTCAAACTGACGATCGGAGCGGTCTTGTCGACCTCGATCGTGCTCGTCAGGTTGGCCGCGTTGCCGACCCGGTCGGTGCCGGTCAGCGTGTACTTGTAGCAACCGGCCGCAAGCCCGATCTGGGTCGGCGCTCCAGTCAGGGTGGTGGGGGTTCCGTAGTTGCTGCAGACCCCGCTTGCAAGCGTGCCCGTCGAGCGGGTCAGAACCGAGGAGACCAAGCCGGAGCCGGTGTCGGCGCTGAAGTCCGTGCGCGTGCCGATCGCGAAGGTGCCGCTGGTGCTGTAGCCGGTCGCCCCGCTCGCGGTGGCCGTCGTGCCGTTGACACTGAGGGCGCCGCCTGTGGGGGCGCTGCTGTCGGCGATCAGGCTGTAGGTGGCGCTGGCCGAGCTGGCGCCCGCATTGCTGGCCGCGAACACGGTCGGTGCGCTCGGCGGTTGCACGGCGCTCGCGCCGAAGGTGTAGAGAACCTGGCCGCCGGTCTGGACTTCGCCGAAGCCGCTGCCGGTGAGCGAGCTGAACGTGTAGCTCTTGATGCCGGTTTGGGCGTCGGTCGAGTTGGCGGTCAGCGTAAAGCTGCCGCCGGCCGAAGGCCTGAAGTACAGGGCGTTTGTCGAGGACTTGTAATAGGTGTTGGCCGAAAGCCCGCTGAAGCTCAGCGACGGGGTGCTCGGGAGCGTCGTGTCCACCATCACCGTCGTCGAGACGCTCGCCTGGTTACCCACGTTGTCGGTGCCGGTGAGCGTGTAGCGATAGCAGCCACCGGGCTCGCTCTGGCTGGGTGCGCCCGTGATCGCAATCGGCGTGCCGAAGGCCCCACAGGTGTTGTTGGCAAGCGAGGCGCTCGCAACCGTGAGCGTGCTCGAACGCAGGCCCGACTGGCTGCTCGACTGAGCCTCCGTGTAGTCGGTGCGGATCGCGATCGGGTAAACGCCGGTCACGTTGTAGCTCGTTGAGCCGCTGGCGCTGGCGCTCGTGCCGTTGATGTTGAGCGCGCCACCGGTCGGGGCGGTCGTGTCGGGCACCACGTTGAAGTTGGAGCTGGCGCTGATGCCCGCATTGTTGGTTGCCGTCACCGCTTGGGTTCCGGATGCCGTGGCACCGGAGCCTGACCAGCTGTAGCCGCTCTGGTAGGGCAGGCTCGTGTCCGCGCCGCCGCCGGAGCTGAAGCCGCTCAGGGCGGGGAACACGACTTCCCTGATTCCCGAGGAGGAGTCGCTCGTGCTCGCGTTTACCGTGAAGGAGCCCGAGTTGCCGCTCTGCGGGTTGGTGTAGACGGTGGTGCCGTTCACATAAGTGCTTCCGCTCGCGCCCGAGACAGTCAGTTCGGGCGTCGAGGGCGGCGCCTGGGCGATCGTCAAGCGGCGCGTCAACTTCGCGACGACGCCATTGCTGTCGGTCGTGCGCAGGCCGATCGTGTACGTGCCGGGCGTCGTGAATACGTGCGTCAAGGTCGGCGTGGAGCCGGTGTCGGTCGCGAATTTGCCGCTGCCGTCCAGATCCCAGCCGTAGTCGACGATAGAGCCCTGAGAGTCGCTCGAGCCGGACGCGTCGAAGGTCACGTTCTGACCGGTCACAGCCGGGGACGGGTTGACGCTCAGCGAAGGCACGAGCGCGAGGTTGACGTCGCGCGAGTGGTAGTGCGCGAACACCGTCGTAGCGCTCAACGGCTGGTTGTAGATCGCCAGTTCGTCGAGCGAGCCGTTGCCGAACAGGGAGCTGTCGTCGCGTGACATCAGATATAGCGTCGAGTCGGCGAACGGACCCTGTGCGGTGGCGGCGCTCTCCTGCTGGAAGCTGACCGGCTGGCCGTCCACGTAGGGGGTGACCTCGCTACCGGCGGCCGCGGTGCTGTCGAGCACGAAGGCGTAGTGATGCCACACGCCGGCGCTTGGGCGCTGGAAGAACACGCTGTTGCGGTTTGAGCCTGTGCCGATGCCCACGCCGAACGTGCCTCCGTACTCGCCCGAGTTGGGGTCGACGATGAACCCGCCCGCGTTTTCGTTGAAGTTCGGGGTGAACTCCATCGCGAGGGCGTCGTTGTTGGCGTAGTTGTTCCACTTCAACCAGAACTCGATCGTCACCTTGCTGGTACCGGACAGGTCGAGCGGGATCGCGCCGGAGTCGCTTGTGCCGTTGAAGCCGACCGCAGTGCTCTGCTGAATCGGTCCCGGCTGGCCGAAGGAGCCGCCGAGGATCGAGCCCGCCGACAGACCCTTGCTGTCGAGGATCGTGGGGCCTTCGGGTTCGTCGAGCCTGTAGTAGTCGATCAGGCCGGGCGTGCTCTGGACGGCTTCGGAATAGCCGGCGGCGGCCTGTTCGAGCACCGTCACGGTGACGGTGGTGCGAGCGCTGAGGCCGTGGTCGTCGGTTGCTTGCACGCCGATCGTGTGCGTGCCCGGGGTTTGGAAGCTGGTGGACACGCTCGGCGTGGAGCCGGTGTCGGTGGCGTATTCGCCGCTGCCGTTCAGGTCCCACTTGTAGTCTGTGATCGTGCCTTGATCGGTCGATTCGGCGGCGCTGATCGTCGTGTTCTGTCCGACGATCACCGTGCTCGGCGAGGCCTTCGCCTTGACCGTGGGCGGCAGGTTGCCAACCGTCAGCGAATGGCTTGTCGAAGCGCTCGCGTTGTGGTTGTCGATCACCCTCAGGCCCACGTTGTAGGTGCCTTCGGTTGGGATGTTCGTGGTCAATACCGGGTTTGAGCCCGTGTCGGTCTCATAGGTGCCGTCGCCGTTCAAATCCCACTGGTAGTCCACGATTGACCCGGCCGGATCGGTTGAGCCCGACGCGTTCAGCGTCACGCTTTCCCCGGGCCGCACGGGATTCTGGGAGACCGTGAAGGCCGCTTTCGGGGCCCTGTTGGTGCCGTCGGAGTTGAAGTGCTGGAACACCGTATTTGCGCTGAGCGGCTGGTTGTAGATCGCCAGCTGGTCGAGCGTGCCGGCGCCGAACAGCGCGGCTCCGTCGCGTGACATCAGATACAGCGTGGAGTTGGCAAACGTGCCCTGGCCGCCGGATGTGCCCTCCTGTTGGTAGCTGACGGGTTGCCCGTCCACGTAGGGCGTGACCTCGTTGGCGGCCGCCGCGCTCGTGTCGATCACGATCGCGTAGTGGTGCCACACACCCGCGGAGGGACGCTGGAAGAAGATGCTGTTGCGGTCGGATTCGCTGCCGATGCCGATGCCGAAGGTGCCGCCGAACTCGCCCGAGTTGGGGTCGACCAGGAAGCCGCCCGCATTGGAGTTGAAGTTCGGGGTGAACTCCATCGCCAAGGCGTCGTTGTTGGCGTAGTTGTTCCACTTCAACCAGAACTCGATTGTCAGCTTGCCGGTGCTCGACAGGTTGAGCGGGATCGCGCCGGAGTCGCTTGTTCCGTTGAAGCCGATCGCGGTCGTCGGGTCTTCGGCCACGGCGCCGGGCAGGCCAAACGTGCCGCCGCTGACGGTGCCGTTGCTTGCGCCCTTGCTGTCGGCGATCGTCGGCCCGCTGGGCTCGCCGAGCTTGTAATAGTCGATCAGACCGGGCGTGTTCTGGACGGCTTCCTCATAGGAGGTGACGCCCTGTTCGAGTACCAGCACGTTGATCGTGGTCGTGCTCGTCAGCCCTTGACTGTCGGTCAACTGCACGCCCACGGTGTGCGAGCCAACACTCTGGAAGCTGGTCGTGACGGTCGGCGTGGTGCCGCTGTCGGTTGCGAATTTGCCGCTGTTGTCGAGGTCCCACTTGTAGTCGGTGATGGTGCCCTGGTCGGTCGATTCGCTGGCGTCGAGCGTCACCGTCTGGCCGGTCAGCGCCGGGCTCGGTGTGGCCTTGACCTTGACTGTGGGTGCAAAGTTGCCCACGGAGATCTGCTGAGTCGTGGTGCCGACCGCTCCGTCGCTGTCGGTGACTCGCAACCCCACCGTGTAGGTGCCCGGGTTGGCGAAGGTCGTGCTCGTGGTTGGCGTGGAGCCCGTGTTGGTCTCGTACGTGCCGTCGCCGTTCAGATCCCATTCGTACTTGACGATCGAGCCGCCGGAGTAGTGCGAACCGGAGCCGCTAAGCGTCACTTTTTCACCGGCATGGGGCTGGTTGGGCGTGGCCGCGATCTGGGCGACCGGGCGCGGCTCGGGGCCGTTTGAGTTGACCTGTTCTTGAATTGTCGAGGCGCCCAGTTCGCCGCTGTAGATGGCCAGCTCGTCGAGCGAGCCGCTGCCGAACAGAGAGGTTCCGTCGCGCGACATCAGATACAGCGTGGAGTTGGTGAATGCGCCCGCCCCGGTTCCGCTGCTCTCCTTCTGATAGCTGATGGGCTGGCCGTCCACGTAAGGCGTAATCTCGCTGGCGGCCGGTGCGTTCGCGTTGAGTACGAAGGCGTAGTGGTGCCACACACCCGCGCTCGGCCGGGCGAAGAAGACGCTGTTGCGCGAGGCCCCGGCGCCGATGCCAACGCCGAAGGTGCCGCCGAACTCGCCCGCGTTGGGGTCGACGATGAAGCCGCCCGTGTTTTCGTTGTAGTTGGGGGTGAACTCCATCGCCAGGGCGTCGTTGTTGCCGTAGGCATCCCACTTCAGCCAGAACTCGACCGTGATCTCGCTCTGGCTTGAGAGGTTCATCGGGATCGCGCCGGACGCGCCCGCCTCACCCTCGATCGGGTCGCCGTCGCCGGCGAATTCGACCGCCGTGTCGGAGTCGCCGTTGACGGCTCCGGGCACGCCCAGATTTGCGTCGGTAAGCGTGCCTGGGCTCGAGCCGGCGCTGTCGGCGATGTTGGAGCCCGAGGGCTCGTCGAAGCGGTAGTAGTGCAGCAGGCCAGGGGCCGCCGTAACCGCATCGGTGTAGCGGCTGACGCCCTGGCTGAGGACCTTGACCGGCAAGCTGGCGGTCGCGGTTGCGCCCTTGCTGTCGGTGACCTGCAGCCCGATCGTGGTGGTGCCAGTGCTCGCGAACGTCTTTGAGACGGTCGGCGTTGAGCCCGTGTCGGTCTCATAGGTGCCGTTGCCGTCGAGGTCCCACTTGTAATCGACGATCGTGCCGCCGACAGAGCTGGAGCCGACTGCGCTGAGCGTGTCTTTCTGGCCTGTGCCGACGGGATTCATCGCGGCCGAGAGCGTGGCCGTGGCGGTGTTCGCGACGTTGACCGTGCGCTCGGTGGTTTCGGTCTGGCCTTTGCTGTCGGTGACCTTCAGGATCACGTTGTAGATGCCCGGAGCGGTGAAGGCGTGCGTCAGCGTCGGCGTGGTGCCGGTGTCGGTTGCGAATTTGCCGCTGTTGTCCAGATCCCACTTGTAGTCGGTGATCGTGGCGCTCGGGTCGCTCGAAGCGGAAGCGTCGAAGCTGACGTTCTGGCCGATATAGACCGAACTGGGCGTGGCCGTGAACGACGGCCGTGGTGGGTTGGGTGGCGTCGTGTCTGGCGTGATGTCTTCGGCCGGCGTGGCCGCCTTGGCGCCCATTTCCGAGAGGATGTTGTAGGTCAGCTGGTCGACGGGGCGTTCCACGTCGAAGTCATAGGCCCACTCCATCGTGCCGGTCGCGAACACAAGCGCGCCGCTCGAAGCGCGGTACTCGACCGCGCTTACGTTGCTCGGCTCACCTGGGGGTGGCGTCGTGGCACGTGCGCGCCCGGCGTCTTGCAACCAGGAGTCTTCGGTGTTGGCGACGCTTGTAAGCGTGAGCTTCTTCACGCCCGCGGGCTCCTGCGCCAGGTAGCCAGGTTGGGTGGGGACCTGGTCCCACTCCCAGCCCACATTGGCTTCGGGCAGGGTCGTTGTGCTCGTCGTCGAGATGCCCGCGTTGCGCCAAGCCGGGTTGGAGGCGAATTCGCCGTTGGCGTTGCCTGCCGGAATCGCCAGGTGGAAGCGTTCAGAGTCGTTGTCGCCGACATACATCAGGCCGAACAGAGAGTTCTCGGGTTCGTTGGGCCCGATACGTCCGCCCGGAGGTGCGTTCGGATCGCCCGCGGGGGCGCCCGGATCGCGGCGCGTGGTTGTCGCGAACTGAGGCAGCGGTTCGCCGCCCGGGCCGATCGAGGCAGGGTCGTTGGGCGTGGCGCCAGGATTGCCGTCGCTGGAGCCTTGGATCGTCTTGTAACAGACGAGCGTGCGGTGATTGTTTTCGTAGCGGGTCTGCCAATAGGCCGTGTTGGCGCTCAGCGAGACGATGCTCACGCCGGCGTTGCGCGCGGCCTTGAAGTTGTTGAACTCGTTGTGAGACCAGTACTCGGAGTGGCCGGAGACGAGGTCAACCTTGTGGTTGAGCAGCTCGCCGGCGTTGGTGTCCAGGTCCACGTCGGAGGTGTAGTCGACTTCGTAGCCTTGCTGCTCCAGCCAGGCCACGGTCAGGTAATCGGGTCCGAAGAAGTGGTTGTACTGCTGTTCGCCTTCCTTCTCGGGTCGTTCGAAGGAGACGGCTACCGCACGTCCGTCGCCGGCGATCGTGTTGGCGCCGCCGCAAGCGTCGTAGTAGAGGGACTTGCAGCCCCACGTGTTGTAGGCCTCGTAGTCGGCGCTCGGCAACACATAGAGGACCTGGGAGGGGCGCGCGTCGTTGCGCACCGGGAAGACGACGTAATTCTCGATCGCGTTGTCTTCGGCGTCGGTGATCACGGCCTCGTAGATGCCCGAGATCGGCAGCTTGCTGGCAGGGACCGTGTAGCTGACGCTCCAGTTGGAGCAGTTCAATTCGCCAGTGGTGGTGTTCTCAGGGTTGCACTGGAAGGAGTTGCTGACTTTGACGTTGGTCGCGCCCGCGCCGGCGATCAGGCGCGCGCCATCGCCGCCGTACCAGCCGATCCGGTAAATAGAGATGTTGACGTTCGTCGCGGGGAACGACGGCAGGTCGGTGCCGATCTTGATCGGCACGTTTTCGCCGATGTTGAAGCTGCTCTGCGTCGTAAAGGCGCCGAGGTCTTCGCTGTAGTTTTCGATCGCCGACTGGTTGGCGGTCGTTCCTTCTCCCATGCAGTTGTTCTCGTTGACGATCGGGTTGGAGTTTGGACAGGACACTTCAGCCGCGGACGCGCCCGAGGGGCGTCCGAGGAGGATCAGGGCAAAGCTTGAAATGAGCAGGACGAAAAGTCCGACGACGACTCGCGTCGCCTTGGGGTTGTATATGGCGCGTTGTGTAGGCATCTGGTCAGCCAACGCGCGGGAGCCACGCCTACTTTTGTGCGAGATCGGAGAACGTTCGCGCAGGACGAGGATCATCGCCCCGACGAAGAACAGCAGGTAGGGCACGTGCGGGAACGAGAGCACGTCGAAAAGCCCGCTGGCAAGGGCGATTACGCCCACCGCGGCGAACGCCGCGAGCGCCACCGAGGCGCGCTTGGGGTCCGGCCCGCGGATCGTGCGGTGGGCGGCGCTCATGATCGTCGCGAAGATCCCCAGGTAGGCGAGCAGGCCGATCACTCCGGTCGTTATCAGCAGCCCGAGGAACTCGTTGTCGAGGATCCGGTACTTGTGCGGGTCATAGCTTTCATAACCGCGCCCGAGCAGCAGTTTGCTGAGCACGTCCGGGCGCACGGCGTCATAGCGGGCGGTCCTGTCGGTCGTGCTGAGCACGTTGTTGACGTGCCCTGGCTCCAGTTGTGTGAGCACCGAGCCGAGCGCCCCGGGGGAGGTGAGGTGAACGAGCACGCCGAGCACCAACGCCAAGCCCAGCAGCGAACGGGTGACCGTTCGCGGTCGGTAGGCGACCAGCAGCAGGATCGCCCCGACGGGAGCGACGATGCTTGTCTTGCGCGAAGTGGCGACGCCGCCGGCCATCAGCAGTCCGATCGCGATCGAGTAGAGGATGCGCTTGCGCCTGGTGGGCGCGTCGATCGAGCCCATCACCGCAAACGGCAACACCATCGCCAGTAGGGCCGCGAGCTCCAGAGGCTGATTGGTGGGCCCATAGACGGTCAGGCGCCCGATCGAATCGGGCATGTCCAGTTCCGCCGGCAGCGTGATCGGGAAGATCTTGCCCCACAGCGAGTAGAAGACGTTGTAGTGCATGCGGTACTCGACGATCGTGGCCACCGCCACTATCACCCCCAGCACCACCATCATCGCCGCGTAGCGGGGCACCTCGCGCGGGCGCATGACCGAGGCGACGATGAAGAAGAACAAGAGGTAGGAGAACAGGAGCGCGAGCTTCTTGACCACCAGCGAGACCTCGTCCATGCTGGCCAGGACCTGACCGTCGACGGCGACCCCGATGCAGCAGATGGCGAAAAAGGCGAGCACCGCGAAATGGACGCGCGTGAGCCGTATGCGTGGGCGTGCCTCGCCACTGACGATCGCCAGGCTCAACAACCACAACGTCGCGATCGCGATCAGCAGGGGACGGTCCAAGGTGCTGCTCAAGGGCAGGCTCACGGGCAGGTCGATCGCGTCGAAGGGAACCAGGAACAGCATCACCACGAAGCCCGCCAGAGCCCATGGCAGGATGCGTGTGGTGTGCGGCCAGTCGTCGCTGTCGAGCGGCTCGTCGTCGAGGCGATCGAGACCTTCGATACGCGCCTTGGCACGGGCGCTCAGGCGACGCCGGTTGCGGCGCGCGAAGAGCAGGCTCGCGCCCAGCAGGAAGACGAACCCGAAGCCGAACAGCATCGCCTGCCAACGAACGCCGCTTCCCACGAGGGCGCCGGTGGTGGGGCCGAGCGGTCGCAGGACGACCGCTTCTTCGCCGAACAGCTGGGCCGGCTGTTCGGCACGCACATGGCGCAGCAAGAGCGCGCGCGCCGCGTCGACCAGGTGCTTGGCCGCGGACACCGTGGGGGCCTGTGCGTAGATGCTGAGCATCGGGCGTTCCCCGTCCACGTCGAGCAACAGCCGGTAGTTGTGATCGACGAGGATCGGGTCGGGCGGAGTCGGGCGCTTGGGTCCCAGGTTTTCACGACCCAACAGCAACGTGAAGGGTCCCGAGGCGGCCACGTTCTTGCCGTGCAGGCCGAGCTCCTGGCCGAGCACGGATGTGGCCGGATCGCTCTGCAGATACAGGGCGTAGTTGACCGCCAGCTGGGCCGCGAGCGTATTGGCGTTGACCGACGCCGGCGTGATGCCCGCGAGCTGGGAGGACTTGGTGTCGACCAAGACCTCGGCCTGGGCCGCCCCCAAAGCCAGCTGGCGCGGGTGCAGACCTGGCGGCGTCAATGACGGCTTGTAGCCGACCAGCAGCGCGACCAGCGCTGCGACCACGACGATCGCGGCGAGCGCGCGGGCCAATGGCCGGCGGCTCGCGGAGTGCGCG
>JBAURN010000146.1:0-29598 GCA_049581225.1 Solirubrobacteraceae bacterium
GGTCAGGCCTGTGTGAAGGGGAGCGTCGGTCGCCCGGGTTGCGTGTGGTAGCTGAGCTAGTGGTGGTCGAGCGGGAGCTCGTTGATTTCGCGGCGCGTGTCCATGATCCAACGGATCACGCACACGATCGTCAAGATCGAACCGCCGATCAAGAGGATCGAGCTGACCGTGATGCCCACGACTGCCAGGGTGATCCCGGCCGCGGTCAGCAACGGCAGGATCGTTGGACCTGGGAGGTGAACCTCCTCGCCCGCGGGAGGGATCTCGGGGTCGAGCGGGCTCACGAGATGTAGGCCGCGGCGACCACGAACGAGATTCCGAACATGAACATGCAGATCGCCGCCACAATCAGGCCGGTGCGGATGTTCTTTTTGGCGAGGCGACGATCCATGCGGCTGGCAGTATATCTCGACGCTTGCGGTGCTCGCCTCGACACCGGGACGCTCCCGATGGCGCGCAGAGCAGCCCGGTGCGCGAGGAGGAGTCCTTCCCGTCGCGTGTCTAGAGCTTGGCGTCGGCGACCATCGCGCAGAACAGCAACGCCAGATACGCCAGCGAGAATAGATACAGCTGCAGGGCGCTGCGTCTGTCGGCCCGGCGGTACAGCCGGACTGCGCCCGCGATGAAACCCAGTCCGAGCAGCAGCGAGGAGACCAGATAGATACCGCCGAAGCCCCCCGCGCAGAAGGGAAGCTGGGTCACGGCGTACAGCAGCACGGTGTACAGCAGGATCTGTCGGCGGGTCTCCGCCTCGCCCCGCACCACAGGCATCATCGGCACCCCGACCTTCTCGTACTCGCCCTTCATCAACAGCGACAACGCCCAGAAGTGGGGCGGCGTCCAGAAGAACACGATGAAGAAAAGGAGCACCGCGATGCCGTTGATCGACCCTGTGACCGCCGCCCAACCCACCAGCGGTGGCACAGCCCCGGCGGCGCCCCCGATCACGATGTTTTGGGGTGTGCGCCGCTTCAGCCACACCGTGTACACGAACACGTAGCCCACGAAGCCCGCCAACGCGAGGCTGGCGGCCAGCACGTTCACGGTCAGCGACAGCTCCAAGAAGGAAAGTGCGGCCAAGGTGCATCCGAACGTCAGCGCCGCGGCGGGGGAGACCCGGCCTGAGGGCACCGGCCGGTTGGCCGTACGAGTCATGCTTGCGTCGATGTCTCGATCGAACCAGTGGTTGACCGCTCCCGCGCCGCCCGCCGACAGGTAGCCGCCGAGACACGTAAGCGCGATCAGCGCAACCGAAGGATCGCCGGCCACGAGCATTGTCGTGATCGTCGTCAACAGCAGCAGCGATTGGACCTTCGGCTTGGTCAGCTCGACGTAGTCGCCGATCAGTTGGCGTGTCTTCGAGCGACGGCTCACGAGCGGCGCGGCGATTGCGCCACTGCTCTGAGGGACATACGCGGACGTGCGGTCGCCCTCCATCAGCGCGGCCCCATGCTAGGAGAAACCTCCATCACACCGCGAACTCTACCGCTGCGAAGTGTGCTCGACGCGGCGATTGCTACACGCCGACTTGCGTGGCGCCCGTCGGTACCGTCGGCGAGGCTTGTCCCGCCCATCCGGGTCCGCCGGATGTGCGCTGCTCGATCTCGCGACGGATGTCCTTCATCGGCTCATAGGAGCGGATCAAAGGCACAGTGTCGAAGTTGTTGGTGGGCGGCGGCGACTGCGTGAACCACTCCAAGCTGTTCGCCTTCCACGGATCGGGACCCGCGATGGCACCGTGCTTGAGGCTGCGCACGACGTTGACGACGGTCACGAGAATGCCCGCGGCGAGGATGAAGGAGCCGATCGTTGAGATCAGGTTGTAGAGGGCCAGGTTGCCCACGTTGTCGTACTCATAGACACGTCTGGGCATCCCGTCGAGGCCGATCACGTGCTGGATCAGGAAAGTGGCCAGGAAGCCAAAGAACATCAGGTAGAAGCTGAGTTTGCCCAGTCCCTCGCTCAACATCCGGCCCGTGATCTTGGGGAACCAGTAGTAGATCGCCGCGAAGATCGTGAACACGGCGCCGCCCATCAACACGAAGTGGATGTGGGCCACCACGAAATAGGTTTCGTTGAGCTGCCAGTCGACGGGGAACACGGCCAAGAAGACGCCCGAGATGCCGCCGATGATGAACAGGGCGATGAAGCCGACGCAGAACAGCAGCGGGGTCGTGAATTCGACGGTCCCCTCCCACAGGGTGGCGATCCAGTTGAAGATCTTCACGCCGGTGGGCACCGCGATCAGGAAGGAGCTCATCATCACGAGGATCAGGACCGCCTCGGGGATCGGTGTCGTGAACATGTGATGCGCCCACGTCAAGAAGCCCAGAAAGGCGATCGCCACTGTGGACGCCGCGATCGCCTTGTAGCCGAAGATCGGCTTGCGCGCGAATACGGGCAAGATCTCCGAGACGATCCCGAAGCCGGGCAGCACCATGATATAGACCTCGGGGTGCCCGAAGAACCAGAACAGGTGCTGCCACAACAGCGCGGAGCCGCCGTTGGCTGGGTCGAAGAAATGCGTGCCGAAGTGCCTGTCGGTCAACAGCATCGTGACCGCCGCGGCGATCACGGGCAGAGCGAAGATCAGCAGGATCGAGTAGGTCAGGATGGCCCAGATGAACAGTGGCAGGCGTCCCCAGCTCATGCCCTTGGCCCGCATGTTGGCGATCGTCGCGTAGAAGTTGATCGCGCCGATGATCGAGGACAGTCCCGTCAGGTGGATCAGGTAGATCCAGGCGTCCTGGCCGCCACCCGGCGAGTAGTTGATGCCCGACAGCGGCACATAACTAGTCCAGCCCGCTTCCGGCGGATTCCAGAAGATCGAGGCATAGAACACCAGGCCGCCGGCCAGCAAAAGCCAGTAGGAGAGCGCGTTCAAGCGGGGAAAGGCCATGTCGCGCGCGCCGATCATCAGGGGCACGAAGTAGTTGGCCAAGCCGGCCATCATCGGCACGACGAACAGGAAGATCATCGTGGTCCCGTGCATCGTGAACAGCTGGTTATAGATCTGGGGAGAGACCAGCGTGTTGTTGGGCAGGCCCAGCTGCAGGCGGATCATCAAGGCCTCGACGCCGCCCAAGATGAAGAACACGAAAGTCGTGACCATGTACATGATCCCGATCCGCTTGTGGTCGGTTGTCGTGATCCAGCTGGTCCAACCCTTTGGCTCGGGCTTGGCCTCGTGGGCGACGATCTGGGGGACTGGGGCTGCGTAGGTGGCCATCGAGCGGGTCTCCTAGTGTCCGGACTCGGAAATTCGACGGGGATTCGGGTCCGCCGGGGCGACGGGGAGGCAACTGGGCGTCATGGGTTTTCCACCTGGCCGGCGCCGACCTGTTTGCCGAGCTTGGCGCGCGCCACCTTCGCTTCGGCGTTGGCTTCGGCGATCAGCTTCTTCTGATAGGCGAGCCACGCTTCGAATTGGGCCGGCGGCACGGCCTTGACGGTGGCCGTCATGCGCGCGTGGCCACGTCCGCAGATGAGCGCGCACTGACCCCTGAAGATACCCGGTTTTTCGATCTTGAACCAGGTGTAGTTGTGATAGCCGGGGACCGCTTGGAACTTGCCTCCCAGCTGCGGAACCCACCACGAGTGGACCACGTCGGCCGAGACGATGTCGAGTGTGACGGTGGTTTTGGTGGGCACCACCATCTCTTGGTAGGAGTACGGCGCCCCGAGCCCATCCGCTTCGTTTGCGCCCGGATAAACGTACTGCCAAACAAACTGTCTGCCCACCACCGTGATTTTCAAAGACTTCCCGTTTGGTGGAAGCTTTTGCGTGTTGCTCGCGTACAGCCGGGAGCTGTCGCTCACCAGATGTTCGCCTTCGGCGCTCGAGTTGACCGGATCCTGGATCGAGGAGAGTCTGGTGAGCGTCAGCACGGCAAGCGCCAGCAAGATCACCGCGGCGCCCACGGTCCACCCGATCTCCAGGCGCGTGTTGCCATGGATCTGCGCCGCGACGGCGCCCTTGCGAGCACGGAAGCGCCACAACACGTAGCCGAGCGCCCCCTCGACCAGAACGAAGATCACAAGCGCCGCGTACAGCGTGATCTTGTAGAGATCGTTGATCTTGTCGGCGTTGGGCGAAGCGCCCGACTGGGGGGTGAAGAACGCTAGGGGTATGGCAAGGAGGTGATTCAAGGCGGGCGGGATTCTATTCAGGCGAGGACGGAACGCGCGTGCCCAACCACCGGAACGCTGTCTGAAGACCGGTCGAGAGGGGCGATCGGGTGTGCCAGGCGGAGCTTCAACGTCCCTCGAAGCTTGCCGGACGCTTGGCCAGGAAGGCGCTCACGCCCTCGACGAAGTCGGCGCTGTTGGCCATCTCCTGCTGCAAAGTGGCCTCAAGCTCGAGCTGCTCGTCCATGCCCGCATACAGGCGCTCGTTGATCAGGCGCTTGCCGGCCGCGTAGGAGCGCGTAGGGCCGAGCGCCAAGCGGGCGGTGAGCGCCGCGCTCTCGCGCTCGAAGTCCTCGTCGGCGAACACACGGTTGGCAAGTCCCCATTCAAGCGCTTGAGGGGCGCTCACACGTTCGCCAAGCATCGCCATCTCGGCCGCTCGCGCCATCCCGATGCGCGCGGGCACGAAGAGGGAGGAGCCCCCGTCGGGCACCAGGCCGATGTTCACGAAGGCGAGCAGGAAGTAGGCGCTTTGGGATGCCACCACCAGATCGCAGCAAAGTGCCAGCGAGCAGCCGATGCCGACCGCTCCGCCATTCACGGCCGCGACCACCGGCTTCTCCATCTCCCGGATGGCGTGCATGATCGGGTGGTAGCGCTCGGTCAGCACTCCATACACGTTCGGTCGGCCCTCGGGCGTGAGGTCGTCGCCGCTGATGTCCCTCAGGTCCGCTCCTGAGGAGAAAGCGCGTCCCGCGCCGGTGATGCGCACGGCTCGTACCGCGTCATCCTCGCCTGCCTGGGTCAGGGCAGAGAGCAGGTCTTGACCGAGCTGCTTGTTCCACGCGTTGAGCGCCTCGGGCCGATTCAACTCGATTGTGGCCGCGCCTTGCTCGATCCTCACGTTGACTGTGTCCAAGTGCATCGCGCCGGGAGTTTATGGTGTGGGGCGATGAGAAGGCCCGTTATCGGCATCTGCACGGCTCTGGAGCGTGCCCGCTGGGGCACCTGGGACCAAGAGGCCGTCCTGCTCGCCCGCAGCTATGTCCAAGCCGTGCAGCGCTCCGGCGCTCTTGTCGTGATGTTGCCTCCCGACTCAGTGCTCGTGGAAGATCCCAGCGAAGCACTCGACCTGCTCGACGGGCTGGTGCTCGCCGGAGGCGTCGATATCGACCCGGCCAGCTACGGCGACCAAGCCCACTCCGAGACGGTGGACACTGTGCCCGAGCGCGATCGTTTTGAGATTGCGCTCGTACGCGCCGCAGTCGAGCGCGACCTGCCGGTGCTCGGCATCTGTCGTGGAATGCAGCTGATCAACGTGGCTTTTGGCGGCACCTTGCTGCAACACTTGCCCGAGCATTTCGGCCACCACGACCATCTGCGATTTCCCGGCACTTTCGACGGCGCCGACCACGACGTGGACCTGATTGGTGGCACGCTGGCCGCGCGGGCCGCAGGAGAGACCCACCATGCGACCAAGTCCCACCACCATCAGGGCGTCGATCGCCTAGGTGAAGGCCTTCAGATCAGTGGAAGCTCTGCGGTGGACGGCCTGACCGAGGCGATCGAGTTGCCCGACCGGCGCTTCGTGCTCGGCGTTCAGTGGCATCCCGAGGCCGACGAGGAGAGTCAGGTGGTGCGGGCGCTCGTGGCTGAGGCAGAGCGCCACATGCGCGAGCGGGCGGAGGCGGGAACGGCTGCTTAGCGCGCCGGCGGCGGTGCCCTCTGCAGTGGGGCCTCAACGCCGAGTCGGTAATGCCCGATACTTGCCCTCTGCGCGCACGCATAGGGGGCTGCCGGGCGGCGTCATATACTCAGCGCCCCGTGCGGTCGAGGGTCATCAGGACAGCCGCCTGGGGTGTCGTGGCCGCGGGTGTGATGGCGCCGCTCGTGCGCAAGCGCCTCTCCACGCCTCCTTTGGTTGCACAGACTGTCGCGTTCGCGGCGCCCGTGGGTCTGTGCGTGGCTGTGCCTCGTACGCGCACACGCGACGTCGCGGTCTGTTGCCTGCAGATGTGGGCCTACTTGGCTGCCTACAAGACCCCCCACGACGACAAGGACGCTCAGACAGAGAGGGTGCTGGTCGACTATCCGATCGCGATCGATCGCGTGCTCGGCCTCGGCGAGCTGCCCACCGTGCGCCTGCAGAGACGCCTTGCACGGGGCCAATGGCGTCTCGGCGACAAGGTGCTCGTGTGGGCGCACTGGATCTGGTTCATGGTGCCCCACGGAGCGCTCGCCTACGTCATGGTGCGTCACTTCCGCCGGTTCGATCGCTCGGCGGTGATGACCTATGCGGTGTTCGACGTCGGGGCGATGATCTACTGGGTGCTGCCCACTGCGCCTCCTTGGTATGCGGCAGGCGATGTGGCGCGTCGAGAGGAGTTTGAAGACGAGCGCCATGAGGTGGCGGTCAGGCGCATGATGGTCGAATACGGCGAGTTCTTTTGGAAAGACGGCTGGGGGCCCCTTTACAGTGTTCTTGGAGGCAATCCTTTGGCCGCAATGCCGTCTTTGCACTTCGCCACATCGATGATGGCCGCCCAGCTTCTCTCCGAGACTGGGCCGGTCGCGGGTGCCTTGGGGTGGGGCTACACCGCCACGCTCGGCTTCGCGCTCGTCTACTTGGGCGAGCACTACGTCGTGGACTTGATCGCCGGCGCGGCGCTCACGACCGCGATCCGGCGTGCGGCGCCGGCGGTTGCTCCGGCGCTCGAGCGCATCGCCGGTGCCGTCGCGGCCATTGAGGCTTGCGCGCAGGAGGCTGTGTGATGACTGTGGCCCACACAAACGGCAACGATCCAGTCGATCCGCGGGAGGCGCACGGGGAGGAGCAGATGCCGCTCGTGCCGGTCACGCGCCGCAGCGCGATCGCCTTCGGCTTGTTTGTCTTCTCAGCCGTAGCGTTCCTGTATTTCGTGCTCCCCAAGCTCGCCGGCTTGAGCAGCACCGCTCATCGGATAGAGCGAGGAGACACGTGGTGGATCATGATCGGTGTCCTGCTCGAGATCTGCTCCTTTGGCGGCTACGTGGTGCTGTTCCGCGCCGTGTTCGTGCGCGGTGGGAGCCCAATCGGTTGGCGCGAGAGCTACCAGATCACGATGGCCGGGCTTGCTGCCACGCGACTGTTCGCGGCTGCCGGCGCCGGTGGAGTCGCCCTCACGGCTTGGGCTCTGCGGCGCTCGGGCATGGAGCCACGCCTGGTCGCCTGCCGCATGGTCGCGTTCATGGTTCTTCTGTACGTGATCTACGCGGCCGCTGTGCTGCTCGGAGGGATCGGCCTCGGGATCGGCTTGCTCCCGGGCGGCGGATCGTTTGCGATCACGATCGTGCCCGCGGCCGTCGCCGGGATTCTGTTTGTGATCGTCGGGGCGATGGCGCTCTTGCCGGGAGACATCGAGCGGCGCCTGGCGCGGTGGGCGGTCGGCTCGGGCCGGATCGCCCATTGGGTGGCGCGTGCGGCCGCGGTTCCGGCCCTCGCGGCCAGCGGAGTGCGCACCGCGATCGACTTGATCCGCTCTCGCGATGTCGGGCTTTTGGGTGGGCTTGCGTGGTGGGGCTTTGACATCAGCGTGCTGTGGGCCTGCTTCCACGCCTTTGGCTCGCCGCCGCCCTTCACCGTGATCCTGATGGCCTACTTCATCGGGATGACCGGCAACTTGCTGCCGCTCCCGGGTGGATTGGGGGGTGTCGAGGGGGGCATGATCGGGGCTCTGGTCGCCTTCGGCGTCGATTTCAACCTGGCCGTCCTGGCGGTCCTCTCCTACCGCGCGATCTCCTTCTGGCTGCCGACGGTTCCCGGCGCGATCGCCTTCTTCCAGCTGCGGCGCACCGTCGCGCGTTGGCGTGTGGAGCAGGCTTCTGAGGCGGCTCCAGTGAACTCTCCGGCGAAGTCGATAGAAGCAGCCGGACCTCTTCACGCCTAGCAGCAGTGCTATACTTTACAAAGTAAAGCGAGGGTTTTGTCGGTAGTTGAGGACTGGCGAGAGATCGCTGGATTGGCTACCTTGGAGTGACAGCGCTCGCCCGCTCGAGCGGAAACAACCCCAAAGGGACGGCAAATCGGATGGCGGACGTCGAGAACACGATCATCATCGGCAGTGGGCCGGCGGGCTACACGGCCGCCCTGTACACCTCGCGCGCCAACCTGGCTCCGCTGGTCGTCGAGGGCTTCGCCTGGGGCGGTCTTTTGCAGCAGACCACCGACGTCGAGAACTATCCAGGCTTTCCCGAGGGGATCATGGGTCCGGAGCTGATGAGCAAGCTGCGCGAGCAGGCCGAGCGCTTCGGCGCCAAGCTCGAGACCGACCAGGTCGAGCGGGTCGAGTTGGCCCAAGAGGTCGGCGGGGTGCACAAGGTCTGGGTGGGCGATGTCGAGCATCAGGCCCGCACCGTCATCCTCGCGATGGGCGCCGAGCACAAGAAGCTCGGGGTTCCCGGCGAGGATGAGCTCTCAGGTCGTGGCGTTTCCTACTGCGCGACCTGCGACGCGGCCTTCTTCAAGGACGCCCACACGATCATCGTGGGCGGTGGGGACTCCGCCATGGAGGAGGCCATCTTCCTCTCCAAGTTCGCCTGCAAGGTGACCGTGGTGCATCGTCGCGACGAGTTCAGGGCTTCGAAGATCATGCTCGCCAGGGCACGCGAGCAGGCCAATATCGAGTTGCTCACGCCCTACGCGGTGGAGCGCTTCGAGCCAGGTGAGAACGGCGCGCTGAGCGTGGCCAAGCTGGTGAACTCACAGACCGGCGAGCATCGCGATCTTCCGATCACCGGGGCTTTCATCGCCGTCGGTCATGAGCCCCAGTCCTCGTTGGTGGAAGGACAGATCGAGCTCGATGAGAACGGCTACGTCAAGGTCGAGGGTCGCTCGACCCGCACCAACCGGCCCGGCGTGTTCGCCGCCGGGGATCTCGTGGACCACACCTACCGTCAGGCGATCACCGCCGCCGGATCGGGCTGCCAGGCGGCACTCGACGCCGAGTGGTATCTGCGCGATACGCCCGAGGTGCCCACACCCGAGGGGATGCCTGTGGGGGATCTGGCGGAGGCCCAGTGGGCTTCACCCGCCGCTGAACCTACGACCTAGCGAGGCGGCGCAAGGCTGGGGCTGGGCGGTAGCGCTCCTCGCGGTAGGCGTCGCTCAGGGCTTCGAGCGCGGCGAGCACGAGGTCGGCGCCGATCTGCTCCATCCAGGCGAACGGGCCGCGCGGATGGCTCAGGCCGAGCATCATGCCCTTGTCGATGTCCTTGGCGCTGCCCACGCCTTCGCCGAGCGCGAACGCCGACTCGTTGATCACCTGACAAACGATCCGCGCGAGCACTCCGCCGGGAGCCGCGTGGACGCGCTCTGTGTGGAGGCCGAGGCCCTTGAAGGCGACTTCGCCCAACTCGCCCGAGACCTCTACGAGCTTGAGCGGGACGATCGCGTGAAACGGCTCACCTTCGACGGTGCCGCCGAGGCCTTCGACGACTATCCGCGGCCCTGAGGAGCCGGCGGCGAGCGCGCGCAGGGCATCTGCCACCGGGCCCTCACCTTCCACGATTGCGTCCGCGGTGGCAATGGGCGGGTCGGGGTCGGCCGGTCGGTGGGGACCCTCGCCCGTGTAGTCGTAGTAGCCGCGTCCGCTCTTGCGCCCGTGCAGGCCGGCGGCGACGCGTTGGGCTTGGATGGGGGAGGGGCGCCAGCGCGGCTCGCCGAAGCTCAGCTCGTAAAAGCTCTTGGAGACATCGAAGCCGGTGTCCACACCCACGAGATCGCTCAGCTCGAAGGGACCCATGCGAAAGCCTCCGCCGATCCTGACGATCCGGTCGATCGTCTCGACGTCGGCGACCCGCTCTTGCAACAGGCGCAAGGCCTCCAGGCCGAAGGGACGGTTGCAGCGGTTGACGATGAAGCCGGGCACATCCGCCGCTCTGATCACGTCCTTGCCCATCGCCAGGCCGGTCGTGTGCGCCAGCGCAAGCGAGCGTTCGTCGGAGAGGACACCCCCGATCACCTCGACCAGGCGCATGAGCGGCGCCGGGTTGAAGAAGTGCATCCCGACGACTCGCTCGGGGTGGGCGGCGCCGGCGGCTATCGCTGTGATCGGCAGCGAGGAGGTGTTGCTGGCGAGCACACACTTCTCGCTCACGATCCGCGACAGACGCCCATACAGCTCGTGCTTGACGTCCAATCGCTCCGGGGCGGCCTCGATCACCAGTTCGCAGGAAGACATCGCCTCGAGGCTGTCGCTGGGCTCCAGGCGTGCCGCTGCCTGCTCGGCCTGCTCGGCCGTCAGCTTTCCCTTTGACGCTTCCTTCTCCAGCCCGGCACAAACGTTCTCAGCGCCGCGCACAAGCGCCTCGGGCAACGGATCGTGTAGGAGCGTCCGCGCACCAGCCTTGCACGCCAGCTGGGCGATGCCACTGCCCATCGTGCCTGCGCCGACAACCCCGATCACACGAGCGGCACGCCCTTCCAATCCCTCCAAATCCAATGCCTCACGCTCCACGATGGTTCGGTTCAGGACGGCACCAGCGCGTTGATGCCGGTCATCGCGCGTCCAATGATCAGCTTCTGGATCTGAGAGGTGCCCTCGTACAAGGTCGTGACGCGCACATCGCGGAAGTAGCGCTCTACCGGATGATCGTCCACGTAACCAGCGCCGCCATGCACTTGGATCGCCGTGTTCGAGCACTCCACCGCGGCCTCGGTGGCGTGCAGCTTCGCCACCGAGGTCTCCAGGGTGTTGGGGCGACCCTTGTCCTTGAGGAAGCCGGCCCTCCACACGAGCATCCTTGAGGCGTCGGTCTTGAGGACCATGTCGGCGATCATCGCCTGCACGAGCTGGAAGGATGCGATCGGCCGGCCGAACTGCTCGCGCTCCTTGGCGTATTTGACCGACTCCTCGACACAGCCTTGGCAGATTCCCACGCAACCGGCGGCAACCGAGTAGCGGCCGGAGTCGAGCGAGGACATCGCGACCTTGAAGCCGTCGCCGATCTCGCCCAGCATCTGATCGTCTGAGACCTCGACGTCTTCCAGGGCGATCGAGGCGGTATCGGAGGCGTGTAGGCCCATCTTGTGCTCGATCGTGCTGGCTTGATAGCCAGGCTGGTCGGTGTCGACCATGAAGCAGGCCAGGCCCCTGTGGCCCTTCTCCGGGTCTGTCTGGGCGAAGATCAGCGCCACCTTCGCGTAGTTGCCCATCGAGATCCACATCTTCGCGCCGTTGATGACCCAGCCTGTGTCGGTCTTCTTGGCGCGCGTCTTCTGTTTGGCGGCGTCCGAGCCGGTGTCGGGCTCGGTCAATCCGAAACAGCCCAACCACTCGCCCGAGCAGAGCTTCGGTAGGTAGTGCTGCTTCTGATCCTCGGTGCCCCACTTGAGGATCGCGCTGCACACGAGCGAGGTCTGCACGGAGATGACGGTGCGCACCGACGAGCAGCCCCTGCCGATCTCCTCCACCACCAGCCCGTAGGAGATGTAGTCCAGGCCGGCACCGCCGTACTCGCGCGGCACGATCGCGCCGAGATAGCCTTGGTCGGCGATCTTCTTCACGATCTCCAGGTCGAAGTGGTGGTTGCGCGCGTTCTGCTTGGCCTGCTCCACGATCTCCTTGTCGGTGAACTCGCGCGCGGTCTGCTTGATCAGCTGCTGCTCGTCGGTCAAGTCGAAGTCCATGTCTCTCCTTATCGCTGAAGCTTGGGCGTCGTCCACGGCTCCTTCAGGCGCCGCTCGAGCTCAGAGCCGAGCTCATCGATCTTCCATCTGTCCTGGGTGAGCGAGTCGCGGTCGCGCAGCGTCACCGTGCCGTCCTCGATCGATTGGTGGTCGATCGTCACTCCCCACGGCGTTCCGATCTCGTCCTGGCGGCGGTAGCGCTTGCCGATCGAGCCGCCCTCGTCGTACTCCGCCTGCATGCGCCCGCGCAGATCCGCATACAACTCGCGCGCAAGCTCGGGCTGGCCGTCCTTCTTCACGAGCGGCATGACCGCCACCTTCACCGGGGCGAGGCGTGGATGAAGGCGCAGCACGGTGCGGGTTTCCAGGGTGCCGCCTTTCGCGGCCTGCTCGCCGCTGCCCTGCACCACTTCCTCGTCGTAGGCGTCCACCAGGAAAGCGAGCGTGGCCCTGTCGGCGCCCGCCGCAGGCTCGATTACGTGCGGCACGTAGCGCTCGCCGGTGCTCTGCTCGAAGTACTCCAGTTTCTCGCCCGAGAACTCCGCGTGCTGGGTGAGGTCGAAGTTGCCTCGATTCGCGATCCCCTCCAGCTCGGACCAGCCGATCGGGAACAGGTATTCCACGTCGCTCGTGCCCGAGGAGTAATGCGAGAGCTCGTCCGCGTCGTGCGCGCGCAGGCGCAGATGGTCGGGACGCAGGCCGAGCCCCGTGTACCAATGCATACGCTCCTTGAGCCAATGCTCGAACCACTTCTGGGCCTCGGCGGGGGGGACGAAGAACTCCATCTCCATCTGCTCGAACTCGCGCGTGCGGAAGATGAAGTTGCCCGGCGTGATCTCGTTGCGGAAGGACTTGCCGATCTGCGCGATCCCGAACGGGGGCTTCTTGCGGGAGAACTGGAGCACATTCTTGAAGTTGATGAAGATCCCCTGCGCGGTCTCAGGGCGCAGATACGCCACAGAGCCCGACTCCTTCACGGGCCCGATCGTGGTCTCGAACATGAGGTTGAAGTCGCGTGCCTCGGTGAGGTCGCACTCGTTGGTCTCCCCGGGATGCTTGGAGGGCTTGCGCCCGCAGGGAAGCTCGGCGAGGTGATCGGCTCTGAAGCGTTGGCCGCACGTCTTGCAGTCCACTAGGGGGTCGGTGAAGCCGGCCAGATGGCCCGAGGCCTCCCACACGCGCGGGTGCTGGAGGATCGCCGAGTCGAGCGCCACGATGTCCTCTCGCTCAGACAGCATCGCCCGCCACCACTGGTTCTTCACGTTGCCCTTCAGCAGCACGCCGTAGTGGCCGAAGTCGTAGGTCGAGCCGACCCCTCCGTAGATCTCCGAGGAGGGGAAGATGAAGCCGCGGCGCTTGCACAGCGCGACGATCTTGTCCATCGTCACCACGTCCGCAGTCTCTGGGGGCTGTTCGGTCATCGGACTCGGATGCTATTCGAGGCGCTCGGATCGAGGGGGAGAGGTCACAAAGAGACCACCCTTGACATATCCCTCAATATGTGTTTACATACGTTGTGTTCTCTTGCTGACAACGTGGCGGAGGGGACGGTTCTCCGCCCGAAAGGTGATGACAAATCGCAAGAGCGTGAGTGACTGAGCACGATCGCACATAGGGGTTCACCAGGGCGTCGTTACCCAACCTCTCCCGCGGCGCCCCGCGCATGCCTCATCTGTGCGATCGACTTGCCGGTCTCCTCGACAGGGCGCCGCGGTCCCCACCGGCCGCGGCGCCCACTGTTCCGTAGGATTGGCGCGTGGCGAGATTCCTGATCGTCGGAGGAGGGGTCAATGCGACGGCACTGGCCGACGTGTTGGAGCGGGAAGGCCACGTGGTGAGCGCCGGCGCCCACAACGACCGCCGGGCGTTGGAGCACGTCGCGATCGTTTGTTGGCTGGAAGGGCGCTCGCCGGAGCGCTTCCTGCTCGCTTCGGTGGACAGCTCGATGCGTGGCTTCGTCTATCAGCCCCACGACTGGGAGCGGTCGGTGTTGGAGACAGCTGAGCGCAACTCGATCCCAACGGCGGCGCTGAGGTCCGATCCGAGCGATTTGGCGGTATGGCTGGCTGAGGCAAGCGAGGCGGTCGCCTCCTTGATCGAAGGCCCCGGCGAGAGCGCGCCGGCGCGCTATGCTGGTCGATAATCTCTGAAAAGTTGATCAGGATTCGCCAGTGTCTGGGTTGAGTCACCCGTGGTCGACTTCCGGTAGCACTCCCATCATGAGAAAGGACAAGCAATGACGTTGAAGCTTGGCGAGGAGGCCCCAGACTTCGAGGCCGATACGACTGAGGGTCGCATCTCCTTCCATGACTGGATCGGCGACTCATGGGCGGTGCTGTTCTCGCATCCGAAGGACTTCACCCCGGTGTGCACGACCGAGCTTGGATACATGGCGAGCGCGAAGCCCGAGTTCGACGCTCGCGGCGTGAAGATCATCGGTCTGTCCGTCGATCCGCTCGACCGCCACGAGGAGTGGGCGAAGGACATCGAGGAGACCCAGGGCACAGCGCCCAACTACCCGATCATCAGCGACGGCGACTTCAACGTCTCAAAGCTCTACGACATGTTGCCCGCCGGCGTCGACGGCGACCCGCTCGCTCGCACTCCGGCCGACAACCAGACGGTCCGCAACGTGTTCGTGATCGGACCGGACAAGCGGATCAAGCTGATCCTCGTCTATCCGATGACCACCGGTCGCAACTTCGACGAGGTGCTGCGCGTGATCGACTCGCTGCAACTGACGGCCAAGCACAAGGTCGCCACGCCGGCCAACTGGAAGCCCGGCGAGAAGGTGATCATCGCGGGCTCGGTGTCCAACGATCAGGCCAAGGAGAGCTACCCGGATGGGTGGGAGGAGCCAAAGCCCTACATCCGGATCGTTCCGCAACCGAGCTAGCAGCTTCGAGCCCACCCCTCTGGGCTCGCGGGCGCGACCGCCGCGTCAGCCGATGGCGCGGCGGTCGAGCAGCGCCTCGGTGCGCTTGAGCAAGTCCTCGAGGATGCGAGCCGTGGCGCCCCACACGAGCTCGCCGTCGAACACGTAGGCGTCGGTCTCGAAAGCGAACCCGCGGCGTTCCATGCGTGTGCGTGTGGCGCCTGCTCGGACTCCGCTCAACGTTGGCTCGAGCACGCTGTCCACCTCAAGCTCCGAGGCTCGCCATGGCCGGCTCCCGTCGAGCAGTCCCACGAATGGGTGGATCGCGTAATTGGTCACGAACGTGGAGGTGCGCTCGAGCGCACCCACCAAAGTCACGTCCGCTCGCGGCAACCCGATCTCCTCTTCGGCCTCGCGCAGAGCGGTCTCGCTCAAGGAGGCGTCGCCGGGGTCGCGGCGCCCACCGGGAAAGGAGATCTCGCCGGCGTGGCGGCGCAGGTCGGCACGGCGCTTGGTGAGAACCACGTGCAGCTCGCCGCCGGAGTCCTCGTAGAGAGGGACGAGCACCGCCGCTGCCACCTGGGCGTCGGCGGCGGGCCCATCGTGGGAGTCAAGGCCCAACAGGACCTCACCGAGCGCCAGATCGAAGCTCACGCCTCCGCGACCGCGTGGGTGCGCTCGACTCGCTCCAGGAACATGACCTCGCCGTCCAAAGTTCGGTGCACGGGACACTTGGCGGCGATCACCTGCAAGCGCTCGACCTGCTCCTCGGGCAAGTCCTCGGGTAGGCGCAAGACCACGTCGAACTTGGTCGGACAGCCTCGCTCGGCGGGGGTGTATTGGACGTCGACCTCGACCTTGCCGATATCCCAGCCCTTACGTGCCGCATACATCTCCATCGTGATCGCGGTGCACGAAGCGAGGCTGACCGCGAGAAGCTCCTGAGGGTCGGGGCCGGCGTCGTCGCCACCGGACTCCAGGGGCTCGTCGACGGTCAACTGGTGATCGCGCACCTGCACGGTGTGTTTGAACGCCGAATCATTGCGTTTGACACTGGCCTTCATCACTGCAACCCCTTCCGATCGGGTTGTCACAGCACCCTCTCCTTCCATGGTATCGACGGCATCGCGCTAGGAAAGGGGGTTGAACAGCAAGCCGGTCAGCAGCTTGGGGTAGAAGAACGTGGACTTCGGTGGCATGTTCTCCCCGGAGGCGGCGACTTCGCGCACCTGTTGAACGGGCGTGGGCCGCATCAAGAAGGCCGCGTCGTACTCGCCGGAGCGGACCAACGCCACGGCCTCCTCGTCGCTGCGCGCGTAGAAGAGGCCGTTGAAGTGGGAGATGTCATCGTCGGAGAGGCCGAGCGCGCCCTTCAACAGCAGCGCCTCCAGAACCCCTGTGTCCAGCTGGCGGTAGGCCTCGGAGAAGCCGGGCAGAGCGGCGTCGGCGATCGCCTGGTCCTTGAGCGTGAGGCGGTAGGGCTGGAGGTGATGGGCGTCGATATAGCCGAGCTGCAATGGGCCCGTGCCGGGCTCGGGGGCGATCTGCTCGAGGGGCACCTCGGCGATCTCGAAGTCGCGACGCAATGTTTCCCTCAAGGCCTCCTGGCGCTCGCGATCGAGGCCGCGCACCAAGCGGTGGGTGGGAAACACGGTGAGGCCGGGGTCCTCCAGGGCGACGAGGCACATGAGGATGTAGCGGTGCTCGCCCTCGCCGCCCAGCTCTTGGGCGTAGGCGTCGGAGGTCTCATAGCGATGATGGCCGTCGGCGATCAGGAGCTCGGCGTCGCGCGTGGCCGCCTGTACGGCGGCGATCGCTTGCGGGTCGGTCAAGCGCCAAAGCCGGTGGATGGTGCCGTCCCCGTCTGTGACCTCGCCCCAGGGGGCCTCCGCGGTGGCGGGCTCCAGAGCCTGCCATGCGGCGTTGGTGGGGTCGGAGAAGAGGGAAAAGATGGGGGAGAGGTTCGTGCGTGTCGTCCTCATCAGGCGGAGTCGATCCTCCTTGGGGCCTGGGTGCGTGCGCTCGTGGGGTCGTACCCGCCCCGGACCGTAGCCCTCGATGCGAACCCGGCAGAAGAAGCCCTTGCGGGTTCGGGTCTGGCCGTCGGGGCCGGTGTAGGTTTGGGTGTGGGGCCAGATGGCTGGTTCGGGGTCGCGGACTACGGCGCCTTGGAGTTGCCAGGCGTCCCATAGCTCGCCGGCGGTGGCGTAGGGGTCTGGCTCGCCTTTGGGGAGATCGACGGCGACGACGTTGAAGGGGGAGCGCTGGAGGAGCGCTTCGCGCTGGGTGGAGTCGATGACGTCGTAGGGCGGAGCGGTTACGTCGGGGAGCGGACCGACGAAAGATTGGTCGTAATGGAGGGCGCGCAGGGGTTGGATGTCGGCCATGGCGGGCGGACCTTAGCACCGGCGTTCCAGGCGAGATTCTTGCGCCTTGGCTTTGGGCTAGACGCGCAAGCTAGACTCTGAGGTTCATCGGGGCGTGGCGCAGCCTGGTAGCGCACCTGCTTTGGGAGCAGGGGGTCGCCGGTTCAAATCCGGCCGCCCCGACTTTTCTCGTCGCTACTCCTCGAAGCTACGCATAGGGCGTCACCCAGGTTCCGTAAAGCCTGGCAAGGTTGCGTTTAGCTTGGCCGGGTAGCATCACTGTCTGCGTCAGCAGCACAGCCGCGCGGTTCTTACGACCCAATCTCGTCCTGTCCTCCTTTCCCGGCCTCGTTGGCCATATTCGTATCCGACCTAATGGTCGGAGCGACTGTCGATCTCCCCCAATCGTGCTGTCACTGCTGGCCACGTACAGGATCATGGTGTAGGGCCCGCGCGTATCCACGAGCATCCGGCGCCAGCGGCGAGTGGTCGAGGCCCGATGGTCGCCGAGCCTGAGCCGATCTGAGCGCATCAGCATCGAGTGGCACGCTGTCTCCGCCCGCTGCCCTCGTAAAATCTACAGTTAAACAGGATTATGGACATCCCGCCGGAAGTCGCCGCTCAAGTCGCCAATAAAGGTCGAGTCCGAATGCTGCAAAGAGGCCGCCGTAGATTGCGAGTCGGTGTGTCAGCCAAAGCGGCGCATACCCCCATAGAAGCCGTCCGATCACACTCGTGGCAGCTCCACCAAAGATCAGCCCCGAGACGACATCTCCCACACCTTCAGCGACTTTTCCATGGTTTACCTCATAAATGCCGGCCCCGACGTAGATGACACTAGAGCCTACTGTAATGACTCCCGCGACTGTCTCACCGACGACAACCGCGCCACCGACTATGGCCCCAACTGTTCCGGCCGTGACCCCGATCGCGCCGGCAACGGCAACGACTGGGATAAATGAAATTGCCCCAGCTACCAGTCCCACGCCGACCGCAACATAGGCCGCCGTCTTCGCCGCTTCTTTCCAGTTTCCTACAGTCCATTTTTCCCAGAACCATTCCCATTCACCGGTGGGGTCCGCTCGGCTCAGTGGATCATCGCCGGCGTACGAATATGGCTCGCCGGTCGTGGCCAACGCTGGATCAACAGTCAAGAACTGCGCAGTGCTCGGATCATAGACGCGTGCCCTGAGATAAATCAGGCCAGTGTCCGTGTTGGTGTATTGGGCGTCGTACCCAAGTGGCGTTGTTACTGATCCGGTGTGTTCTTCGGTCTTGCCGTACGCAGTGTAGGTGTAGGCTCCAACGTTTTTACCTTCGCTGTTTGTGAGCAGGCGTGTTGAGCTTTGTTGGTCGTGGTGTAGATAGAAGGTTTCGGTGGTACCTTTGATTTGCTCGATGGGAGTGTTTCCTGGGCCGTAGATGTAGTTGTTTGTTTCGTCTTCGAGGATGATCGGGAGCTGTTCTGCGGTGTCCCAGGTGAGGTTTGTTTTGGTGCCGTTTATGGTTTGCGATTGGCGTAGGTTGTTACCGTCGTAGGTGTAACTGTCGTTGATTTCGCTGACTTCACCTTCGTGGAGGCGTTTGATGGTGGATAGGTTGCCGGTCTGGTCGTAGGTGTATTTGGTCGCTGGTCCCGTTTTAGGCGCGATTTCTGTGCGCTGCCCGTCTTCGTTGTAGGTGTATTTGGTTTCTCCGGGTCCTTCTTTTAGCTGGTCAGCTTCGTTGTACGTGTAGGTTGCTTTGCCTTCGATCTTGGTGGGGTTGTTTGCTTTCTCGTATTCGTAGGCTTGCCCGGCCGCTTTTATGAGCCTGTTGTTTTCGTCATAGGTGGCTTCGTTGACTTCGGGTCCTGGTAGCCCGGTTGTTGTAGTCTTCTTAACCTGTCCGTCGCCGTCGCGTTCGTAGACCAGTTTGCCGAGTGTGGCGCCGAGCGGGCCTTTCATCGCGATTTCGGTCATTTGGTCGGCTTTGTTGTATTCATAAGTGTCTTCGTCTTCGGTGCCTGCGGGGAATACAGTAGTTGTGGGTTGTGAGTCGGCGTTGTATTTGAAGGTCGTTATCTTGGAGTTCCAGTCGGTCACGCTTTCCAACCGGTTGGCTTTGTCGTAGGCGCGGGTGATCGATTTTCCGTTGGGGTATGTGATTTTGGTGGGCTGGTTGTCGAGGTTGTATTCGTATTTGACTTTCTTGCCGGCGCCGTTTTTGTATTCGGTGAGACGGTCGAGTTTGTCGAGGGTGTTTTCGGTCGTGCCGGTTTCGTCGACCATTTTCGTGACCTTGCTGTCTTTGTTGTAGGTGTAGGTCACTTCGGAGGGTTTGCCGGTGGAGTATTTGATCGTTTTGAGGCGGTTCGATTCGTCGTATTTATATGTTGTGGTGTGTGCTTCGGGGTCTTCTAGGGTTTCCAGGTTCCCGGCCAATTCGTATTTCTTTTTCCAGACCTTCAGCAGTGGGTTCTTTTCTTCGACGACCTGCTCCAGCTTGTTGCGAATGTATTCCCATTTGTGGGTGTTGCCGTCGGTGTGGCTGGTCATCTGTCCTTCGCTGTCATACCCGGTTTCTTCTTCGATCCCGTTCGGCTGTATCGTCTTGGTGCGGAGGTTTTCTTCGTTGTATTCGTATTTCGTGATGTGTCCGTTCCCGTCTTTTTCCGATTCGACGTTGCCGTTCCCGTCGTATTTGTATTCGGTGGAGTGTTCGAGCGGGTCGGTGATCTTCGTCGGACGGCCCTGTTCGTCGCGTTCAATTTTAGTCGTGAACCCGCGAGGACTGGTTTCTTCGATCACCTGGGAGTCTTTATTGTATTTCCATTTACGTTCGTCGCTTTCGGGATCCGTTTCCGTTTCCTTATCGCCTGCGGCGTCATACGTGAATTTTGTGATGTGTCCCAGCGGGTCCTTTTCTTCGGTGAGTTCCCCGTGCGTACCGTATTTGTATTCAGTCTTCTGCGTTTCCGTTCCCACGGGGCGTTCGATCGTTTCTGGTTCGCCGTGTTCGTTGCGTTTGATTGTCGTAGTCTCGCTTTCAGGCGTCGTTTCCTTGAGGATGTTGTGTTTACTGTCGTATTCCCATTTCTTTTCGTCGCCGTTGGGATCGGTTTCGCTGATCCTGTTGCCGTTGGCGTCGTAGGTATATTTCGTTTCGTGTTTGTTGGGATCGCTCAGCTTCTTTAGCGCAAAGGTTTCAGTGTTGTATTCGTATTCTGTCGTCGTCGTTTCAATCCCTGTGCCTTTACGCGTCACCTTTGTAGGCTCCCCGGCGGCATTGAAGTTCTCGATCGTTTCGGAGCCGTTTGGCTCAGTGACAGTCGTTTCAGTCCCGGCGGGAGTGCCATATGTCCATTTGCGAGTATGACCGGCGATAGTCTGTTCGGTCACCCGATGCGACCCGTCGTATTTATTGGTGATCGAATGCCCGCGACCGTCCTTTATTTTTGTCAACAGGTGCGGCGATTCGTATTCGAATTCCCACCGCGTTTTTCCTTCGATCGTCACCTTCGTCAGGTTTTTTGACAAATATTCGTATTTGACGACGTGTTCCATTGGATCGGTGACGCTTTCGACCAACCCTTCACCGTTGTATTTGAATTTCAAGGTGCGGCTGTCACCATCGGTCACGGTTTCCAGTTGGTGACTACCGTTGTACGTCATCGTGTTCGAATTGCCGTTGCGTTCGGTTTCCTTAGTCAAACGACCTTCGCTGTTGAATTCCAGCTTGCTCTGGTTGGAGAGCATAAAGATGTAGCTCGTGCCTTCTTTTATCAGGCGTCCTTCGATCCAGCCGCCCTGGATATATTCTGATCCGGATTTATAAAATTCAACTGCACTGCCGCTATCTTGATAGACAATGGTTTTTTCACCACTGACCACGAGGTGTGCGCTGTAAGGACCCGTCCATCCATATCCCCACGGCCCGGATTCAGAGGCTTCGGCAGCGGCCAGCGCGTTGTACGACCGAGTTACACGCAGGCCGGGGCCACGACCGCCTATCGAGACATCGGTCTGTTCCTCGGTCTCGTTGCCGGTTGCGCAATTCACGGATTTGCCTAGGAAACACCAAGGCATGTAAGCCCCAGGGGGGTTTGTCGCATACTGTTCCGGCTTTGTCGGCGCCGTCGGCGGGCCACCACCGCCTTCACACGCAACGGCTGTAACCGCTAGGACGGTCATAGAAAGCGAGAACACAACCAGTCCGAGTAGCATCGACCGCCGTAGTGAAAACAGCGCAGTCGCCATAATACGCAAGTGAAACCGAGACAGGTTGAGCATAGCTCCCCGCTTTCGAATCGCCATCCATTCAGGTCAAAGGACGCAAGCGCGCCGAGTGAAGCAGTTGTGGCGGATGCTACGACGACCGAATAAATAAATCAACGATAAACAGGCCGTCCCAGCTCATTGTTTCCGACTCGCTTGCAAACAGCGGTGCGCTGTGCAAGCCTCGCCGCAAACCAGCGTCGGGCGGACTCGACACAAAGCAATGGGTCGCCCGAGCAGACCTGTCGAGATCGCTGAACGAGCCCAGGCGTGGCAAAAAAGCAAAGCCGATCGATGCCCAGGAGATGGGCCGACCCCAGAGCGGCAAAAGCGGTTGCGCCGGCAACACGCATCCGGGGTCGGGCAGCGTGGCTGGGCGCTGGGCTCGCCAGCGGACTGATCGCCGTAGCTGTCATCGGGATTGTCTTGCTGATCGGTTCGAGCAACAGTCGCGCTGGAGGGGAGACTCGCATCGATCACGAAGTCAGCGCGCTTCTGGCGGGGATACCTCAGGAAGGACGAACGCTGGGCTCGCGCATGGCGCCCGTGACTCTGCAGGTGTTCGCCGACCTCGAGGACAACGACAGCAAGCGCTGGGTGCTCACCTTACTCCCGGCGATCATCGACGACTTCGTGCGTCGCGGCATCCTGAAGGTCGAATACCGCTCTTACAAGACGAACACGATTCACCCCGAAACGTTCGTCAAGCAACAGGCGGCGGCGGTCGCCGCCGGCGCACAGGACAAGCTTTGGAACTTCGTCTACATCTTCTACTACGAGCAAGGCGTCGAGTACACGCCCTACGTCACCGAACACTACATCGACAACATTGCAAGCCAGATCCCCGAGCTGAACATCGCGCAATGGCACAAAGATCGCAACGACGGGCGGCGAAGCGAACAAGTTGTCACAGACGACCAAACGGCCAGAGCCGACGGAATCCACACCAGCCCCGCATATCGCCTCGGACGCACCGGCGGAACACTCAAAAACGTTGTGGGGAGCGAAGCAATCACCTTCCCCAGACAACACCACCCCACGACGTTCGCCAGCGTCCAAGACATCGCGAAGGCCATCAAAGAAATCCACTAGACGGGGCGAAGGCCTTCCAGGTCATCCGAGGTGTCGTCGAATGCCCGTTCGGACAATCCGGTGGCGGCTGGAGTCGAGCGAGGCGCGATTAGCTGCGAGAATGCCCCGCCCGAGATAACCCGACGCTGGAAGGACAAGCATGGCCACCGACCTTTTGAGCACCATCCGCCGCGAAATCGACGAGCGTTTGAACGAGCTGAGGCCGTTCTTGGCCGAGCGGCAGCGCCTGCTCGTGGCGGCGGACGCTCTTGTCGAGGCCCGTAGCGACGGCGCCGAGGTCGAAGCTCGGACCACAGCGAGGCGGTCGGTGGATTCGCGCGCGAAGGCACCGACCCCGATCGAGCCCTCGCGGCAGTCGGCCCCCAAGACCAGGTCAGGCGCCGAGGCCGCGTCACCGCTGAAGACCAAGCCCGAGCGAGCCGCGCGAGGCGCCGCTCGCGAGGCGATCTTAGGCGCGCTCGAGCACGGCTCCCACACGGTAGGAGAGCTGGCGGTCGTGACGGCTATGAGCGCGCCCAACATCAACGGGAACCTGCGCCGACTCGAGGCCGAGGGGGTCGTGGTGAAGGCCGAGCGCGAAGGCAAGGCCGCGTGGGCGCTCCTCGAGGCGACCGGCTGAGAAGGGGGCGCGGATAACGCGCCCGGCGTAGCCGCCCGAGCAACGTTGGGCGGCTACCGTGCAGCACATGACCTCCATCGGGAGTCGCCTCACCGCGGATGTCGCTTTGCGCAAGCGCCTCACGCTCGTGGCCTGCATCTTGGGCTCAGGGATCGCACTGCTGGATGGCACCGTCGTAAATGTGGCCCTGCCAACGATCCAACGCGACTTGGGCGGCGGGCTGGCGGCCCAACAATGGGTTGTCAACGCCTATCTGCTCACGCTTGGATCGCTGATCCTGATCGGCGGCTCGCTTGGAGATCTGTATGGAGAGCGGCGAATCTTCGCGCTCGGGGTCGGCGGCTTCGGGGCGGCCTCGCTGCTATGTGCCCTGGCTCCCACGATCGGAGCGTTGATCGCGGCGCGCGCCCTACAGGGGGTGGCCAGCGCTCTGCTCACGCCAAGCGCTTTGGCGGTCATCGTGGCGACTTTCGAGGAGTCCGAGCGCGGTCCGGCGATCGGCAGCTGGACGGCCTGGGGCGGCATCGCCACGGTGCTCGGGCCCCTCGCGGGAGGCGAGCTGCTCCAGCTCTTCTCGTGGCGGGCGATCTTCTTGATCAACCTGCCACTCGTGGCGATCTGCGTGGTCTTGATCCTGGCGGTGATCCCGGCGGCCAAGCCTCGTCGCGAGAGCGGCCGCCGGATCGACGTGCTCGGCGGGCTGCTGTGCGCTCTGGGGCTCGGTGGGCCCGTGTTCGCGCTGATCGAGCAGCCCCGCCTGGGGTGGGGGAGCCCGGGTGTGTATGTGCCGTTCACGGTCGGCGTGGCATTGCTGGTGTGCTTTGTTGTGCACGAGTCGCGCAGCCGCGATCCGATGTTGCCGCTGGCGCTCTTTCGCCGACGCAATTTCTCGGCGGGCAACATTGAGACCCTCTCGATGTACGCGGGTCTGGCGATCCTGTTCTTCTTCCTGACGATCTTTTTGCAACAGATCGGCGGCTACACCCCGCTACAGAGCGGCCTGGCGACCCTGCCAGCGACGCTCGTCATGTTCGCCTTCTCAAAGCGTTTCGGTGCGTTGGCCGACCGCTACGGGCCCCGCCTCTTCATGGGGGCGGGCCCACTTGTGGCCGCCGTCGGGCTGCTCTTGTTCCAGCGGATCGGAGTTCACGTCGACTACGTCAGCGACGTCCTGCCGGGCATTCTCGTGTTCTCGCTCGGTCTGTCGATGACGGTTGCCCCGCTCACGGCTGCCGTGCTCGCGGGCGTGGAGACTAGTCAGGCCGGTATAGCCTCGGCTGTCAACAACGCGGTGGCGCGCGTTGCGGGCCTCCTCGGCACGGCGGCGGTGGGCGCCGCCGTGGCTGCGTCATTCGTCTCGGGCCTGGACAGCAACCTCGCGGGTCGTCCGCTCGGCCCTCCCGCCAAGGCTGCGGTCGCCGAAGCCAAGCGACTACCGCTCGGGCGCCCTAACACCGAAGGGCTACCGCAAGCGCAGGCTCGCGCGATCACGCAGGCCGCGGACGAAGCGTCGCTTGACAGCTTCCATTTGGGCATGGGGATCGCCTCGTTTCTAGTCGCGGTCGGAGGGCTCGCCGGCGCGATCGGGGTGCGCAATCCCCGACGAGCTGTGAGCGCCGAGGATTGTGAGGGCGGCCAGCTCGTCGGCGCGGCCCTGGATGCAGCCGGCTGTCACGAGGGGGATCTGACGCCTCAGCCGACGCTCTCGGCATAGGCGCGCATCGCCTCTATCACGGGCGCCAAGCGGCGACCGCGCGTGGTCAGTCGGTACTCGACCATCGGTGGGCTCGTGGGCAGCACGGTCCGTTCGATCAAGCCGGCGCCCTCGAGATCGCGCAGGCGCTCGGAGAGCATGCGCGGCGAGATGCCTTGCACGGCCCCGGCGAATTCGTTGAAGCGCAACGCGCCGCTGAGGGCCGCATAGATGATCGAAAGCTGCCAGCGGCGCTCCAGGAGATCCGCCGCCTGGCGGACCTCCAAGGGCACTGGTTGGCATCGGCGTGAGCTGCGTGCAGACATTGAACAGACCCGCTCAGGAGACCTGGGCTACCTTTGGCGCCGGCTCCAGCGCAAGGTCGAGCACTTCCTGCACGCTCATCACCGGGTGGAAGCTCATCTGCTCACGAACCTCCTCGGGGATGTCGTCGAGATCGCCACGGTTTCGCTCCGGCAGGATCACATCCGTGAGCCCCGCCGCGTGGGCGGCAAGCACCTTCTGCTTGAGCCCGCCGATCGGCAGCACGCGGCCCTGCAGCGTGACCTCGCCGGTCATTCCCACCGTGTGCTTGACAGGCCGCTCTGACAGCAGCGAGGCAAGCGCGGTGACCATTGTCACGCCGGCGCTAGGGCCGTCCTTGGGGATCGCGCCCGCGGGCACGTGCACGTGGAACTCGCTGTTCTCGAACGCCGCGGGATCGATGCCGAGATCCTCGGCGTGACCACGCACGTAGGAGAGGGCGATCCGCGCCGACTCCTTCATCACGTCGCCCAGCTGGCCGGTGAGCACGAGCCCGTTCCCGGAGGAGCCACTGCCCTTCATGGCGGTGGCCTCGACGAACAGCACGTCGCCGCCGGTGCCGGTGACGGCAAGGCCCGTGGCTACGCCCGGGGTGGCGGTGCGCGCCGCGGACTCCTGGAAGAACTTCTGGCGTCCAAGTGCGTCACGCACGGTCTCGAGCGTGATCTCCGTGGGTGGCTTCGTCTCACCTGAGGCGATTCGGGTGGCGGTCTTGCGTAGCACCGTGCCCAGCTCGCGCTCGAGGTTACGTACGCCCGCCTCACGCGTGTACTCGGCGACGATCGTGCGCAGCACCTCGTCGGAGACGCTCACCTCGTCCTCGCGTAGACCGTTGCGGTCGCGCTGGCGCGGCCACAGGTAGCCCTTGGCGATCGCCAGCTTCTCCTCGGACGTGTATCCGTCGAAGCGGATCACCTCCATGCGGTCAAGCAGCGGTCCAGGAATCGTGTCGGCGACGTTCGCGGTCGCGATGAACATGACCTGGCTCAGGTCCAGCTCCACGTCCAGGTAGTGGTCGCGGAAGGAATGGTTCTGAGCAGGGTCGAGCACCTCCAGCAGAGCGGCCGAAGGGTCTCCGCGCCAGTCGGCGCCGACCTTGTCGACCTCATCGAGCAGGATCACCGGATTCATCGTGCCGGCGTCGCGCAGTGCGCGCACCAACCGTCCCGGGAGGGCGCCTATATAGGTGCGCCTGTGCCCACGGATCTCGGCCTCGTCGCGCACGCCGCCGAGCGACATGCGCACGAACTCGCGTCCGGTGGCACGGGCGATCGACTCGCCGATCGAGGTCTTCCCGGTGCCCGGGGGCCCGATCAAGGTGAGGATCGCCCCCGACTTGGGGTCGGCCTCGATGCCGCGGTCGGAGCGCAGCTTGCGCACGGCCAGGTACTCGGTGATGCGGTCCTTGACATCCTCGAGGCCCTCGTGGTCGGCGTCGAGCACCTCGCGCGCCGCCACTGGGTCCAGGTGCTCCTCCGAGCGCTTGCTCCACGGCACGGCGATCAGCCAGTCGAGGTAGGTGCGAATCATGCTCGACTCGCCGGTCTGCTCGCCCATGCGCTCCAAGCGGCCCAGCTCCTTCAGGGCCTGCTCTTGGACCTCCTCGGGCATCTCGGCAGCCTCGATCTTGGCGCGGTACTCCTCGACAATCGAGGTCTCGTCCTCGTCGAGCTCCTTGCGGATCGACTCCATCTGCTTGCGCAGGAAGTACTCGCGCTGTTGCTTGTCGGCGCCCTCCTGCACATCCTCGCGGATGCGCTTGCGCACCTGCAGCTCGGCGAGGCTGTCGCGTTGCAGCTTGACGGCCAGCTCGAGGCGGTCGGTCACGCCTAGTGTGCGCAGCAGCTCGACCTTCTGCTCGTAGGTGAGGTTGGGTGAGTACCCGGCGGAGTCGGCCAGCGGGCCGGGCTCTACGATCGCGCGCAGGAACGCCGCGATGCGTCCGTCGTCGCCACGCAGCTCGAGGATCTCCTCGACCACGGCACGGTATTCGCGCTCGAGCTCGCGTGTGCGCTTGTCCACCGGCACGTCGTCGGGGCGCTCGTCCACCTCGACGCGCAGCTCTCCTTCGGGGCCTGTTTGGGCAGCCCCGATCAATGCACGGTGCTCGCCGGAGAGAGCGACCGCGTGGGCGCCTCCGGGCAAGCGCAACTGCTCTGAGACCTCGGCGATTGTGCCGACCTCCAAGAACTCGTTCTCGTGGCGCGGCACGAGAACGACGCGCTCGTCATCGCCAACGTCGATTGTGAGCGTTATTCCCATGCTGGGGAAGACGACGGTGTCGTCGAGGGGAATCAGCCGCAACACGGGCTTGGCCTGTGGCTCTGGTGACTGAAGATTTTGTGAAGGGGGTGAGGGGGTTGAAGCCATCGCTATACGCTCCATATGAGGTTACGAATTGATAGTTAGTATAGCGGCGCGCCGCTCCTTTTCAAGGGTCTGGCGGAGGATCGCCAAACAGGCTGCGCGGCCACAAGCGCTTGGCTCTCACGACGTTGACCTCGGCAGCGATCAGCGTCACCTGACCACCCAGATACAGCCACGTGAGCAGTCCGAGTACGAAGGCGAACAGACCCGAGGTGTCCTTCGCGTGGCGCACCACCCGCTCGACGTAGAAGCCGCCGACGTGTTGCAGGATCTGCCATAGAACCGCCGCCACGATTACTCCCGCGATCAGGTCGCTCGTGTCGATCTCATCGGCGGTCAGCAGACGGAAGACGGCGAAGAAGAGCAGCAGGTTGGCCGCGAGCGCGACGACTATGCCGACAAGCACGCCGAAGATCCCGGTCGTCTGCGCTGTCACATAGCCGGCGGCGACCGTCGAGACGATCGTGAGCAGGCCGAACACAACCAGCAAACCCACGCCGCGCAAGCGCCACGCGAGAAATCCGAGCTGGCGGTTGCGCGGCAGGTGCCACACCTTATTGAGCGCGCTTTGAGCGGCGCCGGTGATACCGAGGCCTGCCAGCGTCGCCCCGATCAGTCCGATCACCAGCGCAGGGACGCTGCCTTTGAGCGAATGCACGTTGCTCTGCAGCTGTGTGCCGATGATCGGGAACTGGCTGAGCGTGGAGTGCAACACGCTCGCCTGAGTGCTGGGGCTGCCTTCAAGCACAAAACCGAGCACCGTGACGAACACGAGCAGCAGCGGGAACAGAGAGAAGAATCCGTAGTAGGCGATCAGGGCTCCCATCTGGCTGCCCTGGTCGTCGTCGAAGCGCTTGAACACGGCCACTACGAAGCCGAGCAAGCGCTTGCGTTGCTGGTAGCGATCGATCGCCGCCAGCCGGTCGTGCAGAAATTGGGAGGGGGGTGTGGAGGCCACTCGCATCGACATGCTTACGTGTCTACCCGACAGGAGGCCTTCAAACGACTTGCCGCGGGTGGTCGCTCGATTCCCGGTGACCCGGCTGAGACAGTCGCGCTGGTGGTTCGCGCGCGGCGTGCGCTGTTGCTGGCGGCCCATAGACACCGCCTCAGCCGTGAGGATCTGGAGGACTGCTACAGCCAGGCCACCGTCGAGTTGCTGAAGCGAGCCGGGCGCGATAGGGGCTTCTCAAGCCGAGCCCACATCGCCAATGCGCTGGAGCAGCGCTTCGTCTCCCGCATCCACGATCGTCGTCGTGCCCTCGCGGGACGTAGTCCAATGGAGGCTGCGGTCGCATCCGCGCTGCCGCTCGGGACGTGGGAGGAGGGCGAGGTCGAGGTGGCTGACGCTCGCGCCGACATCGAGCGTCTCACGCTGCTGCGCTACGACCTGCGGCTGATCTGTCGCTTTGTCGGTCTGCTTTCGCCCGATCAGCGGCTGCTGCTCAAAAGTCAGCTTGCGGGAGGTCTCGGAGAGGATTTCTGTCGCGAGCATGGCTGGTCGGAGGCGAAGTACCGCAAGGTCGGCCAGCGAGCTCGCGCCCGGCTTGCGGCTCTGCTCGCCAAGCAGAACGAGATCGACCGCGCTCAGTCGGAGAGATCTTTTGCGTCTTCCTGTCCCGCTTTGGCGAGTCGGTCGGATTAGGGGACAGGGACACACCTATGAAAACCCCTCGCCCCCCACATAGGCGCGTCCCTTGGGACGCCGGAGATCGGTTGCCGAGACGATCGACCGGTGCCTCCCATTCGCGCGTAAGCGGCCGGGGGTGGGTTCGCTCCCCGTCCCCGCTCCCGGTCGCCTGCGTGACTCCTGGCCCTCGCTTGGGGGCACGCCGATGAGCCTGTGGCGTCGTACCCCACGGCAGGTCTATCGCGTGTATGGCGAGGAGGAGTTTCTCTCGGAGGAGCACACGGCGGGCGAGGCGGAGAGCTTCGCTCACCCCGAGCAGGCCGACTCTCCCGGGCGGGCAGGCTCCCCCGATGAGACCTCCCCTCAAACGAGGGGGTCGGAGATCGGCGGTCCGGCGGTCGGTGTCCGATCGCGCACGCCGCGCTTGGTCGGGGTTGGGTTGCTGCTTGGGGTAGTCGTGGGGGTCGCCGGGCTCGTGCTTTCCCATCTGGCCCACCAAGCCCCGTCTGCTCGTGGCGGAGCGAGCGGCCCAGTGGCCGCGCGTCCCATGCCCCCGGCAAGCTCCGGGTCGCTGGCCCCACG
>JBAURN010000147.1:0-6595 GCA_049581225.1 Solirubrobacteraceae bacterium
GCTCGGCAGGTGGTCGTTGAGCCACACCATGCCCGCATCCAGCTCGCGCGCGATCCGCATGCCCCGATAGCGGTCGGCGGTCCACACCGATGCCCCCAAGCCGTAAGCGCTCTCGTTGGCCAGGGAGATTGCTTCTGAGACCGACCCAAACTCCATCACCGTCAACACGGGCCCCCCGATTGGCTCGCGCATGATTCGCATCTCGTGGGTCACGCCGGTCAGGACCGCTGGGGCATAGAGGTTGGTCATGCTGGATTCGCCCACTTGGTCGCCCCTGTCGCCCTTGCCGCCACCCCTGTCGTCCCCGCCGGCTCCCCTCTGGCCGACATCGCCGCCGGCCGATTGGACGAGGTCTTCCGGCTGAACCGGCCCCCCGCAAAGCAAAGTCGCTCCCTGCGCGACCGCTTCCTCCACGAGTCCTCGCACGTGCCCAAGCCGGCGCTCGGAGGAGAGCGGACCCACCTGCACTTCGGGGTTGCTCGGGTCGCCCACCTTGAGCGCCTGTGCACCGGCCACCAGCTGTTGCACAAGCCGCTCCATCGTCTCCGGGGCCGCATATATGCGCTCGACCGCACCCCGTGCCTGGCCGGCGGCGGCGCAGCCCGACCACAGGGCGCCCGCGGCCGCTCGTCCGACGTGACCGTCGGAGAGCACGATCATCGCGTCCTTGCCGCCCAGCTCGACGCTCACCTCCTTCTCGCGCGAGACGCACTCCCTCGCTACCGCCCGCCCCGTGGTCGGCGAGCCCGTGAACAGGAGCTTGTCCACGGGCGAGCGGGCCAGCTCCAAACCAACGTCGGCGCCCCCGTGCACGACTCTTACGAGCCCCTCCGGCAGTCCCGCGCGCGCGAGCACTCGCGCGATCCGCTCTCCCGCCAAGGTGGCGCGCGGCGCGGGCTTGAAGACGACTCCGTTGCCGGCCAGCAACGCACCCGCGATTTGGCCGAGCGGTTGCGCGAACGGAGCGCTGCCCGCGCCGATCACTCCAACCACTCCATACGGCTCATAGGCGATGCGGGCGCGCTTGGTCAAGAACAGCGAGCGGTGCACCCCAACCCTGCGTCCGCCCAGCACCCCGGCTCCTTGCTGGGCCACCCACTTGAGCGCGTCGATCGCCGCAAGCAGCTCCAGCGTCGCCACCTCGGTGCGCGGCCGCGCCTGCTCTTGGGCGATGGCCTCGCGCAGGTCGTCGACTTCGTCGACGATCGCCTGGGCCATGCGCCGCATGTAGCGTGCGCGGTCTGCCATGCGCAACAAGGCCCACAGGGGCTGAACCTTGGCCACCTGGGCGACGATCTCGTCTATGTCGATCTCTGTGGCGTCCAAGCTCATTTGAATACTTCAAGTTTCGTGAAAGGGTGCCGACAAGGGATGTCGAACCATGCACTTAGTGGCACACATTACGAGACTCGCTGACTCGCGAGGGGGGGCGCACCCATGAGGGGGCACAAGCAGGTGCATAGGAGACTTCGGGCATTCACGTCGGTTTCGCTGGCGCTGGCCTCGATCGGGATCGTGAGCGCCTGCGGGAGCTCCTCGACGTCCACCACTTCCAGCAGCGGAGGCACCGGTCCCGTCACGGTGTTGATGGGCACGGCGCCCGACTCGCTCGACCCCGGCCTCGGCTTCACCACTCAGTCCTACGAGGCCACCTGGCTCACCTACACCGGCCTCGTCACCTACGCTCGCGCCTCCGGCGAAGCCGGCACCAAACTGATCGCCGGCGTGGCCGAAGCCCTGCCTCGCGTCTCCTCTGACGGCAAGACCTACACGTTCGTTCTGCGCAGAGGGCTCGTCTACTCCGACGGCACTCCCGTAAAGGCCTCTGACTTCACCCACACGATCGAGCGCGCGATCAAGCTCGGCTGGGGTGAGAAGGAACTGCTCACCGAAAACGTCGTCGGCGGCGAAGCCTTCGACAAGGGCAAGGCCTCCACGATCTCAGGCATCCAGGCCGATGACGCGACCGGCACGATCACGATCAAACTGGTGGCCCCTTACGGCCCCTTCTTGAACGTGTTGGCGTTCCCCGCGGCCGGCCTCGTGCCGAGCAGCACGCCCATGAAGAGCCTTCCCAACAACCCCCCGCCGGGCGTCGGTCCTTACGAGATCGCCAGCGTGGTGTCCAACAAGTCGTTCTCATTGAATCTCAATCCCCACTTCTCCAGCTCCACCATCCCCGGCGTGCCGGTCGGCCACGTCAACGTAAACGTGAGAATCGTCTCCAACAACCAGAGCGAGACCGAGCAGGTGCTTGAAAACAGCGCCGACGTGTTCGACTACAACGACACGATCCCCCCGACCTTGCTGGCCAAGGTCGAAAGCCAGGCCTCCGATCGCTACGCCAAGGAGCCCACCGTCTCCGGCGAGTACTTCTTCCTCAACGTCAAATCCAAGCCCTTCTCCAGCCAACTGGTGCGCGAAGCGGTCAACTACGCGATTGACCGCCGCGCCTTGCAGCGCCTGGACTCGGGCATGCTCGACCCGGCCTGCTTCTTCCTGCCGGTGGGGATGCCCGGCCATCCCTCCGGTCCCTGTCCTTACGGCGAACCGAGTGTGGGCCCGAACCTGGCCAAGGCCAAGGAACTGGTGCAGAGGTCGGGTATGGCCGGCACGGCGGTCACCGTGTGGGGCGGCTCGCGCGCTCCCCACAAGGAATTCGTGGACTACTACGCGGGTGTGCTCAACGAAATCGGCCTGAAAGCGACCGAGAAGATCGTGGCCGACGCGCAGTACTACCCGACGGTCGGCAACATGTCCAACGGGGCTCAAACCGGCTGGATGTCCTTCAGCCAGGACTTCCCCAACCCGATCGACTTCTACCAGCTGCTCGACGCGAAATCGATCCTGCCGACCGAAAATCACAACCTCTCGCAGGTCAACGATCCCCACATCGAGTCCGAACTGGCCGCGCTGGCGCCCGTGCCCTCTTCGCGGCTGAGCTCAGTCGTGGGCCGCTGGCAGGCGCTCGACGAATACACCGCCAAGAAGGCCTACATGGCGCCGTTTGGCTACGACGAGGTGCCCAAGTTCGTATCCAATCGGATCGACTTCGGCGCCCTCATCTTCCATCCGGTGTACGGGACCGACTGGAGCAGCCTGCAGTTGAAGTAGGAGGGCCGCGCGCCTGCTGGTCTCAGCGCGCCCGCTCCTCGCGAGGTCGGGCCGTTCAGCGGTCGCCTGGATCGGTCAGCCAGGACGCTGGCGGCGCTAAAGGCGCGGCGGCGGTTGTGGCGATGTAGGGGACATGAGGGCTGTCCTACGCAACCGCGTGGCGCTTGCGTTCGGGGCGCTGTTCGTCGCGATCGTCCTCGCCTGCCTGCTCGCGCCGGTGTACGCCAAAGACGTGGCCCATACGGGTCCCGATCAGAACCACATCACTGAGACCGTAAGCGTTGGCGGCAAACAGGTGGACGTCGTCTCTCCCTCGGGCGTGCCGATCGGTCCAACTTGGAAAGGACGGTTTTTGCTCGGCGCCGACTCCAATGGGCGCGACGTGGCCGTCAGGCTGCTCTACGGCGGGCGCAACTCGCTCGAGATCGCCGCGATCGCCACCGCGATCACGCTGGTGCTGGCTATCGGCCTTGGCATGTTGGCCGGCTACATGAGGGGACTCACCGACGGGGTGCTCTCGCGCTTGTTCGACCTCGTGTGGGCCTATCCGGCGGTCCTGCTGGGGGTGGCGCTTGGTGTCGCCCTGGCGGTGGGAGGAATCGACCTCGGCCTGTTCACCTTGCGCAGTGGCTCGCTCTTGTTGCCGGCCTTCGTGATCGGCGTGGTCGTATTCCCCTACGTGGCCAAGCCTTTGCGGGCCCAGGCTCTTTCCTTGCGCGAGCGCGAGTTCGTCGACGCGGCGCGCGTCATGGGCTACCCGCCCCCCTTTGCCCGATTGCGGATCATGGTGAGCGAGATCCTGCCCAACCTGGCCTCCACGATCGTCGTGTTCGCGCCCCTGATCGTGGCCAACGCGATCCTGCTCGAGGCGGCTCTGTCCTACCTGGGCGCCGGCGTTCAGGCTCCGAGCCCCTCCTGGGGCACGATGATCGCCGACGGGACCCGCCTGATGCCGGGTGCGATCCATCTCGTGCTCGTGCCGGGGATCATGCTGGTCTTGACTGTGCTCTCGGTGAACGTGTTCGCCGATGCGGTGCGCGACGCGCTGGATCCGAAGGCTTCGCTGCGGGGGCGGTTGTGATGAAACCCGCCCGTGCGTGCGCTGTCCCGACCGTGGGGCGGTCGTGATGGAGGCATCCTCGGCCCCGATCTCCACATTTGGCGGCGGCCCCTCCGCCCACGTCTCCTCGGCCGTGTCGAGACACGCCTGGATCGCGCGCTTTCTCGCGCGCCGGCTCGCCTCGCTCGTCGCGGTTCTGTTCGCGATCACGGTGCTCACCTTCCTGATCTTCCAGGCGATCCCCGACGGCGATCCCGCCCTGCGAATGGCCGGTCGCCTGGCGACTCCTCAGCAGGTGCACGACGTGCGGGTCCAGTGGGGCTTCGATCAGCCGATTTACATCCAGTACGCAAAGACGATGGAAAAGATCTTCGAGGGCAGCGTCGTCTCCTACTCCCAGCAGACCAACGTGGAGCAGGAAATAGTCAAAGACCTGCCGCCCACGATCTCCCTGGCGATCGGGGCCGGAATCATCTGGCTGGTGGTGGGAGTCCTGTTCGGCCTGCTCTCCGCCGTGTACGCGGGAGGGTGGCTGGACAGGGGGCTGACGGTTCTCTCGCTGGCAGGCATCTCGATGCCAGTGTTCTTCCTCGGCGCGATCATGCTCTACTGGCTGGGCTACCAGTGGCAGCTGCTGCCCCTGGAAGGCTATGTGCCGCTCACCAGCGACCCGTGGGGTTGGTTCACCCACATGCTGATGCCCTGGGTGGCCCTGTCGGTGGTCTCGATCGGCGTCTACTCGCGCCTGTTGCGGGCCAACCTGCTCGACGTCATGAGCGAGGACTACGTGCGCACCGCCCGCGCCAAGGGCCTCTCCGAGCGGCGCGTGTTGATCAAGCACGTCCTGCGCAATTCCCTGACCGGGATCGTGACTCTGTGGGGCCTTGACTTTGCCTGGGTGATCGGTGGTGGCGCGATCCTGGTCGAGTCGGTCTTCAACCTGGGCGGCGTCGGTCAGTACGCGGCGCAGTCGATCGGCCGCCTGGACATTCCCCCGGTGATGGTCGTCACGATGATGGTGGCGGCGGCGGTGGTCATCCTCAGCACGCTCGTGGACATCGCCTACGCGCTGCTCGATCCGAGGGTGAGGATCTCGTGAGCCCCGACGGGGTGCCACCCGATCCGCTGGCCTACCGAGGCCTCGACCCCACAGGCTTGGATCGCACCGGCCTTGGGCGGCCTGTGGGGGATCCCACGGGCGAGCGTCCCGTGGGCGAGCGTCCCGAGGGCGCCGGCGTCGTTTCTACCAGCGCCGCTGCGCTGCTCGACGTGCGCGATCTGAGCGTGGCCTTTGCCACCCGCGAAGGCGAGGTGCGCGCGGTGGACGGAGTCTCGTTCGCTCTCGGCCGCGGCGAGGTGCTCGCGATCGTGGGCGAGTCCGGGTCGGGCAAGTCGGTGTGCGCGATGACCTTGATGGGATTGACCCGCGGTCCGAACACGACGATCTCTGGCCGCGCGCTGTTCGAGAGCCGCGACTTGATCGGAGCCTCCGAGGCGCAGCTGCGGCGCATCCGGGGTGCGGAGCTTGCGATGGTCTTCCAAGATCCACAGTCCTCGCTGAACCCGGTCCACCGGGTGGGCGAGCAGATCGCCGAGCAGATCAGGGCTCACGAACCGTTCGTGTCCAAGGCGCGTGCCCTGGAGCGAGCCGGGGAACTGATGGAGCGCGCCCGTATTCCCAAGGCGCGAGAGCGCGTGCGGGCCTATCCGCACGAGCTCTCGGGGGGGATGCGCCAACGCGTGATGATCGCGATGGGCCTTTCGCTCGGCGCCAAGGTTCTGCTGGCCGACGAGCCCACGACGGCGCTCGACGTGACCGTGCAGGCGCAGATCCTCGCCCAGCTGAAGGACTTGCGCGAGCAGGAGGATCTCAGCATCGTCCTGATCACCCACGACTTCGGGGTGGTCGCCGACGTCGCCGATCGCATCGCCGTGATGCAGGCCGGGCGCATCGTCGAGCAAGGAACGGCCTCAGGAATCTTCGAGCACCCCCAACACCCATATACCCGTGGCCTGTTGGAGGCTTTGCGGCCCCCGACTAGGGCGCGATTCGCTCGCCGCCCCCCCGAAGAAGCCCTCGCCCGCGCCGCCGCGGCTTCAGCGGAGGAGGACCTTGCGTTGTTCGCAAAGGGGCGCCCTGCGCGCGCGCGCGGCTTGGAGACGGGATCCAGTTCTCTTAATAAGACCGCGCACGCGCGCGGGGCACCCCTTTTGGAAGTGGACAACCTTCGTGTCACCTACCCCGGACGCGGCCGGCGTGACGCTCCTGTCGAGGCGCTGGCCGGCATATCGCTCACGCTTGCCGAGGGCGAAACGCTGGCGATCGTGGGGGAGTCAGGCTGCGGCAAGACGACCCTGCTGCGCTGCATCGCCGGGCTGCTCGCGCCGAGCGCGGGCGCGATTCGCCTGGGTGGCCAGGAC
>JBAURN010000148.1:0-23501 GCA_049581225.1 Solirubrobacteraceae bacterium
CGCCCACGTTCGCCACGTGGACTTGGGCCCCATCCGGACCGAATCGCGGCCTGGGCGGTGCTGATGGGCTTCCTGCTGGTGCTCGCCGCCGTCCTGAGCGCCCACGGCTAGGGACTTTCTCCGGGCAACAGCAGGCCGCTCAGTCCGCTTGGCGGTCGTTCGCTTCACCTTTGGCCAGCCGTCCAAGGCGAGGCGCTGGCCCATCGACTACGCTGCGCCGAGATGCCCGCCAGCGAGCAACCCAAGAGCGCCCAGGACGTCAAGGACCTGGTGGCCGAGCGCAACATTCGCTTCATCCGCTTCTGGTTCACCGACATCTTGGGACAGCTCAAGTCGTTCTCGATCAACGCACAAGAACTCGATGACGCGTTCGAGGCGGGCATGGGCTTCGACGGCTCCTCGATTACCGGCTTCAACGCGATCGAGGAGTCGGACATGATCGCGATGCCCGACCCCTCGACGTTCGCGGTGCTTCCCTGGCGCCCCGAAGAGCAAGGCGTGGGACGCATGTTCTGCGACGTGATCACGCCCGAGCGCACGCCTTATGAGGGCGACCCGAGGCATGTCCTGCGCCGGGCCTTGGAGCGCGCCCACGCGATGGGCTTCGACACGTTCAACGTGGGCCCCGAGCTCGAGTACTTCCTGTTCAAAGACTCCAAGTCGACGGAGGTCCTCGACGAAGGCGGCTATTTCGATCTGACCACGTTGGACGCCGGCACCGACGTTCGCCGCGAGACGGTGCTCGCCTTGGAGCAGTTGGGCATCCACGTCGAGTACACCCACCACGAGGTCGGGCCGAGCCAGCACGAGATCGACATGCGCTACGCCGACGCCCTGAAGATGGCCGACGACTGCATGACCTATCGCATCACCGTCAAGGAGTACGCGGTCAAGTACGGCTGGCACGCCACCTTCATGCCCAAGCCCCTATTCGGCGAGAACGGTTCGGGGATGCACACCCACCAGTCACTGTTCACGGGCGGCAAGAACGCGTTCTATGACGCCGACGATCAGTACTTTCTGTCCGATGTGGGCAAGGCTTTCATCGCCGGCCAACTCAAGCACGCGCGCGAGATCTGCTCGATCTTCGCCCAGTGGGTCAACTCCTACAAGCGGCTCGTGCCGGGCTACGAGGCGCCCGTCTACGCGGCCTGGTCGCGGCGCAACCGCTCAGCCCTCGTGCGCGTACCTCTCTATCACCCCGGCAAGGAGCAGGCCACCCGCATGGAGCTGCGCTGCCCCGATCCGGCGTGCAACCCTTACCTGACCTTCGCCGCGCTCCTGCAAGCGGGCTTGGAGGGGATCGAGAAGGGCTACGAGCTGCCCGACCCGATGGAGAAGAACCTGTACCACCTAACCGCCGAGGAGCGCCGCCGCCTGGGCATCGACCAGTTGCCCGAGTCTCTGGGCGAAGCGATCGAGATAACGGCCGAGTCCGAGCTGGTGCTCAGGACTCTGGGCGAGCACATGTTCAACCGCTACGTCGAGATCAAGCGCCAGGAGTGGGAGGACTACAGGGTGCAGGTCACGCAGTGGGAGTTGGACCGCTACCTGGCGATCCTGTAGCTCGATTCGTCCAAAGGCAGCGCCACGCGGATCAGGTGTCCTGCGCGCTCGTGCACAGGCCGATCGGCCGCTGGGCGCCGTCCGTGGCGATGGATAGCATGGCCAAATCTTGCGTTTGCGACGTCTCCTCATCGCCGTATCGCTGCTCGCCCTGGCGCTCGTGGCCCTCGCCGGCTGCGGCAAATCGGGCTCCTCGGGCAACGGCCTCACCTCCAAGAGCGCCGAAGAGATCGTCAAGGAAAGCAAGGCCGCCGCCGACGCCGCCACGGCGGTGCACGTGTCGGGGTCGCTCAAGAGCGGGGGTGCGCCCGTCACGCTCGACCTGAGCCTCGTGGCCGAAAAGGGCGCGCAAGGAGAAATCTCCCAGAACGGCGCGAGCTTCAAGCTGATCCTGGTCGGCGACACCGCCTACATCAGCGGCAGCCCCGCCTTCTATCGCAGCCTCGGGGGCTCCGCCGCGGCGCAGCTGTTCAAAGGCAAGTGGCTGAAGGCGTCGGCGGCCAGCGGCGAATTTTCGTCCTTCAAGCAGCTGGCGGACATGCGCCAGCTGATCGACACGACGCTCGCCGCCCACGGAACTCTGGTCAAGGGCGCCACTACGACGGTCAACGGTCAGCCGGTAATCGCGATCACCGACAGCGCCAAGGACGGAACCCTGTATGTGGCCACCACCGGCAAGCCCTACCCCCTGCAGATCGCCAAGGGGGGCTCGGAAAGCGGGACGATCACCTTCTCCAAGTGGAACGAGCCGGTCACGATCACCGCCCCGTCCAACTCCGTAGACCTCTCGGAACTAAAGGCTCTGGCGGGGCATTAGCCTGCGGTTGCGCGTGGCGGCAAGGCACACGCGATCGGGCGCATATGGGCCAGACTCCAGTGCATCGCCTGCAACAGGTGGCCGAACGCGGTGGGGTGTTTGACGGCGATCGGGTGCAACAGCTCGATTACGCTCGCTCCATACCGCTCATAGCGCTGCTCGCCGGTCAGCTGGGCCAGGCGCAACAGGCCCATAGCGGCGCTCGATCCGCCCGAGGGGATCGGCGAGTCCTCCAGCTCCTTGCGCCTCGCGATCAACGCTTCGCCGTCGGCCGCGGTCGAGAAGAAGCCGCCGTTCTCGGTGTCCGCGAAACGCTCGATCATGGCGTCCGCGAGGGTCGTCGCCTCGGTGAGCCAGCGCTCTTCGCAACTTGCTTCGAACAGAGCAATGAAGGCCTCCAGCAGGAAGGCATAGTCCTCCAGGTAGGCATCCAGCTTGGCTTCGCCTGAGCTGTATGTGCGCAACAGGCGTCCCTCCGAGGCTCGCAGGTCGCGCAACACGAATTCGGCGCATTGAACCGCCGCTTGAAGGTACACCGGACCGGAGCTCGGGGTCTGACTCGCGCCGGAGCTGTCGGGGTCGTGGCCGGCGGTGACCCCACCCAGGTGGGCGCTCGCCTCGGCCAGAGCCGAGATCGCCAAAGCGTTCCAGCTCGTCAGACGCTTGTCGTCGAGCCCGGGCCGGGTTCGTGCGGCGCGCGCTTCAAGCAGGCGCTCGCGGACGCGGGCACGCGTCGCGACGTCCGGGCGTGGGCCACGGTCCTCGAGCACGTTCCAGCCGGGGGCGGGATGGTGCGGATCGACGAAATTGCCCTCCTCGGTGGCTCCCAGCCAGCGGATCCCCGCGTCGGCGTCCTCGCCAAGGACCTCTTCCAGCTCCGCCGCCGTCCATACATAGAAGCGGCCCTCCACGCCTTCGGAATCGGCGTCAAGGGCACTGTAGAAGCCGCCCTCGGGGCCTCTCATCTCGCGCAGGGTCCAATCCAGGGTGTCTTCGCACACCTCCAGCAGGATCGGGTCGCCCGAGAGTCGATGGCCGTGCAGGTAGGCACGCGCGAGCAGCGCGTTGTCGTAGAGCATCTTCTCGAAGTGGGGCACGGTCCACGTCTCATCGACCGCGTAACGATGAAACCCGCCGCCCACCTGGTCATGGAGGCCGCCGCCTGCCATCGCCTTCAGCGTGTACAGGGCCATGCGGGCTTCGACCGAGCCCTGCGTTCCCGGCGCGGTCTGGCTGTTCGGGCTTGGGGAGGAGGGGGAGGGTTCGTGCCCTCCATGGACCTCGGCTCTGCACATCAAGAACTCCAAGACCGACGCCTGTGGAAACTTTGGCGCTCCACCAAAGCCGCCTTGCACCGAGTCGTAAGCCTGCCCCAACCGCTCCACCGCCGCGTCGAGCGAAGCCTCCTCGAAAGCCGCACCGGACGGTTTCAGCGAGGCTCCACCGGACAAGCGCTCGCGCAACTGCTCTCCGCTTTCCCTGATCTCCTCGCCCCGCTCGCGCCAGGCCTCGCTCACCGCGAGCAGGACCTGTCTGAACGACGGCATCCCCGGGCGGTCCTGGGGCGGGAAGTAGGTGCCGCCATAGAACGGCAAGCCTTCCGGGGTCAAGAACACGTTGAGTGGCCAGCCGCCATGCCCGGTCATGCCCTGCACCGCCTCCATGTACAGGGCGTCAACGTCGGGCCGCTCCTCTCTGTCCACCTTCACGCACACGAACTCTTCGTTCATCAGCCGGGCGGTGTCGGGGTCCTCGAAGGACTCCCGCTCCATCACGTGACACCAGTGGCACGCCGAGTAGCCGATAGAGACGAGCAGCGGCACATCGCGCTCTCGAGCCATCCGAAGCGCAACCTCGCCCCAAGGAAGCCAGTCGACCGGGTTCTCGGCGTGCTGGCGCAGGTACGGCGAGGTCTCGGTGGCTAGAGCGTTGGGCATGGTCCTCAGACTAGGCGCTCAGCGCGAGCGCCCCAGGAGCGCCCGGCCGAATGCCTCCAGGTCGGGCGTCGCCGACGCGGCCCACTCAGCGCTGGCGCGCGAGGCGAGGCCGCGGAAAGCCCAGATCGAGCGGGAGATCGCCCATGGTGGCGGCAGGCCTTGCGCCCGCGCGCGCAAGTTTCACTTTCGCAAGGCTCACGTCGAAGCGCCGGCCCGCCAACACACCGCTCACGTTCGAGCTCGCCCCGACCCTGACCGTGCCATTCGCCGCCTTCGAGCCTTCCACACGCAGGTCGGCCGGGCGCAGGTGGCCGCCGACGACAGGGAACGAGCCCGTGATCTGGACCCCGTTCACAAACGACATGCGATGCAGGCGCAAGGCTGAGGAGGTGATCTGGGCGTAGCCGCCGCGCAGCCCGCCGAAGCTGGAGCCGCTGGGCAGTTCCTGGTCGGCCTGCAGCGTTGCTCCCACGACCTGCCTTTCCAGGTCGAGGATCGTGTCCAAGACCACCGCCAGCGTACTGCCCCGCGTGCCACTCAGCCCGCCCACCGGTTTGACCGCCGCCAGCTTGGACGGAGTGACTGGCGTGGGCGCGAACGGATTGTGGGTCGCCCCGCACTGCTGAGCCGTCTCGCTGGAGAAGAACTCCTTCAACGCGGTCTGGGCGCATCCGCTGAAATCGGTACCCAGGACCGAGTGGCCCGTGTAAGGCACGACCACGAGTTGCGCCCCCGGGATGCGAGCCTGCACCGCTTCTGCTCCCGCGGTGGGTGTTCTCAGATCCTGGGCGCCGCTCAAGATCAACGTCGGCACGCTCGGCAAGGTGCCCACCGGGGGAGGCGGTGGTGCGGCATTGGGCCACTGAACGCAGCCCGGCAGCACGCTGTCCACCCACGCCGTGCTTGCGTCAAACGGATAGAAGGCGCTTGCCGGCAGCGCTCGCAGAGCAGCCAACCCTTCGGCCAGGCGCGTTTTCGGCGCGGCTTCGCGTTGCCAGGGCAGCGCCGACTCTTCACAGGTTGTGTCCACGAACAGCGCTTCGTCGATCCCGTCAGAGCTCGCGAACGGGGTGCCCGGCAGGTTCGGAATCAGGCCCTCCGACAGCAGGTTCAACCGCAACAGTGGAGCGGGATCGCCGCGCAAGGCCGACTGCACCGAAGCCGGCAGCAGTGCCCGCAAGGCCGGGTTCAAGTCGCCCGCGCCGATCAGGTTCAACAGGTCCACGTTCGACACCGTCGCGCGGTGCCTGTGACCCGAACCGTCATACACCCAGCCGCTCAGGGCGTGTGTGTGCAAGCGGGCGACCAAGCGAGCGACATCTTCGAGCGGGTTGGCGGTGATCCCATTGCAGGCGCCGTCCGAGCACAGCTCTTCGAACACCGGCTTCATCGCTTTGAACATGCCCACCGAGAACGGGTCGGCTCGTTCTGGGGGCACGACCGAATCGAGCACCAGCGCTTCCACGTTCTGTGGATAGCGTTCGGCGTACTCGAGCGCCACCTTGGTTCCATAGGAAACGCCGAACAGCACCAGCTTTTCGTAGCCGCTTGCCTGGCGCAGCGCCTCGATGTCGGCGACCGATTCCTGGGTCGTATACGCGCCGCGCCGCGGCCCGATCTGCGAGGCGCATCGTTCGAAGGCCTGGCCGATCGACCCCAGCGCTTCGGCGCCTTCCAGAGCCGCGCAGCCGAGTGCGCCGGAGCTTCCCGTGCCGCGCTGGTCGAACACCATCAAGTCTCTGGTGGTGAGCGCCGGCGCGATCGTCTTTGCCATTCCCGCCGCCAGCGGCAGGGCAGCCTGGCCGGGTCCCCCCGCGAGCGTCACCACGGCCGCTTTGCTGGGTGCCGCGCCGACCTGGAGACGCTCCACGCTCAGGTTCACGCTGCCACCCACCGCGCCACCGCGCTCGAGCGGAACGTTCAATGTCGCACACGAAAAGCCGCCGGCGGATGCGCTCGTGCACGGTGTGAACGTCACGGCATCCGCAAGGGCCGGGGTGGCAAGGGCAAGCACGCCCCAAAGCAGCGGCGCGCCAACCATCATTGTCAAAATCGGCCGCCGCACCGCGCCCAACGTTAGCGGCCGAATCGCAAGGGTCCGTAAAGAGCCGTTCGCAGGTCTTGCGGTACGGCGCTCCTCTTCAGTTCGCTTGCTTTGGGCGCCACCACCCTGACCCGCTGACCCGCCAGCGTGCCCCTCAAGATCCCATGTGCGTCGATCTCGATCGTGCCGTGCACAGCCTTTGAGCCGCGGATGCGTAGTTTGGCGCCGGCGGCCGTGACCGTGCCCGAAACGGTCACTCCCGGCACGTAAGAGTAGCCATGCAGCACCAGTCCGCCCTGGTCGCTCCCGCCCCAGCCGGCGCGCAGACCGCCAGCGCTGACCGGCGCTCCCAGCAGGCTTTCGCTGGGATGTTCGAGCAGCGCCAGCGTGATCTGACGGTCGAAATCGGCCAGCGTCAGCACCACCGCCCCGGCCGTATGACCAGCCGCGCCGTGGTCGCCCCGCGCAAGCGGGGTTTCCGCCAGGCTCAGCGGCGGCAGCGGGGTTGGCAACAACAGCGCCGGTGGCTTGGTCTGAGTGCATTTGTGCACCGGCTTGCCCGCGAACAGGGCTTGCAACGCTTGCTCGGAGCAGGATGTCGGGTCCGAGCCAAGCACCGAATGGCCCGTGTTGGGCACCACCAACAATTGAGCGTCCGGTATCTGCGCCGCGACCTGTCTTGCGTTGGCGGTCGGAGTGCGCAGGTCGTCGGCGCCGCTCAGGATCAGCGTCGGCACGTTCGGCATCGGCGCCGTCCCCACTTCCGGCGCTCCGGGCGTGAACGGCCACTGCGCGCAGGCCGGCACGTCGCTCAGATCGAGCGCGTTGGTCGCCGTGAACGGGGCGAATGCTTTCGTCGGTTGCTTGCGCAGCGCGGCCACCGCTTCGCGCAGCCGCGTCTTCGGGCTGGCCGCCCGATTCCAAGGGAAGTTCGTCTCGTTGCAGATCGTCGCGAAATACAGCGGCGAATCGAAGCCCTCGCTCAAGCTTTCTTCGCTTTCTTCCGGCCCTTCGGCCCTGCTCAACAGGCGCGCCAGCGCGGCTGTGTCGCCACGCACCGCCGAGCGCACCGCCGCAGGGAATTCCGAGCGCAGCACCGGATCCAGATCGCCCTCGATCAGCGTCCCGATCAGCGCGTTGGTGGAAATGCCCACCTCGTGCGCTTCGCCCGCTCCGTCGATTGCCCGCCCCGCGATGCGCCCACCCCCGATGTCCTTGACCAGGCGCTCCAGATCGCCCACCGGCGATTTGGTTATGTGAGCGCACGCGCCGGCGCCGCACAATTGCCTCAACACACGCGCCACCGCTTCAAACGTCGTCTCATCGAACGGTTCCGGGCCCGAGGGAGGCACGACCGAATCCAGCACCAGCGCCTCCACATGGCTGGGATAGGTCTGCGCGTAGCGCTCGGCCACCTTCGTCCCGTAGGAGGTCCCATACAGCACCAGCTTTTCGTAGCCGCCCGCCTGGCGGATGGCCTCGATGTCGGCGACCGTGTCCGCCGTCGTATACAGGCCGCGCGTGGGCCCGATCTGTCCCGCGCAGATTGCCACGGCCTCCGGCGAGCCGCCACCCGTAAGGTGTTCGAAGGCCGGACACGACAGGGGATGCGAGAGCCCGGTGCCGCGCTGGTCGAAGGCGATCACGTCGCGAGTGTCCGCGATCTTGCCCAACGTCTCGCCGAACTGGCTCAAAAACGGGATCGCCGATTGCCCGGGCCCGCCGGCCAGCGCGATCACCGCGTCCTTGGCTTCGCCGAGCGGGGCGAGATGACGGCGCATCGCCAGCGTGATCGTCCCCGGCGTGGCGCCGCTCGGGTCGATCGGCACGGTCAGATGCCCGCACGCCACGTCGTTGGAGTCCCCGCAGCGAGTCCACGCTATCTGTGCTTGGGCCGCCGTCAGCGGTATCGCCCCGCAAGCGGCGCTCGCCAGGAAAGCGCCTACAAGTGTCCTGGCGACTCGTGGCATCAATCGGAATCTAACGGACATTGTGTGTCGGTGCTCCAGCCGCCCCCTGGGGTCTTCGAGCGGGACGGTCGCGGAGGCGAGGGTGTCAGAGCGAGGCAAGAGAAGTGGTTGAGGACGAGACGAGACGCGTCCGGGTACGCTCATGCTCCAATGGTCCCCCGCCAAACGATCCACGCGCCCGACGCCCCCGCCGCGATCGGCCCCTACTCGCACGCTGTGCGCAACGGTTCCCTGCTGTTCTGCTCCGGGCAGATTCCGCTCGATCCGGCGAGCGGCGAGATCGTGGGGGAGACTCCGGCCGAGCAAGCGCGCCAATGTCTGCTCAACCTCACCGCCGTGTGTGAAGCCGCCGGCGCGGCGCTCGCGGACGCGGTGCGCCTCACCGTCTACATGACCGACCTGTCCGCGTTTGCCGCCGTCGGCGAGGTCTACGCCGGCTTCTTCACCAAGGAGCCGCCCGCGCGTGTTGCGGTCGGCGTCGCCGCCCTGCCGCGCGGCGCCCAAGTCGAGATCGACGCGATCGTATCGATCCGTTAACTCTTTGAGGAAGCCTGGGGCAGCACGCGGCCCTTACGGTCGCCCGCGTGCTTTGGCGCGGTCGATTCATCTCAGGTGGACGGTTCGATGAGTCCAAACGATCCATTTGGGGTGCACCAACACACTACGATATGCCAGTAGTCATTTTTTGACAACAAGAGTTCCATAATCCAATTTCCCGATTTCAGCGAGTAAATGGACAGCTTTTCGGGTATGGACAGCCCTACCGAGCATAATCCCAGTCCGCCTATAGCCTATTCCATAGGCCCCATCAGCGGGAGAATATCGCGTGTCGAAGTTCCCTGGTTATTCTCAAGACCCGCACGAGCTGAGTGCCCGCATACCACAACTGTTGGCTGACATACGCGTCAAAAGCATCGTGTGCGAGCTCGCTCGTGGACCACTCCAACCCTCCGAGTTGCAACAACGCTTGTGCATATCGCGCAGCACTTTGTACGTGCGCTTGCGTACCCTCTCCGAGGTCGGGCTGCTGGTCCACGGCGAGCGCGCCAGCTTTCCTTATCTCGTCGAGTATGCACTCACCGATCCGGGCCGCATTGTAGGCGCAAGGAGGATCCTGGGAGACCGCCGCCAAAGCCGTGAGCTGATGTCCGATCGCTTCCAGTTGGGCGAGGATCTGCTGCACATCGTGCGCCTCGTGGCTCCCCTTTCGCGTGTACACGATGGCGCTACCGGCGTTTGCACGCTACAAGAACGCATATCTTGCGGGCCGGGGCTCGAACTGTCGACGATTGCGCGTGCGGGACGCCTAGAGGTCTGGGAGGGGAGCGGACCGTTGCCGCAGCCTGACGCGACGATCTCTGCAAGGCCCCCGGCATGGGACGATATGTTGCTAACGGGGGATAGCTCGGGGTTGACGATCGACGGTGATCGAATCCTCGCAAACACGGTATCTAGAGCGCTGCACAACGCTCTGCGCTAAAACTTTTATATGCCCCTTAGCTATCGACAAAAACCCCTGTATATCAAAGGAATCCCATCCATCGGAATCCTTGATCTACAAAGGAGTTCGGCATTTCGAATCCCTTGTCGTGTGCATGGACGCCCTTGCGCAGGTCAAGCACGGTGTGCTAGACAGGGCATGGCTCGGCGCAGATCCTCGCGTCGGCCAAGAAGAGCCCCAAGAGCGCAACTTCGAAAGTCAGTGCTCTTGGGACCAGCGACAACAGCTCCGGGCTCTCACTCGGAGCGCCTACACCGGGAGCATAACAAGTGGGCGCAAACCAACCAGCTCAAGTCCTCCTCACGCCCTCTCGGGGGCCAGAACGGTGCTACCTCAGACCGCCGGCCAGCCACGCGATTGGTGTGTCGTAGATGCGGCGGATTGGCGCGAATCCCAGACGCTCCCACGACGAAGGAGTGATCTAAAGTGGGTAAGGTAAGATATATTCAGATGTTTGGACTGGCGCTGGTGGCCGTCTGGGCTTTCAGCGCCTTGGCGGCTGGAAGTGCCTCGGCATTTAGCTTATGGGATCAGTGCACAAAAGAAGCGTCTGTGCTGGAATTCAGCAATAGCGATTGCACGGAAAAAGTGGGGACCTCTACATTCGGGTGGTTAGAAATCACAGCCCCGCTGGCGGTCGACTCGTTACCGACTACGTTGACGCTCAAGAGCAATGGCACGACGATCGATTGTACCGGGACCATGGACGGTACCGTTGGCGGCGGCGCCGCCGATGAAGTGACCTCACTTTTAAATCCAGCGGGCGAAGAAATAACCTTAGCTAAAATGGTCAAGTGTCCGATCTTAGCAAGCGGTCTATGTGGGTCCGGCGAAGCCGAAGCGACACCGGTGAACCTGCCGTGGAAGACCGAATTGGTTGCCACAGGCGACTTACTTGCTCCTCACTCCGGCGGCGGGAATCCGGGCTGGTTCATCAAGTGCCCAAGTGGCGTCACCAATGAATGCAAGAGGGAAGATACGATTCTGGCCGTAGCGAACTTAGAATCGGAATTAGAGGTCGACCTGACCTTCAATCCGGCGGAAAAGGCTACCTGCAGTATAGGCACCGGAGAAGTCGAAGGTACCGTCTCGATCTTACTCGTGAACGGGAATGCATTGCGTGCCATGTAGAAGTAAGTTAGATGGGTGAGCTGGACTTGCAGTCCACGCTCGTCGAGGTTTGGGTCGGGGCCGATGGTGTGGCCCCGACCAAGCCTTACCATAGGAATAGTATGACAGTATTGATTGACGCAAGGGATCGGAGATGGGGGTTGGATCGATGAGGGAGCGTCGTTTGTCGGGCACGGCACGATGCGCCTTGGCGTGCGTGTGTTGCGTAGGGATGGCCGCGATTTGCCAGGGCGTGTTCACGCCTTTGACGATGGCTTTCGAACTTCCCGAAAGTCGTGTCTATGAGATGGTCAGCCCGCCGTACAAGGCGGATTATGGCGTCAAGAGCGATCTGGCCGAGCAGGGAGCCTCGCCGGATGGGACAAGCTTTGTCTTCAGCTCACTGGGAGCCTTTGCGGGGGCAAGCTCCAATACTCTCACGGTGCCCTACATCGCTCGGCGTACCCTCGGTGGATGGGTCACCTCAGCGACAAACCCACCTCCAGCTGATGGAAGATTGCCCGGGGGTGTTGATTACTCTCCTGATCTGAGTCGACAGATCGCGACGGCCAGCGCTCAAAAGGGAGGCATTCTTGCGAGCGAAGGTACGGCTGCCCTGATACTGAGCGAACTGGACGCCCCGGAAATAGCCAACACGCAGGCGTGGCCGCTGCCAGATGGCCCGGCCACGTTTCCCGGCAGGCCCGGGGAACCGGGGAACTATGCAGGCGCTTCCGAGGACCTCTCGCATGCGATCTTCGAGGATTCGTTTGGAGGTCTTTACCAAATTGTGGGACTCGGGGGTCCCCAGCCCAAAGAAGAAGCCGTCGCGGTCGTCGGTCAAGCAGACGGACCCGGAGATACTGTTTTGCCAGAATGTCCAGGAGCCTCTCAAAAAGACATAGTCGAACTCTACGGACGGCTCCACGCTGTATCTGGAGACGGTTCAGAGATATTCTTCAGACGTCATTGTGGAGGAGTATTCGTCCGCGTCAATGGATCGACGACCCTCGAACTAGCTCCCGCCGGGGAATTCCAAGGCGCCTCGCAGGACGGATCGAAGGCGTTCTTCACGAACGAAGTAGGCGAACTGTTGATGGACACGATCGATAGGCGGCCCGGTCACGAAGCGATCGGTGAAACGGTACAGGTAACGCCCGGTTCACCCGCATCGGTGGTGGTCTCCAGCGACGATGGTTCGCACATCTACTTTGTATCCCCCGGTGCGCTCGCCGGTGCGAATGCGCAAGGCCACTCTCCAGAAGCGGGGTCAAGCAATCTGTATGTGTACGATTCGCTCACCCGTCTAACTTCGTTTATCGCCGTCGTGTCGGTCGAAACGGAGGGTTTTGGATTTCAGGCGCAGACCACCCCGGACGGCGACTACCTCGTATTCACGACTGCGTCTGCGCTAACGCCCGATGACACCGATACCGCTGCGGACGTCTATAGGTACGATGCCTCCACCGGTGGGCTGGAGCGCGTGTCGGTTGGGGAAAACGGCTATGATGAGAACGGTAACGACAGTGCCTTTGGTGCAAGTATTGCGGCGTCCTTGCTAGGAGCCAGTGAAGACCGTACGATTCCCACGTGGCGCTTGAGTACCCGGGCAATCACGGACGATGGCTCGACCATTATTTTCTCCACGGTTGAGCCGCTTTCGTCGCGGGCGGTGAACGGCAATGTAGATGTCTACGTATGGCACGAAGGATCGGTCGGTATGATCTCCACCGGTCTATCTCAGAGTTCCGACGAAGATGCCGTGATCTCTCAGTCTGGTCAGGACATCTTCTTCCTGACCAGACAGAGTATTTTGCCGCAGGATTCCGATGGCCTAACAGATGTATATGACGCGCGGATTGACGGCGGGTTCCCTGAAGCGGGCCTACCGGCGGGCGGCTGCTCGGGCGACATTTGCCAAGGTCCACCCAGCGTACCTTCGCTGCTCGGCGCGCCGGCGAGTGCGACGTTCTCAGGATTGGGCAATCCGTCTGAGGAGACGACCAGCATGCAAGCAAAGCCAAAAGGCAAGCCGAAGGTCAAGGGCAAGCCGAAGTGCAAATCGGGCTACAAGCGGGATCAGCGGGGCAAGTGCTTGAAGGTAAGAAAGAGGATAGGCAAGACCGCGGTATCGAGCGATTCATATAAAGGGGCACGGTTGTGAGAAGGCGAGGGGTGTGTGCGACCGCCAGCCGACATATCGGCCTGTGGGCGGTTGGGCTGAGTCTCTGCCTCGTCGTTGCGGTGCTGTGTCCGGCGGCGAACGCCGCACCCAACTCATTTGGCATCGGTGGCTTTGAAATGTCCAGTTGCGCCGACGTAAGCGGTGAACTTGGCCTTCCCTGCGATGCTCCCTATGCGCAGGCGGGGGGCACGCCCTACGAGTTCAATACCAAGGTTGAGCTCAACAGCGAAATAAACCAGGTTCCAGGCGAAGGGTTTGGTACCTTGATCCCAGCCGGTGGCGATCCAAAGGATGTCGCGGTGGATCTTCCACCTGGCTTGATCGTCGATCCGCAAGCCGCGCCGACGTGCCCACTAGCCGTATTCGACGACTTCGAAACGACGTGTCCGGCCAGTACTCAAGTAGGAACGGCAGTCTTGGTTACGACTGGACAGGCAAGCCAACATCCGCTTTACAACCTCACGCCCCAGTTGGGTCGCCCCGCTGAGTTCGGTATCGGAAACGTCAACGGTCTTAATTTCGTGATCACGGGCGGTGTACGCACGGGTGAAGACTATGGCCTGAGTGCGATCAGTTCGGGCATAGCCACGGCGGCGGCGCTTACCTCCGCCACGATCAGTCTGTGGGGGGTACCAGCCGATCCGAGTCACGACCCTCAACGTGGCTCAGTGTGCAACTGGATCGAAAACCAGCCGCCGCAGCCGCCATTCAACTTGCTTGAAAACCAGCCGCCAGGACCGCCGTTCAGCTGTCCGGACGGCGGTCAGTCGAGCGGTGACGGTCACGTTGCGCTCGTAAGGCTGCCGACCGAGTGCTCAGGTCAGCCTTTGGTGGGCGTGGCGGCCGCGGACTCCTGGGAGGACCCAGGAAGAGCAAACCCAGACGGCAGCTGGGATCATAGCGATCCGACATGGACCCAAAAGGGAGGGACGCTCCCGCCGGTCACAGGCTGCAATTCGCTTGAGTTCGGATCCTCGCTCGAAGTGCAGCCTGATAACACGAGCGCGGGCGAGCCGGTCGGCCTAGGTGTCAGTCTGACCGTCCCGCAAACCGACGACCCTGGTCTGTTGACGACGCCACATGTGCGGGATGTCCGAGTGACTTTGCCGATGGGTATGGTGGTCTCCCCGTCTGCGGCGCAGGGCCTGACGACCTGTCGCGACGATCCGAGCGTCGATCCGCGCATCGTGCCCAATGAGCTGGGGCCCAATTCGCTGAGTCCCGCGTCGTGCGACCCCAGCTCGCAGGTTGGAATTGTGCACGCGACCTCTCCAGATCTGGCGCAGCCGCTCGAAGGCAAGGTGTTTCTGGGCACGCCCTTGTGTGGACTGTGCAATCCGGCCGATGCACAAGAAGGGCGTATGGTTCGTCTGTATCTTCAACTGATCGGTGAAGGCAGCGACGCGCTCACAGTGAAGTTGACCGGGTACGGCTCGATCAACCAGCAGACGGGCCAGCTCACGACTTTCTTCCTGGAAAATCCCCAGCTGCCCTTTGAACACTTGACACTGAGCCTGGGAGGCGGTCCTCGAGCAACACTCGCCAACCCGCGGACGTGCGCGTCAGCGGTCACAACTGCCGATCTCACGCCGTGGAGTTCGCCCTTCACACCCGACTCGCTGCCCTCCAGCCATTTCTATGTCACGCAGTGCGCGCCGCCGCGCTTCTTGCCGTCGTTCACCGCCGGCACGACCAGCAACCAGGCGGGAGGGTTCAGCCCGTTCACGCTGGCGTTCGGCCGCGAAGACGCCGACGGTTTCCTGAGCGGCGTCCAAGTGCGGACGCCGCCGGGGCTGTTGGGGCTGCTTTCAAGCGTCAGCCTGTGCGGTGAGCCGCAGGCAACCCGGGGTACGTGTGGGCCGCAGAGCCTGATTGGTCATGCCCAGGTCCTGACCGGTCCCGGCGCCGAGCCTTTCCTTGTGACCGGTGGGCAGGTCTTCATCACGGGTCCTTACAAGGGCGCCCCTTATGGTTTGAGCGTCGTCGTCCCGGCGAAAGCGGGTCCCTACACGCTCGCCGGCACAACCGGTACCGGGACCGTTGTCGTGCGAGCCGCGATCGACGTAGATCCCAACAACGCGCAGCTGATCGTCACGGCGGATCCCCTGCCGAGCGCACTGGACGGCATTCCGTTGCAGTTGAGGGTTGTCAACGTCACGATTGATCGCCCTGGCTTCACGTTCAACCCGACGAACTGCAACCCGCTCTCGATCGATGGGTCGCTGTCGAGCACGCAAGGTGACGGCGCCCAGGTCTCATCGCCGTTTCAGGTAACCAACTGCGCCGCGCTTGCGTTCAAGCCGAAGTTTTCTGTTTCCACCTCCAGTCACGTCTCAAGAGCCAAGGGTGCGAGCCTCGACGCGAAGGTTGTCTATCCGCAGGCGCCGCAGGGCACACAGGCAAACATAGCGAAGGTGAAGGTCGACTTGCCCAAGCGACTTCCCTCGCGGCTCACCACCCTACAGAAGGCGTGTCCCGCCGCAACGTTCGAAGCAGATCCAGCCGGGTGTTCGTCAGGGTCGATAGTCGGCATAGCCAGGGCCTCGACTCCTGTCCTTCCGGACGGGTTGATGGGTCCCGTGTATTTTGTATCCCACGGCGGAGAACAGTTTCCGAGTCTGATAATCGTCCTTCAAGGCGACGGTGTCAGAGTCGATCTGATCGGAGCCACGTTTATCAGCAAAGCGGGGATCACGAGTTCCACCTTCAAGAGCGTTCCAGACGTGCCGATCGCGAGCTTCGAGCTTTATCTTCCTCGGGGCCCGCACTCCGCACTGGCGGCGAACGGAAATCTCTGCAAGGGCAAACTAGCGATGCCCACGGCGTTTACCGCTCAGAACGGGATAGTGATCCACGAGTCGACCGCGATTGCGGTCACCGACTGTTCGAGGGCCAAGAGCGCCCAAAAGACTCGCAAGGCGCGGCGAGCCGACAACAGTAAGCCCGCGGGGAGTCGGACATGATTCGTAAGACGCCATACGTCGTGCTGGCTCTTATCTGTGGCATGATGCTATTTGCTAGCGGTGCCGCATATGCTCGCAGTACCCACGTCTTCTCGGCGAGCTTTGGCAGCGAAGGCTCGGGTGCCGGCGAGGTATCCTCGCCGGCCGGTCTAGCGATCAATGCGACGACGCAGGACATGTACGTCGTGGACGCGGGCAATTTTCGCATCGATCAGTTCTCCTCCTCCGGCGGCTTCATCCGTGCCTGGGGCTGGGGCGTCCTCGACGGGCAGCCTAAGTTTGAGATCTGCACACTCTCGTGTCGGGCGGGTCTTTCCGGTTCTGGTCCAGGCCAGTTCGAGGCACCGGCATTTGTTGCGATCGATAACTCCGCAGGGACGTCGGCCGGCGATGTCTACGTCGGCGACAGCGGTGATGCCTTGGTTTCCAAGTTCACCGCGGAAGGGAACCTGATCAAAACGTGGGGCGACAGCAGCCTGAACGGCCCCGCGCCGCAAGGGCAGCTCGATGGAAGCTCCGACATCAACGGCAACGGCCCCTTCGGCTCGCTGGCCGGGATAGCAGTCGATCCCTCCGGCGATCTGGATGTGCTGCGAAACGGCGACCCCCTGAGAATGTTCGTGTTCGCGACGGATGGGAGCTTTGTCACAGACTTTGAAACCTACCGGCAAAACGCGCCGGACGGGATCGCTGTCGACGGGAGTGGCAACCTCTACAAGCTAGACGGTGAACCCTTTGTCGAGAAGCTTAGCAACGCTGGCAATGACCTCGGTCAGGTCACGGCAACCCCGAGCGCCACGGACCTGACCGTGGACCCCACCGGGGGCGATCTCTACGTCGATGTCGGCAATGAAGTGGAACAATACGCTTTCTCAAGCGTCGATGAAGTGAGCGAGCCGGGTGGCTCCAGCTGCACGTTTCTACCCCAATCGGAATCCGGCTGCGGCGCAACCGACTCCTTCGGTTCAGGTAGCTTGATCAGTGGCACCGGTATTGGCGTAGACCCATCCAGCGATACTGTGTATGTCGCCGATGCGTCTGCAAATAAGATCGATGTTTTCACCGAGGCGGTGCTGCCCGACGCTACGACCGGCCTGAGCTCGAATGTGACCGCTACCGGCGCGACGCTCGAAGGGGAAGTGAACCCGGACGGCGTCGACACCTCCTCCTTCTTCGAATACGGGCCTTGCGAAACGCCGACAACGTGTTCCTCGAGCGCGTACGGACATACGGCTCCGACTGTGCAGACCGCGGGTGGACCATCTTCAGGGTCAGCCGACGACGGTAGCGGCGTGGCCAACGTGCCGGTCGAGGCTTCCGTATCCGGTCTTCTACCGCCGAATCAAACCTATCACTATCGTTTGGTCGGACGCAATGTAGATGGCAATGGCTCGCCCGGGATGGAAGGACAGTTCACCACCCAGCCGGTTCCGCCGATTGTTGGAGTACTGCCTGCGTCGGTCGTGACGTTCGATGTGGCGATCCTACAAGCGACTCTGAACCCAGAGAACAGCGAAACCACCTACCAGTTCGAATATGGTCTGTGTAACGTGATCGAAACGTGTGCCGCAAGTGGATACACGAACGAGACCTCCTCACAGCATTCCTCTGTCTACGGCACCATGCGCGTGTCCCGAGAAATCGAAGGTTTGCTTCCCTCGAGGGCCTACCACTACCGCTTGGTCGCCATCAACGGCGCAGGGGCCAATGTCATCAATGGTCCTTCTGAAGGGACCTTCACAACTACGCCCGCGCCTCCCCTGCTCGTTGAAAGCGCCACGGCGAGCGACATCGCCCAAACCTCGGCCGTGATCTCCGGTACAGTCGATCCGGATGGCTTGGCTGCCAGCTACGGCTTCCAACTAGGCACAGAAGCGGGGGTGTACGGCCCGACAGTTGGATTGGGGCGCCTAGGAGTTGGATTGCTCGGGTCCGCCAGTGTAATGCTCGCATTGGAAGGTTTGCAGCCAGGTCTGACTTATCACTATCGGTTGGTGGCGAGTACTGCGTACACCACCGTCGCTGGAGCCGATCGAATGTTCACAACGGTGGGGGCCTCCGTACCGTTCACGCAGCCGCTCGCGCTGCCGCTGCTCGCCACCCCCTCAATTGAGTTTCCCGCGGTCGCCACAAGAAAGGCGAGCATTCGTTCGTCCAAGTGCAGGCGACGCTACCAGCGCGACAAACGCGGCAAGTGCGTGAAGGCCAAGCCCAAGAAGAAGACGAAAGGCCGCAGCAAGAGGACGCGCAGGAGGAGAAGATAAAGGCTTTCACTCGCGCAGTTGCGCTCGCTTGATCTTCCCGCTCGCGGTCTTCGGGAGCTCGTCCGTGAACTCCATGATGCGCGGATACTTGTATGGAGCCGTTTCGCGCTTGACGTGCTCCTGCAGCTCCTCGACCAGCTCCGGCGAGGCCGCGTACCCCTCCCGCAGCACCACGATCGCCTTCACGACCGCCCCGCGCTCCTCGTCGGGCGCCGACACGGCCGCCGCCTCCGCCACCCCCGGGTGCGCCACCAGCGCCGACTCCACCTCGAACGGCCCGATCCTGTAACCCGCCGAGACGATCACGTCGTCGGCGCGACCTTCGAAGCGCAGATATCCATCCCCATCTTCGCTCACCTGGTCACCCGTCCGCCACGCCCCGCCTTCGCGACGATCCTCGATTCGCCAACCCCCTCGGCCGTCGCCGTCCGGAGCCTCGCAACGCACGACACCCTCCCCGAGATAGCCCAAGAAGAACGTGCCCACGCTGCTCGGGTCCGCCACCAACTCACCGTCCCTCACGCTCAACCGGACCCCCGGCAGCGCGCGTCCCATCGACCCGGCACGAACGTCTATCCCAATCTCCATGCCCGTCATCTGACCGGTCTCGGTCTGTCCATAGCCGTCCCGTATGTCCAGGCCCGTGGCGTCTTTCCAGACCCTCAACACCTCCGGATTCAACGCCTCGCCCGCGGCCACCATGCCCCTCAGGCTCGGCAGCGCCCTCAGTCGCGCGCGCTTGGCGATCACCCGGTACTCAGTCGGCGCCATGCACAGGATGTGGACCTGCTCCTTCTCGATCAGGTCCAAGCGCTCTTCCGGGTCGAAGCGAGCATCGTGCAGCAGCGCCGTCGCGCCCCTCAGCCAGGGCGCTATCCAAGCGTTGCGGGCCGACTTGCTCCAGCCGCTCGCCGCCGTACACCACACCAGGTCTCCCTCTTCTGCGCCCAACCAGTGCTCCGCCTGGACGCGTTGGCCGTACAGGTAGCGCTGTCCATGCACCACCGCCTTCGGCTCCCCCGCGGTGCCGCTCGTGAAGGTGATCAGGGCCGGCTCGCCCTCCTCCAGCTCGGCGAATGGCGCCTCCTCCACGAACGCCTCCTCCACGAACGGCGCCTCCACGAACGGCGCCTCCTCCACGAATAGCGACTCATCGGGCACGTAGAGCACCGGAGGTGAGGGTTCGGCCGCCTCGAGCTGCCCCCGGTTTCGCTCGTCGGCGACGATCAGGCCCGGAGCGGCCACCTCCAAGCGCAGGCGCAGGTCCTTCGCGCGCAGCTGCTCGGTGCACGGCAGCACGACCGCGCCGATCCGAAAGCAGGCCATCATCGTCAGCACCCACTCCGACCGATTGCCGATCAAAGTCATCACGACGTCGCCACGTCGGACGCCGTGTCGCAGCAGCGCTCCCGCCAGCCGTGCGCTGCCCTTCTCGATCTCGCCGAGGCTCCACTCCCGTCGTGTGTCATCGCGTCCGAGCTCGACGAGCGCCAAATCCTCTGAGGAACGAGCGGCAATCAGGTCTCGGGCGAAGTTCATGGCGGGTATTCTCTCGATACCCGACGAAAAGCGACGATGGAGCCCAACGCATGGCTGTAGCCCCCGCCCCCTACACCGAGAAGACCGACGAGCAGAAGGCGATCACCGAGATGGTCCACCAGTTCGCCGACGAGCAGATCCTCCCCAACGCCGAGCACTACGACCACGAGGACCTGTTCCCCGAGCCGATCGTCGAGCAGATGAAGGAGCTCGGCCTGTTCGGGGTCACGATCCCCGAGGAGTACGGCGGCATGGGCCTCGATTTGACGACCTACGCGATGATCGTCGAGGAGCTCTCGCGCGGCTGGATCTCGATCTCGGGCGTCATCAACACCCATTTCATCGGCTCCTACCTGCTCATGAAGTTCGGATCCGAGGAGCAGAAGCAGAAGTACCTGCCCCGCATGGCCACCGGCGAGATCCGCGCAGCCTTCTCGCTGTCCGAGCCCGAGCTCGGCTCCGACGTGCAAGCGATCAAAACGGCCGCCAAGAAGGGCGAGGACGGCTCCTACGAGATCAACGGCCAGAAGATGTGGGTCACCAACGGCCTGATGTCCTCGCTCGTGTTCGTGCTCGTCAAGACCGACCCCGACGCCCAGCCTCGCCACAAGGGCTTCACCTGCTTCATCGCCGAGAAGGAGGGTGGCGTCTCTGAGAACACGGGCGACTACGCCGGCCTGATCGTGCCGGAAAAGCTCAAAAAGATGGGCTACAAGGGCGTCGAGTCCACAGAGCTCGTGTTCGACGGCTACCGCTGTCCGGCCGAGAACATCCTCGGCGGCGAGGATGTCGGTCTGAACAAAGGCTTCGCCCAGATGATGGACGCGCTCGAGGTCGGTCGCGTCAACGTCGCCGCCCGCGGCGTCGGCATCGCCCAGCGCGCGCTCGAGCTGGGGTTGCGCTACTCCCAGGAGCGCAAGACCTTCGGCAAGCCGATCGCCGAGCACCAGGCGATCCAGTTCAAGCTCGCCGACATGGCCACCCAGGTCGACGCGGCCAGGCTGCTCACGCTGCGCGCCGCGCGCCTGAAGGACGCGGGCGAGCGCTCGGATCTGGAGGCCGGGATGGCCAAGCTGTTCGCCTCCGAGGCCGGCCGCTTCTGCGTGGAGGAGTCCTTCCGCATCCACGGCGGCTACGGCTACTCCAAGGAGTACGAGATCGAGCGTCTCTACCGCGACGCGCCGCTGCTGTTGATCGGCGAGGGCACCTCGGAGATCCAGCGCATGGTGATCGGCAAGAAGTTGCTCCAGCGCCACAAGATCTGATGGCGATTGCTCACAACCGCAACGGGGAAGAGGTAGCCGATGGCCGGTGACGCCAAGGATCTGATCGAGACCGCCGCACGGCACTTCGTCGAGGAAGTCCCTGCCCTGGCTCCGATGAAGATCGTCGTTGGGGTCGAACTGCAAGGCAAAGGCGACGTCCAGTTCTTTCGTCTCGAGATGCCCGACTTCAACGTCACCAAGGGACCCGCCGACGACGCTCGCATCAAGGTCGAGATGCGCCGCGAGTTCTTCAACATCATGGCCCTCGAGGGGAAGGTGCCCGACTGGATCGAGGCCTTCACCTACGGCAAGGCCAAGGCCACCGGCCCCTCCCAGTTCCTCAAGCTGATCTCCACGGTCGTGGACAAGCAGCAGGAACGAGAACGGTTGAAGTCAGCTAGAAAGCACGCCTGAGCTGCAGGAACACGGCGTCTGTTGGACGCGAGGCGCCTAGTGGTAGGCCAGGATCTGCTGCGCGAGGAATGCAAGCGAAGCCAGCATGAACACGCACATCACGATCAGTGAGAAGTTTTCGCTCACGGTCCCTACAGCTTAGCGGTGCGGCCGGTCTTCGTGGCCGCTTCCTCGCGCGGCGCCCTTCGGTCTTCGCGGCGCCTCATCCCGCGTGGGTCGGGGGCGAGGCGCCCAGCACGTTGCCGTTTGCGTCGAGCGCTCTCGTCTCGATGTAGGAGCCGCTCGTGACCACCGTTGCGGTCCCCTGAAAGCCGACCTTCGGCATGCTCATGACCGGCGACAGCGCGGTGGGGGAGGAGCCGGCGAGCACCTGCCACGAGGCGATTCCCGTCGCCCCGTTCCAGCTGGTGCTCACGGTAACGCTCGACCCACTTCGTTTGGCGAGGACCGACGGCGAGGTTTCCGGTTGGCCGCTCCACGGCGACAGATAGGTCCTGAAGTCCTGCACGTTGTGCCCCAGCGTGCCGTCCAGCAGCACGTGGCCGCCCGAGTCGTACTCGGTGAAGTTGGGCAGGTTTCCATAACCCATGAGCCAGTCGCCGCCCGGCAGCGACAGCGTGTTGCCTTGCGCCGGGGCCAGCAGTGTCGTCGTAGGGTTGGTAAACGCCTTCGCCAAAGCCACCGTCTTGGCGCCATAGTCCGGCTTCAGCAGCACTCCCCTCGACTCCTTCTCCTTGGGAGGGGTCGAACCGTTGTCGAACACCGAGATCAGGCCGCCCGGCTGCCATTCGGCGTCGTGCTGCCAATACGTTTTCGCGCCCGCTCCAAGCTTGAAGGTCGAGTGCTTGCCGCCCAGCTGCCAGTTGAACTTGCCGGTCTTCAGGTCGATGTCATACAGCGCCCACGAGTTGCGCGCCGAGATCAACAGGTCATCGGAGGTCCCCGGATCGGCGGAGTTCACGTGGATGTAGTCCCACGGATTGCCGTTGTGGGGGATCGGGTTGTAGGAGTCCCCCAGCGGGATGTGCCCCAGCGCATGCCACTCCCACATCACAAGGCCCGTCTTCACGTCGATCTCCTGGATCACCGAATCGGTAAGCACACCGCCCGCGCCCTTCAGCGAAGCCGTTTTCATCTCGATCGGGTCGAACTCGTCGATCCAAGCGGTGCCTTCCGGGGTCAGCCTGATCTCGTGCAGGTCGGCCCTGTAGCCGTTGCCCGCCTTCACGCTGCCAACGCGTTTATAGGCGGTGTTGTAGATGACGTCTTCCCCCTGCCCAAAGCCCACCTTCAGGATGCGCCCCTGCCACCACGTCAACACCGGCTTGCCGTCGAATTGCTGCACCTGGAAGTTGGTCGACTCATAGCCTTTTGCCAGCGGGTGAAACCAGACGAGCGCCCCGTCCTGTTCGGCGATCATCGGCCCGGGCGTGCCCTCACCCTGGTAGGGCGCCAGGAACAGGTCTCCAGGGGCCGCGCCAGGCTGCGCTTTGGTCGTGATCGACACCGTCGAGGGGGTCAGGCTGGGCGCCGAGGCGTAGTGCTGGATCGCGTGGGGGTCGCCCGGGTTGTTGGGGAACTCGACCTGGCTCACGTTCGCCTGGTGGGCGACCGTGAAGATCGTCGTCGCCGGCTTTTCCGGCGTCGCCCCGCCCGTGCCCACGAGCGCGTGCACCGCCACCTGCTCGCCCGCCTGGAACGGAGTGTTGGGCACGAAGCTCTCGCCCGTCCCGGTCGAATAGCGCTTCAGTTTGCCCGGGTGGTTGCCGCTGCGAGAGCCCACCACACTCACGTTCGACACAGTCGTGCCAGCTTCCCCCAAGAAGCTGATCTGCGTGTCCGGCGAGGCGTCCTCGGTGCCGGGCAGCGGTGAGACGGCGACCGAGTTGGCCTGCGCCTCGGCGCGATCGGCCGTCGGGGTCAGCC
>JBAURN010000149.1:0-2863 GCA_049581225.1 Solirubrobacteraceae bacterium
GCGATGAGCAGTGCGAAGGGAATTGCCGCGCGGGCGCCGCCCCACAGCCAGCGCCGGTGCTCGACCACGAGCGCCCCCATGCTCAAGATCAAAGCCAGCGCGACGATCTCCTTGATCGAGCCGATCAGCTGATAGGCGTATACGAGCGCCGGCAAGCTCACCGTCAGCGCCGCCACCGCCGCCCACCCGCGCGCCCTGATCGAACCGCCATCCAGGCCGGCGCGCCGCACCAGCACCCAGGCGGGGCCCGTCGAGGTGGCAAGCATGAAAGCGGTGAACGGCTGGAAGGTCCAGATCAGTGGCAGGCCCATCAGGAAGGAGGAGCCGCCGAACAGCGTGTCCGCGCCGGAAGGGTAGCTCTCGTCGTAGTAGTTGTGGATCGTCGCCCCATAGGAGTTGGCCAGGTCCAGATGGGAAAAATCCTGGCCGTGGCGGATCAGGAAATCGGCACCCACCATGTGCACCGCCGAGTCGGCCAAGGCCAGATATGAGGAGAAGCTGGGCCTGCCCGCCAGCAATACCGGCGCCAGCGCAAGCGCATAGGCCAACGGTCCAACGCCGATCTGCCACAACGACGCCCGCCACGTACGCGCCAGGGCCCTCACCCGACCCCAGCCCGCGACGGCTCCTGCCAGGGCCACCGCGACGAGCGCATAGGGCGTGGCGGGGGCGAGCCAGGCCACGTATGTCGTCAACTGTGAGAGCACGATCAGCGCAGCCGCACCGATCGTGAGCAGCAGCATCGTCGGCACCACGCCGCCGCTTGCGCGATCCACCAGAAGTCCGGCGCCCCCGCAAAGCAGGGCAAGCACGAGCGGGTAGAGCAATACGGTCTGTAGGAACATCGGCGGCGGCCGATCCTACAGCCGGGCCGCTCCTGGCCCGAGCGCTTGCTCTACCTCACTTCCTGTGTTTGTGGTCGCGAGCACCGGCCCGCGACCACACGCTACGCGTTAGATCTCGATCCCGGACATGAAGCAACTCGGAGAGCTGCCCGTCGTCGCGCCGTACCAGATCTCCAACCACGTGGATTCTCCCGTGGCGGGATTGGTGAGCAGATCCGTCCCCCACGTCTCGGCGTCGTGTTCGAGTTCGGTGGACTGCGGCGTTGTCGGTATCGCCGCCTGCGCGCCACTGGTGACTTCGGGAGCCTTTTGCGGAGGGGTTTCCGTGAGCATCTCCAGCGTCTGTGTGTATTGCAGCGCGGCCGGCACCGTCACGTAGATCTTGAAGTCCACAGCACCGGCTTTCACGCCGGGAAGACAGCTCAATCCGAGCTGAAACGGGCCGACCGGCAGCACAGCGTGCTCGGGATCGTTCGCCGCCGGCACCTCGAAGAACCCGAACTTGAATGCCCCCGGCCCCATCGGCCCGACCGATCCCTGAGGACCCTGTGGTCCTGCCGCACCCTGCGGGCCCGCTGGGCCGGGAGCCCCCTTCGGCCCCCTGGGGCCGCGCGGCCCAACTGGTGTTTTCTTCTTCGATTTCTTCTTGGCGACATGTCCGGGATGGGTGATCGACCGGGGAAACATTTCGATCCCATGGCCGTAAGCGGCCGTTCCGCCGCCCAACCCTGTGATGATCAACGCCAGCCCAGCCGGGCGCGCCACGCGCCTTGCGAACCTAGCAACCGTCATTTTGAGCTCTCCTTCTCAGTGCGCGACGCAAGGGCGCCGGCCGGTCGGATGACCGGCGAAGCGCAGGCTATCGCGACTATGTCCAAAGGCTCAGGCGCCGCACCTTGTTCGCTATCGGCCGCCGATGACAAAGCGGATCATGCCTCCCCTTCGCTGATCATGCTTCGCGTCTAAATCCAATCGCTGCGCCGAAACGCCCAATAGAGCCCACCTGAAAGGACCACGATCAGGGCCGTCGAGAACCAGAATCCCCAGTGCGCCGCGAAGCCCGGGTAAGGCACGTTTTGACCGTAGAAGCCGGTAATCGCGGTGGGCACGGCGATGATCGCCGCCCAGCTCGTGACCTTCTTCATCACGAGGTTCATCCGGTTGCCCTGGATCGTGAGGTTGGTCTCGAGAATCGTCGTCACCAGATCGCGCAACGACTCTGTCCATTCGGTGGCGCGCAGGACATGGTCGTAGACGTCCTGGTAGTAGGGAGTCATCGCCTGATCGATCACGTGGAGGTCGCGTCGCATCAGGGCATTGACGACCTCGCGCATCGGCAACACGAGCCGGCGCAGCAGGACGAGGCTCTTGCGCAGCTCGAAGGAGCGGCGCTGGACCTCCTTGTTGTGCGGCTTATCGTCAAAGAGGAGATCCTCGAGTGCCTCGATCTCCGTGTCCAAGGACTGCACCGCCTCGAAATGACCGTCCACGATGTCGTCGAGCAAGCCCCACAACAGAAACGAAACGCCGTGCTCGACGAGGTCCTTGGACTCATCCCAGCGGGCCAGCACGGGGTCGATCGCAACCCCCTCGTCCTTGCGGACCGTGACCAGTGCTTTCTTCGTGACGAACACCGCCACTTCGCTTGCCGACAGCTCGCCGCTGTCGGTGTCCAAGCGCACGCTATAGGCGCTTATGAACAAATGCGAGTCGTAGCGGTCGAGCTTGGGCCTCTGATGCTCGTTGACGGCGTCCTCGACGGCGAGCGGATGCAGTTTGAGCTCCTCGGCGATCGTCGCGAGCTCTTCCCGGGTGGGCGCGCAGTAGTCGAGCCACACGCAGGCCGCCTCGTCACGGAGATGCTCGGAGATGTCCTCGACCGGGAAATCCTCGAGCGCCAGCTTGCCGTCGCGATAGAGCCTGGTGTGGGACATGCGCGCACGATAGGCCTTGGGTCGGATCGCGCCGGTGGTCGTCCCACCAACTCATAGGCGGTCGTCCGCGACTGGCGATCGCGC
>JBAURN010000150.1:0-2763 GCA_049581225.1 Solirubrobacteraceae bacterium
CCGCAAGCGCCGCCACGATCCGCTCGTGCGCCCGCTCCACCTGCTCCGCCGTCAACGTCTCGGAGTGGCGACGCAGGTAGGCCAGCAGCATCCGCGCCGGCGCCACTCGCACGCCGCGACGGCGAGCCAGCGGCTTGTCCACCCACGCGCGACTGAACACCACCAGCGCCTCCGCGCGCTCGCCGGTGATCCGTTCGAGCGCCTCACGTTGCTCCTGTGCCTGGCGCAACACCGCCCCATGAATGGTCCTGACGCGCACCTCGCCCTGACGGCTCTTGGTCTCAACCGTGAACAGGCCGGCGCGGCCCAGCGCGATGTGATCCACATTGCCGTAGCCAAAGCTCGCGTCATGGATCACGTGCCAGTCCTCCACCGCCAACTCGTCGAGCAGCCCCCCCACGTGCTCCTCGCCGGCGGCGCCCCTGTCGTGGCGGTCCACCAGCGGCAGCACATAGCGAGAGACCCCGAACATCGTCACCAGCAGAGCCAGCTCCGAGCCGATGAACAGGGGGCTGTGCAAACCAAAGGAGCGCCCCAAGATCGTCGTCAGGACGGCCAACACGCCGAGCGTGACCAGCGTGCGCAAGCGGAGCCGCAGAAACGTGGCGCGCGCGTGCTGTCCAGGCAGGCGAGCGGTTGGATCGTGGCGTTTGGGCAGGCGCAGAGTGTGGCCGCGTGCGGTTGGCATGTACTTCATGCATCGGCCCTTTGGTTGCCCCATCTTTAGAAGCAGGCTCGCTTGGCCCCGCGTTTAGCGCCCTCTTTGCCCGGGCACGCCTCGGTGGCGCTTCTCGGCGAGCGCGCCCACGCGTTGCCCCGCCCACGCGTTACCCGCTTGCACCGGAGTTGGCCGACTGTTCGAGCGATCCCCGCCCGCAGGCGTGGCCCCCAGGAGAAAAATGTGGAACGTCGGCTATCGCCCTAAAGCCCGTCCGCGACCGGGTCGAAGGCAAGGGCAGGCCGCAATTTCACTACCCGGTCTTTCGTTATGTCCAATTCATTTGAATCCCCGCTTCCCTCCGACATCCGCCTGCTGCTGCGCGCCGACGCCGAGCGGTGCTGGCTGCATCGCGAGGTGATCCCGGTCCTGCGCGAGGTCGAGCAGCCCGGCGAGCTTGCCGCCGAGGAGGTGGGAGCCGCGCTCGCCTACCTGGAGGCGATGTGGAGCGAGGCGACCCTGCGGGCCCGTGAGACAGACGCCGCGCACCTGCATCTGCGCTCTCGCGAGCGGGCCGGCGAAGCCTTGGCGGGTCCCGCCGGGCGCTACCACGACGCCGTGCGCGTCCTGCGCAAAATCGTCGCCGAGCGGATCACCCCTTTCGTCGAGTCCGAGCCGGCCTTCGAGACCGGACGCTCGACCGCCGGTGGCCCCGTCCGCATAACCGACAAGCGCCCCGGCGGCTGTCAGGCGGCATAGCCCGTCTTGCCGATGTTCGGGCTCGATCGCCCGGCTAAAGGAGGAGGCTCGACCGCCCGGCTCAAACGTGGAGTGCTCCACGGCGAAGGCCCCGCCGATCGCATAGGGTTCCGCGCGTGCCCCCCACCACTTCGCCTCAAGTGCCCTTCGACCTGCAGTCACACTCGACCCGCTCGGATGGCGTCTTGGAGCCCCACGAAGTGGTCGCCGCGGCCGCCGCCGCCGGAGTCAAGCTCCTGGCCCTCACCGACCACGACACGCTCGCCGGTGTCGAGGAGGCCCTGGGCGCCGGCGCCGACCACGGTGTCGCGGTGGTTCCCGCGATCGAGATCTCCGCGATCGACGACCCCTCCGCGACTGCGTCCTCCGGTGCTCAGGCACGCCAGGGGACGGCGGGCACCGCGCGCGAACTGCACATCCTCGGTTATCTCGTAGATCACACCGACCCCACTTTCCTGGCCACCCTGGCCGATTTCCTGGCCGACCGCGAGCAACGCACCCTGCGCATGGCCCAAAACCTGCGCGACCTCGGCTTCGAGCTGGATGCCCAAGCGATAGACGCTCGGGTGCAGGCGGGCGAGCCGATCGGCCGCCCCCACCTGGCAGAAGCGGCGCTATCGCATCCTGCCAACGCCGAGCGCCTGCGCAGCGAGCAGATCGACGACATCGGCTCGTTCATCCGCGGCTATTTGATCGAGGGCCGTCCCGCCTTCTGTCTGCGAGTCACGCCCACGGTCAAGGAGGCGATCGACGCAATCCACGACGCCGGCGGCCTCGCCATCTGGGCGCACCCCTTCTGGGACGTATCCGACCCCGACGAAGTCCTCGCCATGATCGACCGCTTCCGTGCCCTCGGGATCGACGGTGCGGAGGCCTTCTACGTCACCCACACCCGCGAGCAGACCGAGCTGGTCGCCCGTCGCTGTGAGGAGCTCGACATGCTCAGCACCGGCTCGGCCGACTTCCACGGCCCCGACAACCGCCTGTTCTCGCGCTTCATGGCCTTCGAGACCTACGACCTTCAGCCGCGCCTCGGCGCGATCGGCGCGCTCGTCGAGTAGCCGGTACGGCGGCGGTCATCCGCCCAGCCCCCGGCTTTGCCGGTCAAGCGGGCAGCGCCGCCAGGCGATAGGCGAGCGCTTCCAGCGCCAGCTCCTCCGACACGTTCAACGGCAGGCGCAACCGCGTATCGCAAACCAGCTCCACCCCCTTCATCAGCGAGGCGGCCGAGCGACCCTCCGCGCACGCGGCCAGCTGCGCCGTCCGATCTACGGCCAGCGCCAGCTCCGGCGTGCCTACGCCAAAGCACCAGGCGTCGCGCAGCCACTGTTCGGCCAGCTTCAAGC
>JBAURN010000151.1:0-2399 GCA_049581225.1 Solirubrobacteraceae bacterium
GTGCCGTAGGGCCCGCGCGACTCGGCCAAGCGGCGCGTCGCGACCGGCAGCAGGACCAAGCCGATCGGGACGTTGAGCCAGAAGATCCAATGCCAGGAGATGCCCTGCACGACCGCGCCGCCGACGAGCGGTCCGATCGCGACGGCGGTGCCCGAGATGCCCGACCACACGCCCAGGGCGATCCCGCGGCGTTCGGCGGGGAAAGCGTCGGCGAGCAAGGTGAGCGTGAGCGGCGTGACGATCGCGGCGCCCGCCCCTTGGATCGCGCGCGCGGCGATCAACAGATCGCTTGTGGGCGCCAGGGCCGCGCCGGCGGAGGCGAAAGTGAACACCGACAGCCCGATCAAGAACATGCGCTTGCGCCCAAAGCGGTCGCCCAGGGCGGCTCCGGTGAGCAGGAGCACGGCGTAGGCGAGCACGTAGGCGTTCACGGTCCACTCCAGCGACTGGATCGAGGAGCCCAGGTCGCGCCTGATGCTCGGCAGGGCAACGGAGACGACGAGGTTGTCGAGCACCACCATGAACAGCGCCACCGAGACGATGCCCAGAGTCCAGTTCCTGCGCGTGCTTGTCATGTAAGTCTCCCTGCTCGCTTGCGATCCGATCCCAGCATATTAGCAGTGGCTAATAATCTTTGGGGAAGACGTTCGTGCGAGGCGAGGCGCCCGACTCCCGCGTCGGGAACAGGCCGATCTGCGCCAACCGGGCGTGCCCGAGCTGAATACCGGCGCGCAATGGGTATGCCGATGCGAGGATGAAGCCTCGTCACGACGAATAGGGGGAGACCATGGTCAAACGACCGACAACACTGGGCTTCGCGGCGGCGACAGCCGCCATAGCGATCGCCGGGTGCGGCTCGGGTGGCACGCAGACGGTGTCCGTGGCCAACACGACACCCTCCGAAGCAACCACCCAGCCGACGACCACGACCGGCACGACCAAATCCTCTCCCCCACCCACAACCTCGACGAACACAGCCACGAGCACGAACCAAACGGGGGGCGCGGAAGCGACACGCACTGGCAGCGCACCCGCCTTCACCAAGGAATCGGCCGGCGGCGAAGGCGTGGGGCCCGCGGCGGCGGTCGTGAGGGCGCACGGATACACCCCCAACGAAACCTCCCAATACCGTCCCGACCAAACCTTGCGCGTACTCGTGGGCACGAAAGCCGGCTCCAGCGACGGCTACGGCCAGCAGGCGTTCTTCTTCGTAGACGGGCACTACCTTGGGACCGACACCAGCCAACCGAGCGCCACGGTAAAGGTCGTGAACCAAGGCGACACCGAAGTGACACTGTCCTATCCGGTCTACAAAACGGGCGACCCGCTCGGCAAACCGAGCGGCGGCGAAAAGACGGTCCGCTTCCAGCTCAACAACGGACGCCTGGTCGCGCTCGGGCAAATCCCCTCGGCGGCGGCTCGCAGCGGCGAATAATCCCGCGAGGAGAGCCCCCGTTATGGGTAGATTCTTCTGAGAACACTCAACCGCAAGGGGAATCAGATGAGCCAAGCGATCGAAGGCCGTGCCGAGGAGCTGTTGAAGGGCAAGAACTTTGTGACCGTGTCCACCCTGCGCCAGGATGGGTCAGTGCACGCGGCGCCCGCCTGGGTGGACGTGCAAGACGGACAACCCGTCCTCAACACCGCCGAGGGAAGGGCCTGGCCGAGCAACCTGGAGCGCGACCCGCGCGTCACCCTGACTGTGCAGAACCTCGAGAACCCCTACGAGTACGTCACGATCCGCGGGCGCGTAGCCGAGCGCACCCACGAGGGCGCCGACGCCCACATCGACGCGCTCGCGATGAAGTACATGGGCGCCGAGACCTACCCCCTGCGCCAACCCGGCGAACAGCGGGTGATCGTGCGCGTGGACCCCGAATACGTGCACGTCTACCCCAGCTAGTCTCGACCCAACAGCCTCCTCCACCACGCGGCCGCGCGCGGCTGGGTGCGTTGCCAGTCCTCGCGCAACATCAGCTGGCCGCGCTCCCGTGCCGCCAGCACGCACTTGCTGTGGGCGTGGCGGCGCCTGCTTTTGTCGTCTTCGGGGAACATCAACATGTGCTCGCTCATCGCGGGCAGGTGGCGTCCGCAGAAAGGACAGCGGTAGGTCGCGGGCTTGAGGCTGTGGGCCGGGCGCACCGTCCACCAGCGCGCTTGGGGCAACTTGGACATGGATGCATTGTCGCGGCGATAGCCTCCAATGTGGGAGTTGCGCGTTATGGCTATCGGAAGCGATCAAGATGTGGTGCACGAGGCGCGCAAGGCGATCAAGCGGATGCGAGCGCTCGCACGCCTGTTTCGCCAGGAGATGGGCGAGCCCGAGTTCAAGCGCGTCAACTCCTCGCTGCGCGATGCGGGCCGGCGGCTTGCCGGCGCCCGCGACGCGCAGGTGCGCC
>JBAURN010000152.1:0-2117 GCA_049581225.1 Solirubrobacteraceae bacterium
CAGTGCCTGCGTGTCGGCGGCCAGCGTCGAGGACGCCGTGGCCAGCATCGCTTCGGCGCTCGCGACCTGTCCGCTGGCCTGTTGGACGGCCGAGGGCGCCGTCCCGGAGGGCACGCGGATACTGGAAGAGCCGGCATAACCGAGCGTGCCGCTGACCTGTGTCTGCTGGGAGAGCGACTGTCGTTTCACCGTCGCCAGTGAGGTGGCGCTGGCGTTGTCGAGCACGCCGGAGCCCGTATTCCCCCCGCCGGCGAACGGGTCGGTGGCGATCAGTGCGACGACCGCCACGACCAATGCCAATCCCGCCGCCGCCAGCATCCTGCGGCGGCTGCGAGCGGCAGGCAGGCCGATCTGCGTGGGCGTCGTTTCACTGGACATGAGCTGCGCCGCTTCTACGACATTGACGGTTTCGGGAAGGTAACGCCGGCCTCACGGGCGAGCCCACGCCCGAAGCCCGGGCATTCTGGCGATCACGGCCCGACTGCCAGGTTCCCGGGGCCGTGCTTGGGCCCGGGTATGATCGACTGGCACGCCTTCTGGGCGGCCTGGAACTGGGGCGAGGAGGGATCGATCCGGCTCGGCCCGCCCTTCTTGCCGCCGATCCGTATGCCGACGCCGACACCGGTTTTGGAGAATTCCGGGTCGGGGAAGCTCGGAACTCCGTGGGTGCGCATGCACTGCGAGAACTTCAGCGCTTGTTCCTGCATCTTCGCCTGTTCGGCGGGGCTCGGGGGCTTACCTCCCTTGGGCGACAGCTTTGCGCAGGCCTTGCTCGCGGCCTGGAACTGGGCCGACTGCGGGTTGACGCCGGTCACGTGGCCGTTGTGGTCGCTGCTGTGGACCAATAGGCGGCCTTCGCTCGGTTCGGGAAATTCCGGTACCCCGTGCGTGCGCATGCAATGCGAGAACGCGATCATCTTCTGCTGGGCGCTCGCGCTGCTTTCGCTTTCCGGCGAGGACGAGCCGCCGGTGGGGTCCGCGCCGCTGGAAGCATTGGAGCCGAGGTGCGCGACGCCGGAGCTCGACGAAGAGCCGCCGCAGCCACCAACCAGCAGGGTGGCGGTGGCTAGCACGGCCAGGGTGGGCATGGTTCTCGTCATATCTCCTTCACCTTCGCGTAGCGGGTATTCGTCGTTGCGGGCGGCGACGACGCGAGGACATCATGCGAGATGGGACCTGAGAATCGGCTGAGAAGAAGCGAGGAGTTTGCTAAGTGACGCATCAGTGGTTGTGCAGCGGAAACGCGCACGTCGCCGCCGCCCGTGTGAACTCCGGCGACTGCTGGTCGATCTTGGCGGGAAAGAGGAAGACCGCACCTTCGATATCGCTGATCACGCCGCGGCCACCGCCCAGGGCGGTGCGGGGATCGGATGGGGCGCTGGTCCGAGGATCGGGGAATTCGGGTACGCCGTGCCGGCGCATGCACTGCGCCACCGTCAGGTAATGCGCCAATGTCTTTGCCGAGGGAGGCGAACCGGAGCCCGGCCCCGCGGGGAGGAACTTCTTGCACTTCGCCTGTGCCGCCTCGAATGCGGGCGAGGAGGGGTCGGCGCCGGCGCCCGCGTGAAAGATAAAGCCGCCTCCGCCGGGCTTGGGGTCTGGGAAGTGGGGCACGCCGTTGGCGCGCATGCAGCCGGCAAACGCCAGCGCCGCCGCTTCCGTCGAGCCTAAGCCCTGGCCAATCGCGTCGCTACCGGTCGCTCCGTTCGAGCTCGCGGCATCCGAGCCGCGCGGGGACAGGCGTGCCACGCCGGGGTTGGCGGAGCCTTTGCCACAGCCGGCGACAGACAGCGCGACGCTCGCAAGCACGACCGCGCTGAGATTGATTCTCCTCGGGGCCATCGCCGAGAATCATGGGGAAGCGACCTGAGAATCGGCTGAGAAAAAGTGAGGAGTTTCCTCAAACAAGGTCCGACGCGCTCGGAGTGTCCATCCGCGATGAGGCGAGCTCGGCATCGGTCATCTGCAGCGGCGGAAGCTCGAGCGTCAGGCGGGCGCCACCCCCTGGATCGTTGGCGGCGTGCACCGAGCCACCGTGAGCCTCGGCCATCTGGCGCACGATCGCCAGCCCCAGCCCCGATCCGGGTCGTCCCCGGGCGCCGGGCGCGCGGTAGAAG
>JBAURN010000153.1:0-4589 GCA_049581225.1 Solirubrobacteraceae bacterium
GCGCTCGATCGCCCACACGGATCCGCCGCAGGCCGGCTGACTCAAGCCGCGGTGGTGCCGCCCGCAGCGAGCGCTTCGGGGCTGGGCATCGCTTCGGCCGGTACGCCCAGCAGAGGAGTGTTGGGAGCCTTGCCCACGATCTTCGTCTTCACGCGTACCGTTTCGGCGATGGTGAGCGCGCTGGCCGCGCCCCAGGTCAAGTCCCACGTGGCATGGTGGGCGTAGGGGCCTCGATCGATCACGGGGACGGTTAGGCGATGACCCTTGTAGTTGACGAGGACCAGCGTCCCGCAAGGCAATGTCCGCGAGGCGACGCCCACGATCACGGGACTCATCGTCTGTCCGCAGGCCGTCTTCTGACCGTAGAAACCGGGCCCGAACCAGGTCGCGATCTGCGCGCCCGCGGGAGTGGCAGGTGTGCCCGGCGCGCTGCCCGGTGTGGTGGCCGGGGCGCCTTCATTCGCCGAGGCGCCTCCTGTGGCGCCGAGCGCGACAGGAACCTGCGTACCGGCGCTCAGGAGCGCAATGGCCACAGCAAGCAGCGTCTTGTTCACAAACGTTGGGTTCATCTGAAACGTCGCCTACGGGGTGAGCTGACGGGCTCGCGCTGTTTACCGCGCTACGGCCTGAGAACAGACCGATTCGCCCCCGCATACCGCCGGCTCCACGTGGGCGCCTCCGGTGTGCATTGGGTCCCCCGTTCCTCGCGACCTGGGCTACGAGAACTCGGCGTCGGGCGAGTATACAGACTCGGTCGACGTGTTCTAGGGGCGGCGCAGCAGCGAGAAAGCGTCCTTGAGGATGCGCCCGCCCGCCCCCAGGCCCGAGTTGGCGAGCTCTCCGAAGATGTCCGCGACCGACTCGACAAGCTCCACGCCGCTGGGCGGGTTGACGGTCTTACCCAGCTCGACCTCCTCCTCGGGCTCGTAGCCCTGAGTTGGAGCCCACCCGCCCGTCGGCTCGACGGGCTTCTTCGGGGCGCGCGGCTTGGACTTCGTGGAGGCGGTGGCTCTTGTGGAGGCACCCTTTGTGGAGGCGGTCTTTGAGGGGGCGCTCTTTGAGGGGGCTCTCTTTGAGGGGGCGCTCTTTGCCACGGTGGGCTTTGCGGAGCCCGGCTTTGCCACGGTGGGCTTTGCGGAGCCCGGCTTGGAAGGGGTGGTCCCGGCGGATGCGGCCTTGGTCTTCGCGGTTTTGGCCTTGCCCTTGGCAGGGGTCGTCTTGGCGGCCGTCTCCGACTTTGCCTCGCCCACCCGCCGGCGGGCCGCGGCACGGCGAGCGCTGGCTCGTTGGGGCCTGGTGCGCGGCAGCGCCGCCAGGACACCGCCCTCAATGGGCTTCTCGGGGCGCTCGTCGGAGCTGTCGGTCTCGCGCGTGCTCAAGGTCGGGCAATCATCGCGCACTGGCCGCGATCGTGCACGGTGCGTGCTTTTTCGCCTCGTCAGGAGTCAGGACGCGTTAGGATGAGCACGTACATCTGAGTTGTACTGTCGGGAGGGTTTCGGCCACATTCCCGGCTAAGGTAGTCCTCGAACAGCACCCTGGGGCGACCCGTCGGCGGGTCACGCGCTCTCGGGGAGCCTCCCGACGGAAACGGAAAACGCGCATGTCAGTGGTGGAACTGCAAGAGCTGGAAGAGGTCAAGAACCTGCTCACCAAGGGTCAGCAGGTTGGAGTGCTCACGTTCGCCGAGATCTCTACGGCGACCTCAGACCTCGACTTGGACGAGTCCGATGTGGAGGAGCTGCACGGCTACCTCGAGAAATCGGAGATCGAGCTTGTCGAGGACATCGATCCGGCCACCGCCGCCGCCTCACAGGTGGAACGCGCGCCCGACAAGCGTGGCCGGCGCAAGGCGAAGACGGCCTTGGACCTCAAGCCGGACATGACCACCGACTCCCTGCAGCTGTTCCTCAAGGACATCGGCAAGGTACGTCTGCTCACCGCCCAGGAGGAGGTCGATCTCGCCAAGCGCATCGAGCGCGGCGACCTCGACGCCAAGCAGAAGATGGTCGAGTCCAACCTGCGCCTGGTCGTATCGATCGCCAAGAACTACCGCAACCAGGGCCTGCCCTTTCTCGACTTGATCCAAGAGGGCACGCTCGGGCTCGTCAGGGCCGCCGAGAAGTTCGACTACCGCAAGGGCTTCAAGTTCTCCACGTACGCCACCTGGTGGATCCGCCAGGCCATCGCTCGTGCCTTGGCCGACAAGGCGCGCACGATCCGCATCCCCGTGCACGTCGTGGAGAAGCTCAACAAGATCGGCCGCGCCGAGCGCAAGCTCGTGACCGAGCTTGGCCGCGAGCCCACCGCGGATGAGATCGCCGAGGTCACCGGTATCGATCCCGAAGAGGTCGATTCGATCAAGCGCTCCGCCCAAGCGCCGGTCTCCCTGGAGAAGCCGGTCGGCGACGAGGAGGAGTCCGAGTTCGGCCAGTTCATCGCCGACGAGCGCGCCGAGTCGCCGTATGAGCGCGCCGCCGAGATCCTCACCAAGGAGGCCCTGCGCGAGGCCCTTGAGAACCTGTCCTATCGCGAGCGCCGTGTACTGGAGCTTCGCTACGGCCTCGGCGGAGAGCATCCCCGCACGCTCGACGAGGTGGGGCGCACGTTCAACGTCACGCGCGAGCGCATCCGCCAGATCGAGAACCAGTCGCTCAAGAAGCTGCAAAGTCTTGCGGAGGCCCAAAAGCTGAGGGACGTCGCCTAGCCGCGAAGCTGTCCTCGTGTTCGCCGGTCCAGGCGGGCATTCGCGATTCAAGTAGGCCCGATCGGGAGCCGATGCAACGTGCATGTTCGACGTGCACGCGGCCCTGCGCAAGCTTGTGGCCGAGAAAGGCTCCGACCTGCACCTGAAGGTCGGCTCGCCGCCTCTGTATCGCATCCAAGGCTCGCTCGGGCCGGATTCCACGGCGGCGCCGCTCAGCGCCGATGACACCGAACACTCTCTGCACGAGCTGCTCCACGACCAGGTCAAGCTGAAGGAGTTCACCGACGACCACGAGGTCGACTTCTCCTTTGAAATCGAGGGCCTCGCGCGCTTCCGCGTCAACGCCTTCCGCCAGCGCGGGCTCACTTCGCTCGCCTGCCGCGCGATCCCCGCCAAGATCTCCACGATCGACGAGCTGGCGCTGCCCCCCGTGGTGCGCGACCTGGCCGAGGAAGAGCGCGGCATCGTCCTGCTCACAGGCACCACCGGCTCGGGCAAGTCCACGACTTTGGCCGCCATGATCGACCACATGAACGTGACCATGAACAAGCACATAGTCACGATCGAGGATCCCATCGAGTTCGTCCACCAAGACAAGCGCTCGGTCATCAACCAGCGCGAGGTCGGCATGGACACCCTTTCCTTTGAGCGCGCGTTGCGCCGCGTTTTGCGCCAGGACCCCGACGTGATCCTGGTGGGGGAGATGCGCGACGAGGAGACTGTCCGCACCGCCCTCTCGGCGGCCGAGACCGGCCACCTCGTGCTCTCCACCGTTCACACCGTCGACGCCGCCGAGTCGATCAACCGCCTGCTCGACTTCTTCCCACCGCACCAGCACAACCAAGCGCGCTCGATGATCGCCGGCACGATTCGCGGCGTCATCTCCCAGCGGCTGGTTCCCGGCGCCCAGGGAGGGCGTGTAGCGGTCTGCGAGATCCTGCGCATGACCGGCCGCGTGCGCGACATGATCGTCGACCCCGACCAGACCGGCCAGCTCGGCGAGGCGATCTCCTCCGGCGCCTACTACGGAATGCAGACCTTCGACCAGGCGCTTTTTCACCACGTCAAGGCGGGTCGCGTAACGACCGAGGAAGCCCTCAAAGTGGCGAGCAGTCCCCACGACTTCAAGCTGCTCTTGCAGGCGGACGGGCGCCAGGGTACCACCATGGCGGATGTCGCTCAGGCCCAGGCGCGTCGCGAGGGTGCCGAGGCGCCCGGACCGCACATCCCGCCCCAGCCTCCTGGGCCGGTACCGAGCACGCCCGCTCCGGTCGCGCCCGCGGCAAATACGCCCGCCGCTGTCGGCTAAATCGCCTTACCCGCAGGCCTTCCGTTACTTCACTTGGTAAAGTAACGGTTGAAATGGCCGTTGATGACACCTGTCCTGTATGCCGGACCGCCGAAGTGGTGTGCGGCAAGTGGACCTTGCTGCTCGTGCGCGACCTCGCGGAGGGGCGTTCGCGTTTCTGTGAGCTGGAGCGCTCACTGTCGGGGATCAGCCCTCGCACCCTGTCCCTGCGGCTGCGCGCCTTGGAGGACGAGGGCATCGTCGAGCGTCACACCTTCCCCGAAGTACCTCCGCGCGTGGAGTACGCGCTTACGGATAAGGGCCTCGCGCTGTTGCCGATCATTGAGGATATGCGCTCCTACGGGGAGCGTTGGCTTGCGGCGGACTGCACCGACGCGGTGACCGCGGCGCTCAGCGTCGCCGCCGCTTAGCTCGGTCTGAGGTCCCGAAGCGCCCGCTCGCGGCGCCACCTCGCGCGCCGTCGCTGTGGCTCAGAGTCAAGAAACGGTGTTGGTGCCCTCTTGACATATGGGGAGCTTTGTGTATAAGATGTTTCCAAGTCGGCATCCGATGGGCGCTGGCACAAACATAAGG
>JBAURN010000154.1:0-3916 GCA_049581225.1 Solirubrobacteraceae bacterium
GTGTTGCGCCCGCGAGGCCGCTTGCGAAGCCGCGGGCGGGGCACTCCCGATCTTGGCGTCCAGACTCTCCTCGCTCGACAGGCGCTCCCCTTCGCCCGGCTCCTCCTCGCTTCTCGCCAGGCGCGCTTCGATCCCGAATTCGCCGAGCTGCAGATGCTCGTCGGTGTGGAAGACGATGTGGGGACGCGAAGCCAAAGCAAGGTTCTCGGCGCGCGCGTGCTCGAGCAGGTAGGCGCACAGCTCATCGATCACCTCGTCCTCGACACCCTCGTAGCGAGCACGGTCGCGGGGAGATAGCCAAACCGAATATTCGTTGGGCGCATACACGCGCGAGACCGAGGCCGTCTTGTTCTCGTCCATCTCACGCGCCAGCTTGCGCGCCAGCTCCATCGGGCGCACCTCGGCCTTGAAGACCCGGCCGAAGGTGCCTTCGACCAGGCCGGCGATCATGTTCTCGAGTGTCCTCAGCGGATTCATATGTGGCGCTCTCGTCTCGGCCGAGACGATCCGTTCATTTTAAGGCCCGCCAACCCCGGTGCGACGGCGACGCCCGTAGCGCTGATGCTCGGGTCCCTGCCGGCAACCTCGTCGGTGGCAAATCCAAGCCTCAGGTGGGGCCGCGCAGAGCCCGTGCGCAGATCGCGATCGCGCATCCAAGCACAGCGCCCAGCAAGGCGCCACGCGGACTTGGCTCGTTGGAATGGACCAGCAATACACTCTCCAGCAGCGGAACCGCGGCCAACAACGTGACCGTCCACGCGACCGCCGCCACCACGTCGAGCGCGGCGTTGCGCCCCCTCACAATCCAGGGCAAGACCGCCGCGGCAACTGCCCACACCAGGGCCCCGATCGCCAACTCGACGGTCAGCGTTGGGCCGACCACCTCTTTCGATGTCGTGTCGAAGGAGGCCTCCCACACCGCCCTCGGCGGCAGGCCGGCGGGTGGGCCAAGCCATAGATGACGGGCAAGCAAAGGCTCAGCCAAAGCCAGCCACCAGAAGCCAAGCACGGCCAGCGCCGCCCTGGAGCGCCATGTCGTTCGCTGACCCGCGAGCGCGGGGAAGGCGCCCGCCAAACCGGCCAGACCCAAAACAGGCGCCAAGGCTGCCGCGAGCAAGCCGGGACCGGCGCGGCGCGGCAACAGGAGCAAGGGCGCTCCCGCGACCAAGACCAGGAGCGAGACGCCGATGAGACCCTGCGCGGCCTGCCAAACCGCCAGGGCGAGCACGCAGCCGAGCCACAGCAACCGCGGCAGGAAGATGCGGCCGCGTGACCTCTCTTGCGGCTCCGACTCGTCGACGGGCACTCCGGGAGTCGGAGTCCTTGCCACGCGCTTTGGAATGGGCGCGACATCCGTGCCGGTCCCAGGGCGAGCCCGGTCGGAGACATCGCTATCGCTCTCCCCCCCAAACCCTCTCTGCACGGTCGTTCGCGTGCCACGATCGCTTGGGATCCACTCGGGCGCCCCATCTCGCGCGGCCCGTCTCGCACGCGATCGCCCGAAGCGACTGCGCTTTGATCCACGCTGGAGCGCTCCAGTGAGCGAACGCCTCAAATCCTCCAGCGTGCCGCGCCGATGCGGCTCGGCCGCCATCGCCGTGTCCAAGGCGCGCGTGAGCTCGCGCGGGAGGTCACGGCGACGGCGCTCGAGCGGTTCGATCGGTGAGCCGATGCGCCGCGCCGTCGCGGCCGGTGTGCGTCCTCGCACCGGATTGACGCCGCTGAGCGCCTCATATAGGACGAGCGCAAGCGAGTAGAGGTCGGCCTCGGGACCGGCATCTTCGCCGTCGCTCTGCTCGGGCGCCATATAGGCGAGCGTGCCGAACACGTCACCGCTGCGTGTGAGCGACTCGTCGCCGGCGAGCGTGGCACCCCCGAAGTCGGCCAGCTTGGGGGTAGGGGCGGCCGAGTCGCGTGAAGAGTTCTCCTCGTGCGGGACGAGCACGTTGTGGGGCTTCACGTCGCGGTGGACCACTCCGCGCGCATGAGCGTGGGCGAGCGCGTCGCACAGAGCCACACCGATCTCGAGCACCTCCTCGTCCGCGAGCTCGTCCTCGGCGATCAGCAGTGCCAAGGTGTCGCCCTGGACCAGCTCGGAAATCAGATAGAAGGCGTCCCCGTCGGCACGTGCCTCATACAGCGCCACGATCGCCGGGTGCGACAACCGTGCCGTCGCAAGCGCCTCGCGAGTCGCACGCTCGCGATCCTCCTCGCCCGGCAGCGGGATCCGCTTGAGGGCGACCGGACGGTCCAGCTGCTCGTCGTGAGCGTGCCACACGACGCCGAAACCGCCCGCGCCGAGCTGGCGCACCAGTCGATAGCGACCGAGCAGGCGCTCACCGCGTCGCCGCGAGCGCTCGTCGCTGACGCGGATGCTGCCCCCAATCAGGGTGTCGGCGGAGTCCACAGCCTCCGCGTTCGCCGCCGCGAAGTCCTTTCCCTGCCGGGTGTTTGCGCGATCCGCGAGTGACCGAGAACTTGCAAAGGCCGCTCGCGCGACTGTCCGAGTGCAGGTGGGGTCATACTGGTGAGCTTCACAAGCCCCTGCAAGGAGCACTCTTTTGTCGTTCTTCGACGACGAGGACAAGGAGCAGCCGACCACAGTAAGGCCGGCGCACACCCAACAACAGCAAAGACCCCGCTCGGCCCCTCCCAGAACGAGCGGGCCACGGGGAAGCGGGCCCGGCGGGGTCTCGAGCGCCGACCATCACGCGATGCTGGTGCGCAGGCGGATCGCCGCGGGCGTCGGCGTCGTCCTGCTGATCGTGATCGTGCTGCTCGTCAACGGCTGCCTCAAGCGCGGCAAACAGCAGGCGTTGGAAAGCTACAACCAGAGCGTCAATCAGATCGGGCAGGCCTCTGAATCCCAGACGGCGCGGCCCCTCTTCACGACGCTCTCCAACGCAGCCGGCAAGTCGGCGTTGGATGTGGAGGTCCAGGTCGACCAGCTGCGCCGCCAAGCCCAGGAACTGGCCGAACGCGCGAAAGGACTCAGCGTCCCGAGCCAGATGACTTCGGCCCAGCGCAACCTGCTCTCGGCGCTCAACCTGCGGGTGGAAGGCCTCTCGAAGGTCGCCGGGCAGGTGCGCGAAGCGCTTGGCGGCCAAGCCCAGCAGGCCAGCACCAAGATTGCCGGGGCGATGGAGACATTTCTCGCCTCAGACATTCTTTACTCCCAGCGCGTGGTTCCGTTCATCCGGGAAGCCCTGAGTGCGGGCGGGGCCAGCGGCCAAAGCACCAATCAGAGCCGATTCCTGCCCAACCTGGGTTGGTTGACGCCCGCCACCGTGCAGGCGAGGATCTCCGGACAGCCCGCCTCCAGCAGTGGGGCGATCGCGCCGGGAACGCACGGACACTCCTTGAAGGGCGTCAGCGTGGGAACGACGGCGCTCGAAAGCTCGCCCACGATCAATCACGTCAGCGGGGGCTCCAACCCGACCTTTACGGTGATGGTCGAAAACGCGGGCTCCAATCCCGAGACGAACGTCAAGGTCGACGTGTCAGTGACGACCGAAGGCAAGACCCTGTATGCCTCCCACACGATCAACAAGACCGAACCGGGGAGCACTTCGAACGTGGACATTCCCGTCAACGGGGTCACCTTGGGCGCGGCCTCGAGGGTGACGGTCAACATCGAGAAGGTGCCCGGCGAGAGTGAACTGGCCAACAACAAGGGCACCTACATCGTGATCTTCGGCAAATAGCCGTTGGCCGTCCGGAGTCTTTCGCGCGTAAATCGCCCACCGTGGGCGCAACTCGACCGGGTGGCGCGCCACAGCCGTCTTGGACAACCGTGTGAGCGGCTAACTTGTGCTCGATGATCGCCGCCACCTCGTTGACCGGCACCCAAGGGATCCTTGCGTTGGCCGCGCTGGCCGTGGCCGTGCTCGCACTGCTCGGGTGCGCGGCGCTGGCA
>JBAURN010000155.1:0-26519 GCA_049581225.1 Solirubrobacteraceae bacterium
GTGGCACCCCTGAGCTCCGTTCTGCGCCCCGGCGGTTCGTTGACGGCTCGACCGATCAGGTGGATTGTGCAGACCGCTGGTATCCCCAGGGAGCGCGCCGCCAGGGCGCCAAGGGCGTCCGCGGTTGACAGATGTGTGTGGAGGACCTCTGGTTTGACCGCTTGCAGGTGAGCGCGCACCCTTCGCAACGAGCGGGCATCGACCATCCGTTTCACGTTCAGGAGCCCTGGCTCGATTCCCTGCGCGCGCAGGCGAGGAAGCGCTGGGCTCCCGTTGACATCGTCGAGATACCCGACCGACATCTCGATGCCCGCCGAAGGAGCGGCGCCGGCGAGGTCTGCCAGCAGCATCTCGGCGCCGCCCCATGTCAGCGAATCGATCAGCGTGTGGACCCGCAGTGTGCTTTGACTCATGCGCTTTATCGAGTAAAGATCTGCGGCAGCCACACCATCGCGCGCAACCGCTCGGGGCCCGAGTCGCGTCCCACATGGACGCGCGGAACATTCATCGGGTTCCACCGCGAGAAGCCGGCAAAGCCGCCATAGAAGCTGAAGGCAAGCTGAACGCCGTGCTCGCTCAGGATGCGTTGGGTGTCCTGCGTGAAGGTGCCCGGGCCGCCGACCGGATAGGCAAACCAGCGCATCGGCTCCGCCAGCTTGCGCGCCAAGCGACTTGCGCACTGTGCGATCTCCTGCTCTTGGGCCTGCCGCGGAAGCTGTGAGAGCACAGGATGGGTGACCGTGTGGCCGCCGATCGACATGCCGCCGTCGCGCATCTCCCGAGCCATCTCCCAGGTCATCCACAGCGTCTCGGCCTCATCGCCGTTGCAACGGCCACTGCCGGTGCCGGTGGCCACGTGATCGAGAAACGTTTGGGCCCGATCGTTGGGGAGCGACTTGTAGCGCGCCACCAGAGTCGCGATCGTCTTCTGGCTGGCGGCCTCGCTCAGCGCAAGCTCCTCCGGCAGCCACTCGTCGGCGCGCAAAGCGTCGGCTCGGGCGCGGCGGACCATCCATGCAAGCTCGTCCCACCAGGCCACGCGCGGTCGATCTATGAACCCGGTCGCCAGGAAGAACGTCGCGGTGAGTCCGTGTCGGCGCAGCAGGGGGTAGGCGACTTCATAGTTGTCCCGATAGCCGTCGTCAAAGGTCAATAGAACTCGCCGCCCGCGTTGACCGCCCAGCATCGCACTCTCGACTTCGTCCGGTCCGATCACTTCAGCTTCGCGCGCCAGCACCTCGAGTTGAGCGTCGAGCGCCTCGCCGCTGGCGCTCCACAGCGTTCGGTCCCACGGCTGCGCGGCATGATCGCCGATGCGGTGGTAGTTGAGCACCAGAACTCCGCGCCACCCCGGAACCCGTCGCATGGCCCCCTTGATGACGGGTTTCGTCAGCAGCGCGGCCACAAGCTCGCGTCGTGACTGATTGGAAGGTTTGCCGGGACTCATAAATGGGACGGGTTACCCGCGAATATGATCCCAGTCAGCGCGGGGGTCTGCCGGCCGCACACCCGATACCGGATCTCTTGGCAGCTACCATCGCCGCGTGCCCCGAGTGCTGCTCGTCCACCAGCCAACCGAAGGTGGCGTGGGCAGACACGTCCGCGACCTTGCGGCCGGACTTGCCGGACGCGGCTACGAGGTTATGCTTGGTGCGCCGGACTGGCCGCACGGATTGGACCCGACCACAGAGGGCGTGCGCCACGTGGAGCTTGATCTCGGTCGCGCCGTCTCGCCCGGGATGGACTTCCGAGCGTTGCGTGAGCTGGGACGCGTGCTGCGCTGCGCGCGGCCGGACATCGTCCACGCGCACAGCTCCAAGGCCGGGGCGCTGGCGCGTTTGGCGAGGGTCTGCAGTCCGCGCGTGCCCATCCTCTATACGCCCCACGGCTATGCCTTCGCCGGGTACTTCTCCAGCGAGCTGGAGCGCTTCGGATACCGCGAGGTCGAGCGTGTCCTGGCGCCGCTGGCCAGTCGTGTGGTGTGTGTTTGCGAGGCTGAGGCGAGACTGGCTGGGAGCGTGGGTTCGAGGCGGCGGGTGCGGGTCGTCCACAACGGGATCGCGCCCGACCGCGGCGGTCCCATCGACCCGATGATGGTCGATTTGGCGCGTCGCGGGCCCGTCCTCTGCGCCGTGACCCAGCTGCGCGCCGGCAAGGGGATCGAGACGTTGATCGATGCGGCTCCAAGCGTTCTGCGAGGCCATCCCAATCTGCAGATCGTCATTTGGGGCGATGGACCTGAGTTGTCTGCCTTGCGGGCCAGGGCCGCGAGCGCCGGGATCGCCGGAGCGCTGCACTTTCCGGGAGCAAGCGACGACCCGCTGGCTGTGCTTCGCGGAGCTCACGTATTCGTGCACCCTTCGCTGGCCGAGGCCTTTCCCTACGTGATCCTCGAGGCGATGTCGGTGGGCGCGGCGATCGTCGCCAGCGATGTCGGCGGCGTCGGCGAGGCGCTCGTGGGCGGCGAAAGCGGAGTCTTGGTGGCGCCCGGAGACGCACCCGCCCTGGCCGAGGCTTTGACCGCTACCCTCGACGAAGTGACCCGCTCGAGGACGATGGGGGACGCCGCCCGGACTCGTTTCGAGCGACATTTCACCTTGCGGAAGATGCTCGATGGCACCGTCTCCGTCTACGGCGAAGTCGCTGCTCGTTCGTGATGAAGATCATGCTGGTCAGCCCATCGATGGGCGCCGGTGGAGCAGAGCGAGTACTCGCTCTGCTTGCCTCAGGATTGGTCGACCGAGGTCACGAGATCGCGCTCGTGGCGCCGCACGGCCTGCATGACGCCGATCTCGCCGGAGTGGCTCACGTACGTCGCGGCCTCGCCTATCAGCGGCGCAGCCCGCTCGGCGTCCTCCAGGTGAGTGCCCAACTCGCGCGCGCCGTACGTGACCTGAAACCCGATCTGATCCATGCCCAGAACGCCAAGATGGCTGCGATGGCCGCAATCGCATCGCGTTTGGTCGCCCCTTTCGGGCGACCTCCCCTGCTTGCAACGTTCCACGGGGTCGTGCCCGAGGAGTATCCCCGTGCCGCACGGTTGCTGGGCATGGCCGATCGCGTGGTGTGCGTTTCAAGCGACCTGCGCGATCAGATAGTCGCGGCGGGGCTGCCCGAAGCTCGCGCCGGCGTGATCCACAACGCCGTGCGCCCGCCCGAGCCGTTGGAGCTGGATCGGCGCTCGGCGCTCGACGCGGAACTGGGCTTGGGCGGCGCGCCGGTAGCCGCGATTGTGGCCAGAATTGTGCCTCAGAAGGCGCATCTTCGCTTCGTCCGGGCGGTCCAGGTTGCCGCCCAGCGTGTTCCGCGCGCACGGTTCTTGGTGGTGGGTGACGGTCCGTTGCGCTCGCGGGTCGAGGCCGCTGTGCGGGCAGCCGACCTGACCGGCCGCGTCGTCTTTGCGGGCGAGCGCTCCGACGCCCCGGAGCTGATCGCCCGTGCGGACGTGCTGGTCTTCTCCTCCGACTGGGAGGGCCTGTCGATCGCGGCGCTCGAGGCGATGGCGGCGGGCACCCCGGTGCTTTCAACCGACGTACACGGAATGCGCGAGCTGCTCGGCAGCGGTGCCGGCGAGGTCGTGCCGCTCGACGATGGTGAGATCCTCGGAGCGAGGCTCGCCGAACTTCTCCTCGACCCCTCGCGGCGCGAGCGCATGGGCGCGGCCGGTAAGAGCGTGATCGAAACGGAGTTCTCGGCGGCGGCGATGATCGACGCCTACGAGCGTTGCTATCTGGGTCTCAGCGCTCGCTGATCAGCCGGCTGGCGAGATACAGGGCGCGCCCGAGCATGGGCAGGGGATCGGCGCCTTGGAAATGGGCGTGCGCGACCCGGCGACGAGGACCCAACGCGCCCATAGCGGCTCGGTAGCGTCCTCGGCGCATCTGAGCCGCCACATACCTGAGATCTCCGTCCTCCCAGCGGTAGCGCACGCCCGGGCGGGCCACAACCGCCTGGGGTTGCCGGTCAGGGCTCGACGAGGTGGGCGCGCGAGGTCCGAGCAGCCAGTCGCACCAGATGACCGCGAGCGGTGCGCCGGCCGCATTGGCCAACGCCATCGAACCGTAGGGGCGGGGATTGAGGTCGATCGGAACGAACTCGGTCGCTTTCGCTTGGATCAGCTCCAGCTCGAAGATTCCCTCCCAGCCAACCGCAAGCATCAACCTGCCGACCGACTCCAACAGGCCTGGTGGAGGCGACACGGTTTCGCTGAAGGCCACGCTCCCGCTCTCCGGTGGCCACATTCGCAGATAGCGCGAGACGGCAGCGCCCAGCAGGCGCCCGCCGGCAAATACGCCACCGACTGAGACGACATCCCCCGCAACCCATTGCTGCAACAGCATCCCGTCCTTGAACTTGGCTGCCTCAGTGCGCAGCTCCTCGAGCGTGGACACGACTTGGCCCTTGGGGACGCTCTCGACCGCCTCGGTGCCGGCCCGGGCGCCGTCCACCGACTTCAACGCCAGCGGCAGACCCAGCTCCTCGGCGGCCCTCAGGGCCTGTTCAGGCTCGCTGCAATGGATCGTCCTGGCCGTTGGCATGCCAACCTCGCCGGCCGCCTGTGCGAGGCGCTCGCGATGCATCGCGCTCTCCACAGTAGAGCGCGATGGCAGGCCGAGGCGGGTCAGCGGCTGAATGCGCTCGCGCAATTCGGAGATGGCCAGCAGGGAGCTGTCACTGCCGGCGATCACGGTTCCGTATGGACGGCGCTCCAACTCCTTGCACAGCCGTCCCACGAAGCCCTCCGAGCTTTCACGAGCATCTGGTACCCGCATACGGCGAGAGCACGCACGAGACCATTGCGCCGCCGCGAGCGCCGTCGAGGACGCCGCGGTGACCGCGTAGCCCGCGTGATGCAAAGCTCGGCATGTCGCGAGCATCGAGCGCTCCTCGGCATTGGTGACGAGCACACGTTCGCGTCCGGCTGTTCGATCTCCGCGCAGCTTGGACTTTCGCTCGTCAGGCCTCTGCCCGATCGGCGGGGGGACCGCCGCCGCGCAGGCGCTTGCTTGCCCTGCGAAGGAGGTCCAAGGGCCGGGAGCGCAGGAGCGGCTCGTAGCGGTCGGCCAGCTTCATGACCACGACCGCCAGCGGATCGAGTGTCCCGATCATGGCGCGCTTGATTTGGAATGACTCCCAGGACCCCTGCCCCGTGCTTACGGCGGCGAGCAGCCCACTGTCGCGTGCCGCTCGTTCGGCGACCTCCGAGCGGAGTCCGAATGGGTAGGCAAACGTCTCGATCGGCCCGCCCACGATCTGCTCCAGGCGGTCCTTGCTCTGCTCGATCTCGCGCCGACAGCTCTCGTAGTCGAGCCTCGACAGATCCGCGTGGGTCATCGTGTGGGCGCCCACCTCCCAGCCGGCGCCGGCCACCTCGCGCAACTCGTCCTCGTCGAGCATCCGGTTGTCGGCCGGCGCCTTTACCCACGGGCTGTGACCACCGAAGTAGCCAACGGTCATGTAGACGGTGCCCGGGATCTTGTACTCGGCCATGATCGGCAAGGCGGTTGTGAGGTTGTTGCGCATTCCATCGTCAAAAGACACGGCGGCGTAGCCCGGTGGTGGCTCGTTGCCGTCGGCCAGTCGCACGAGTTCAGCCACCGTCACGAACTCGAAGCCGGCGTCGAGCAGCAACTCGAGCTGTGCGCGGAAGCGCTTGGGTGTCACCTGCAGCAGGCTCGGGTCTTGCCGCAGTGGCGATCGGGCGATCCCGTGGTAGCCGAGAATCACCGACCTGTCGCGACAGATGCGGCGCACCGGGCTGGCCCAGAGCCGACGTCCGAGGCTGCTCCGGCGTGTCTGGTTCGTCGCCCGGTTTGGGGATGAAGCGTTTGGCATCGCGTGATCCTAGAGCGGCGTCTAAGTGAGTAGGCAGGCAAACGATTGAGTCGATCGACCGTCCGGCGTGATCGCTATCTTCAGGGCCAGCCGTCGCCGGTGACGGCGCAGCTCGCGCATCGCTTGCTTGTCCAGCTTCAGTGTGACCGAAAATGTGCCTTTGGCCGGACCGAAGTTCGCGCTGACCAGCTTGATTAGGACCAGGCGATGGTGTGCGCGGCGGCCTTTGCCGGTGAGCTGCGGGAACTTCGCCCACAGGACGATCTTGCCCTGGCAGACCGGGCCGACGGTGGCGCAGCGCAAGGCGACACGTACCCGCCCGGAGCGCGACGCGCGCAGGTGGCGGTGCAGCAGCGTGGCGATACCAGAAGGGGGACCGCCCAAGACCGGTGGGAGGTGGTTTGCGATAGCGATCGTTTTCGGTGCGTTTACGGTGTTTTCGGCAATTTGGTAGGCGGTCACACTCGACCCCGTCGCGAGGAACAGCCTGTTTCCCGCCGCGCTGGGCGAGGCAAAATGGTCGATCGTCACACTGGGCAGCATCTCTGTGTATCGCGGCGTCCCGGTCGCCGGGTCAAGGCCATAGAGCGTTTTGCCTTCGCTGTCAAAGCGGCCTGTCGCCACCGACCAGATCGAGCCGGCGGCCATGATCGGCGGTCCGACGGCGTCGGGCGGTCCTTGCCAGAGCGACGAGAACGTTCGCTGCGCTTCGTTATAGGCGAGCGCCTCCACACCGTTCTCGCACGGTATGTAGATGACTCCGCCCGCGAAAGCGTCGCCACCGAAGCTGGCGCCATGTTCGCTGCCTTCTTCGATACAGACCCTGTGCTGGAAGACGGCCGGGGCGCCGCTGCTCATCGTGGCCTCGTCGATCAAGTAGCCGACGCCATCCTTTCCGGACTGGAACAGGAGTCCTCCTGGCAAAGGCTCCGCTCCCGCCGAGGAGAGGTCCAAGTCGTGGTTGCTCTCTTCTTCCCAGTTTGGCGGCGCGAACCACCCGGACGGCGTTTCGGGCCCAAGCGCCGGATCTTCGATGAAGTCCCGGCTCAGGCTCAGCTTCACCACGCTGTCGGAATAGTCGTACTTGGTGGCCATTGTGTTCGCGGGCGGGTCGGGATTGCCTGTTGTCGCGTACACGTAGCCTTCGCCGTCCACCGCCGGTCCGCCGGGCGCCCACACGGCGCCACCGGAGGTCGAGGGCGAGGCCGGTCGGTACTGCCAGAAGCGGGCAGCGCCACCGCTGATCGGAACCGCGGCGACAGTGCCTTGGTAGTCGGCGCAGTCACCGTCGTTTCCCCCGAAGCCGAAGATCACGTTGTTTGCGTCGAGGTTGAGAGCAGTGCGCTGTAGGAGCGCCTTCGGATCGGCGCCGGGGGGGTCCACGGGTGTGCTCAGCACTTCTTCGCCGCTGGCCAGATCGAGGCCCTTCAGCAGGTGATGGGCTTCTTCGCTTTGTGCATCCCATGTGTCGGCCACCAGATAGATCGCGTCGGCAGCCGGATCGATCACGGGGGTGCCGACCACGCCGACGGTCGGCTGGATATCGCCGCATGGCAGCTTGCCGCTTGGGACCGGGACACCCACGCTTTTCTTCCACACCACTGCACCGGTGGCGGCTTCCAGGGCATACACCTCGTCGCCCACAGTGGCGACATAAACGCGGCCGCCCAGCACAAGCGGCTGGTTCCAGATCGGCGCCCCCAATTCCGCCGTGTGCCACGCGAGCACCGGTGCGATTGGGTCGCCTGCTTCGGGGTCAAAGCCAGAGCGTTCTGCGTCGTGGTGGTAGGTCGTCCACGCGGGTTCTGCTTGCGCGTCAGCGCTGAGTGGCCCGGCGACGAGCAGCGCAACGAGGCAGAGCGCCAAAAACGCCCAGGAACCCGTCGCGAGAGCGGTTTTGCCGGTGCGCGCCCAACTACCGGTATGCGGCGGCTTGGACTGGCTGGTGTACGGGTATCGGGCTCGCACGCGTCGCCCCCAGCATAGTCGTGGGTGACGTTGGATCGGTTAGGCTGTGCGTCAATGGGCGCCTGTCCACGGTCCTTAGCAGTGTGGGCGTCGGTTTTGGCGGCAACCTTCCACGCTCGCACACACAGGCGACCCTCTCCAGGATGAGCGATCGCGGTCACGGGCTGGGCACGCGCACGGTTCGCGGAATGGCTTGGGCGTATGGCGCCTACGCCGGCGGTCGCACCCTGGTGCTCGTCTCGACCGCGATTCTCGCGCGGTTGCTGACGCCAAGCGACTTCGGTGTGGTCGCGCTCGCGATCGTCTTCATAACCTTTCTCGAAGCGATCAAGGATCTGGGGTTGAGCCAGGCGCTGATCGTCGCCAGCCCCGAGGAGGAGCCGGCTCGCGCACAGACGGTCTTCGCCTGGAGCATGTTGCTGGGCCTCGGGCTCACGCTGCTCACGGCGGCGATCTCGCCGCTTGTCGCGAGTTTCTTCAAACAGCCCCAGTTGACCGGCCTGTTGGCGGCACTCGGATCGATGTTCTTCCTACGGGCATTGGGTGCCACTCACGAATCGCTGGCACGCAAGCATTTGAACTACCGAGTCCGCACCATTAGTGAAATCGCCGAAGCCGCGGTGAGGGGAGGGGTTGGGATCGCCCTCGCGCTGGCCGGCTTCGGCGCGTGGAGTCTTGTCATCGGCTTCGTCTTGGGGGTTGTCGCGAACACCGTCGTGCTGTGGCTGCGGGTCGACTTTCACCCGCGATGGCGTCTCAGCCGCACGCACCTGCGTGACCTACTCAGCTTTGGCGGCGTGCTCACCCTGGTCGATATCGCGGCGGTCATTTTTTACAACACCGATTACCTGTTCATCGGTCGAGTGCTCGGCGCGGCGTCGCTGGGCCTCTACTCGATCGGCTTTCGCATCCCCGAACTCCTGATCCTCAACGTGGCACACGTCGCCGCCGACGTTCTTTTCCCGGCCTATTCAGCGCTCGACCGTACACGGTTGCGCGAAGGGTACATAACCGCGTTGCGCTACCTGACGATGCTGACGGTGCCACTCGCCGCTGGACTTGTCGTGCTCGCCAAGCCCTTGATCCTCGTCGTCTTTGGTCACAAATGGGTCGGCTCAATTCCCGTTACCAGGGTGATTGCTATCTACACCCTGTTCGCGACCCTCGCGATTCCACCGGGCACGGTGTTGAAGGTGACTCGGCGGGCACGACTGATGGTGATCTTCTCTGTGCCGCTGGTCTTCGTGCTCGCCGCCTTGCTTGTGATCTTTACCAAGCAAGGCATCGTGGCGGTGGCGATCGCAACGACCGCGCTACAGGCGACCGTGGCGCCCGTCCAGGCGGCGGTCGTCTCGCGCCAGCTTGCCATGCCTATTTGGGCGTCGGTTCGCGAGCTGATCCCGCCCACGGTCGCCGCCCTGGCGATGGCTGGCGTCCTGCTCGGCATCGCCACCCTTATCTCGAAATCATTGCCATTGTTGTTGATTGGGATTCCCGCCGGAGCGATGGTTTACCTGGCTGTACTCTGGCTGCTGGCGCGCGACAAGCTGCTTGTGCTGCGCAACATGGCGTTCCCCGGACAGTCCGCTCCGGTATAGGCCTGTCTCGCCATGGATTGGCCTAGACGTGTTCAGTGTTTGCCGGAAGGCTGACGGTAGAGTGCCTGCACGGTTTTGCGCAGCCTCGAAGGAGCGGCCCCGGGTACGCTCAGTTCGATCGACACGCTTACGCCAGGGTGCATGCCGCGAGTCAGGTATCCAAGGGTCTGCTTAGTCGGCTTGAGCGCAATGCTGAGGTTACCCGACCCGGTGGAAGCACGTACTGGCCGGCAGTAGCCGATTCGCTGGCGTATGCGCACACGCCTGCGGACGCCTTTTGCGATCGTCACGACGCTCCTGTAAACGGTGAAGCCGGCATTAACGTCAAGCTGGCCTCGCGGTAGCCCCTTGAATGTAAGTAGGAGCAGGCCGCGCGCCTTTCGGCTCACGGAAGGAAACGAGAAACGGGAGCTCGGGTGGGGCGTTGGTCCTTGCGGGGTCGGCGTGGGATAGATCGTGGCGGGCGGACTGGTAGTGACTTTGCACAGCACCTTGATGTCCGCTACCGCGATCGGCCCAAACTCAACGGCTCCCATGTCGACAACTGGCGGGTCGAGCAGTGGCAGCACCTCTGCGGGGGTCGTACACAGCGGTACATAGGAACGTCCCGCAAGCACGCGTTGATTTCCGTAGAAGTCGCTGGTCAGGGCTTCTGGAACGAGCGCATTGGAGCCCGCGTCGATCGTTGGGCTCACTTCGTTCTCGTGGACATCAAATGAGGAGGGGTCTCCGCTGTCGGCTAGCGCCGGGCTGGCGCAAATGTTCCCGTCGCCGGGTAGCGGCGTGCTCGAGTCGGTACCCGCGCACACGTCGCTGAAGCCGGCACTGAGAGAGGAGCTTGGTTCTCCTTCGAAGCCGGCGATCTCTTCGCCGCCGGTATCGGCGGAGACGATCGAGTTGACAAGTTCGAGTTGATCCCCAGGTTCCCCTTCGATGCCGGCGCCGTAGGGCGCGCCGTTGAGCGTGAACGTCGAGTCGAGCACACGCAAGCGAGTGCAACCCACCCAGATGCCGCCTCCACCCAGATCGGCTGTGGTACCCGGCCCGATCGCGTTGCTGGTCGCGACCGCGTCCTCGAGCGTGCTCACCGGGAATTGCGACTGGCTGCAGGCAAAGGACAGATTGCTGATGCCCAGACCCGCACCCCAACTCCAAGCTTCATAGGAGATGTTGCTCGTTCCGGCGATCGCGTTGCGCGAGAACCGGTCGCCGACACTCGAAAGGCTTGCGTTTTCGAGCCACTCGCCGCCGCCACCGTAGTTACCGAGATCCGGCGCCGGAGCAACGAGATCGTTGGAGTCGAACACGTTGCCTCTCTGGGTTACCGTTGCGGGTTCTCCGGAGTTTCCGACGAACTGGAGACCCGCTCCAGTCACCAGCGCGCCCGCGGAGGTCCCGCTCGCTTCCAGCGTATTGTCGTCGAAGTCGTCTTCTTCGATCTCCTCGCGCGAGGAAGGGCAGGCGTCTTCGAGCCACGCGCCCGCGCCCCCTCCTCCTTGCGGACTGCTCAGAACCAGCTTGTTTTTGGCGAACGTCGAGCCGGTGAGGGTCAAGGCCGTTGGTCCCGAGGCAGTCGGGCAGTCGGCCGGAGATCCACCCAGTGCCACGAAGAGGGTATGGGCGCCGTCGCCGCGCTCTTCGTTTTCAAGAAACCGGTCATCTTTCAGCGTCAGGTGCGACGTCCGGATCGAAACGGCACTCGCGTCGGTCAGGTCGGCGTGCGCGAAGGTGAGGTTGCTCAGGGTCATTGCGCCCACTTCTTCGGAGCCGGTGCTCGACAGGAGCGGACCGCTGACGCCGGTGCCGTCCAGGCCAGAAGTCGTGTCCGGCTTGCCTTCGAGCACGAAGGCCGACCCGCCGGGTAGCGTCACCCCGCCTGCGCTACCCAGGTCCGTGGCGTCGCACATGCCGTCCAACACGATCTTCTCGCCTTCTCCATGGTCCGCTTCGTGGGCGATCTGATCAATCTTGGTTTGTAGCTGCGAGCAGGAGACTTCCGTGGTCAGCGCGCGCGCCGAAACCGCGATCGTGCCGAGGTAGAAGGCGCTCAGGAGGATCGCCATGAGCAGCTTTGCGGTTGCGGGAGCGGGTCTCGTCATAGGCTCATATTTTGAGACTTGTGGACCGCTTCGGCGTCAGGCGTGGGACGGGCGACATAGTGAAGCTCAGCGCAGAGGGCGGCGTCCTCGCCTGGCTCCACCGGGCCCCCATCGAGATCCAGGCACTCGAGCAACTCGAAGCCGAGCTCGGCGAGCTGCCGCCGCTGGGCGTCACGACCGATGTAGTAGTGGAGAATCGAATAGTCGTGGGCCTCGTCCACCAGGATCGCATGATCGCCCATCCTGCTTTGCAGCGGTCGGGCCCGTCGCCAATTGCGGATGCGCCTGGGTATGCGCAGCAGTTCGCGCGTAACGCGAACCGGGTTGCGCCGTGAGCCCAAATGTGTGGGCTTGGGGATGTGCGGGGCGTGGGCGAGGTTGTGGGTTGACATCATCAGCAGACCTTGCTCGGCGAGTATGCGACGGATCTCTCGCAAGACGCGCCGTCGCTCGGCGTCGTCGAGTACGTCGAGGACATTGAACGGCGCGAACACGACGTCAAATGACGCCGTCTCATAGCGGGAAAGCTCGCGCAGATCGCCCTGTTCAAAGCGTCCGGCCGGATAGGCGCGGCGGCAGTAGGCGATCATCGACTGTGAAATATCGAGGCCGCGAAATTCCCCCGCCGAGTCGAGCAGGTGGCTGCTCAGGCGCCCAGCGCCACACCCCAGCTCCAGCACTCGACCGGAGAGCTCTTGGCCGTAGCGCTCCAGCAAAAGGGCCTCTGGCGGTCTCAGGGAGCGGTCTGTGTAATGCGCGACCAGGTCGCTGTTCGCCCACAGCTTTTCGTTGAGGCGCATCTGTGAGCTTGGGCTTGCGGCGTCCCGGGTCACGTCGGCGTTCTTGGCGAGCAAGCGCCCGAGCGCGTCGTCAAGCAGTGTGTGCACTGCTTGCTGGAGGACGACCGGCTCCAGCGTATGCGAAGTCAAGGGACCGGGAATCGACTCGATTCGCACATTGGGGCGAGCCTGCGCGCGCGCCAAGCCCCCGTCGCGCTCGAGTTCCTCGAACACGGGCTCGCCCACCGTGAACACGCCCAGCAGTTGAGCTCCGGTCTGTTGCAGCCGGTCAAGTGCGCCACCAAGCTCATCAGACCCGGAGGCCCGGCCCCTCCGATACGCATGCAGGCGCTCAGGCAATGACCTGAGCGCGACACCCACGCCGCCGGCGATCGTCTCGATGCGCTCGCGCTCGATCTGTCCTCGCGCAAGCTTGCGCCATGTCTGCCAGCGCAAGGCCTTGCGCACGTTGCGCGCCTCGCGGAACCCTTCGATGTTGGGATGCCAGAAGAGCGCTCGCGGGTTGATCATGAAGGCTCCGCGCACGCGCTCGTCGACGAGCGCGGCGTGTAGCGCCCAATATGCGCCTGAACACAGACCGGCAAGCACAAAGCGTTCGGGCAGTCCGCGCGCGACCAGAGCCGCCAATACTTCGTTGGTCTGCTCTACGTATCGATCCAGGTAAAAGCCCTCGTCCTGTTCCAGCGTGCTCGCGTCGCCATCCGAGTCGCCGATTCCGGTCAGATCGATCCTCAGCGTCGGTACCCCCTGTGTCGCCCAGCGACGAGCCAGCTCCACCCACATGCGGTTTGGGCCAATGTGCCTCAGGGCGCCCGCGTTGAGCATGACCGCGCAGACTTCAGCCGCGCCGGCGGCTTCGCTGAGAACACCGACGAGCTCGCCGTCGTCCAGGCTCAGTGCGATCGGTAACTCGCGGATGGTCCTGTCGTGGACCGTCAGCTCGAGTTCCGTGGTTGTGGCGATTGCGTTGAGCGACGCTTTGGTTGCGGCGATCGTCGGACAGCCCGTCAGCCAGCGGCGAACCGACTCGATGACCTCCAGCGGCGCGTGAGATTGCTGCGGGGGCGCAACCATCGCGCCGTAACCAGGTCCTGGCCCGACCGCCACCTCGGCCCCCGACTGTTCCAGCGCGGCGCGCAGTCGTCGGTCGACCTCGAGCCCGTCGCGCTCCAACAGCAATATGCGTCGTGAAGACGCATCGGGAAGAGCGAGCTCTGTGAGATCGATCGCTTCCACTGCCGTTACGGTTTCACCGCTCATCACAAATCCGGCGCTCGCAAGCGCCCCCTCCGGAAGTGGGTCGGGCTGGTCCAACGAATCGGGATCGTTCTCGGCGACAGTCTCGCGCGAAGCCTCCATCTGTGACAGAGCTCGCAACTGGCGCACCCAGGTGCGCCCGCGCGCAGGGACCGACCACAGCACGAGATCGTCGATCGGCGCGCCATCGGTGAGCGCTCGGTAGGCGAGCAGGCCTCCCAGTCCAACCCCGATCGCGACCACCCGAGCGCAATCCGCCTCGACGCGCAACCAGCCACCTGCCGTGGCGAGAGCGTCGGTCCACGCGTTGAGCAGTCCAGAGTCGTACGGTCCCCCGCCGCTGTCGCCGGTGCCGGGCAGGTCGATCCGCAGCGTCGGATGCCCGGCGGCGGCCAGCCTCTTTGCCCAATGGCGGCGCGCGCGATAGGAACACAGGTCGTCATTGCCGTACAACGGACACAGCAGCACCCCCACACGATCGACGCGAGCTTGGGTGTCGTCGAAGAGGGCGTAGGCTGACGCGCTGCCGGTATTCAAATAGAAGGCGTGCGCGCTCAACTAGCTCACTTGCCACCGTCGAGACCGAGCGCGACACGACCGCTGAGGTTGAGCGCGGTCAGGGCTCCGGTCACACGCGCATCTTGGTGCCGGTCTACCACAGGTGCGAGCGCGACATCTCGCGGTACGCCGGGCTCCAGTGTGAGCGCATCGTCGCTCGCGACAAAGCCGGGCAGGTGGATGCGCACGCCGTAGGCCAGACGGCGACTTTGCAATCTGAGCACCTGTGTTTTGCCCTCGAGACAAAGCGTTCCCTCCAAGCCGAGTTCCTCGGCCGATTGCGCCCTCAAGGGTCTCCCGGCAGGAAAGCGAAACGCTTGGGAGAGCACCTCGCCGCTATCGCCCTCGCTGCGTTGCAAAGTGGCGACGACGGCATCGTGGCTTGGAGGTCCGAAGCGATAGGCCCAGGACACGTCGGCAAAGCGGCCGAGCAGCGCCTCTACGTCAATTTCGCGGCCGTCGTGTGCGGTCAACTCCAGCGTTTGGGCGCCCTGCTCCACCAGTTGATGGCCGTCGCGATAGAGCGCAACTCGCAGCGTCGCCTGTAGCGGTGTGGGCCGATCGTGGGCAACGTGGGCACGCATGCCGCCGAGGCCCTCGTCGCTCAACCAAACCGCGGTTGGAGCGAATGCTCGTCGCAAATGATGGTAGGCGGGCTTCGGGCTCCCCGAATGGTCGACGACACCCCAACCGGCGCCAGGCACGAGGTCGGCAAACCAGAGAACCAGGCCGCCGGTGCATGGAGATCCCAGCCGTCGCCACTCTCCGAAGACCTCGGCCATCGCCTCGCCCGTCACCGCCCGCGAGAGCTCGAGATAGCGCTCGTGATCGACGCGTCGCAGTTCGCTCGGATCGAGCTCGAACAGGCGCTGCAGGTAGTGGTCGCGAACGTCTTCGAAGTCCCATCCGTTGCCGGCGTCGCGCGGCACGCCGGCCTTCCAGCGTGGATGATGGACGACGATTTGGGTGTGGCTCTCGGGCAGCACCGCATCCACGCCCGCCTCGTCGGGGACGTTTGAGAAAGCCAGGCACTCCGCGGCGAAACGCACCTGCGCGCGGCGCGCGTCCTCGAGCGGGCGTCTATAGCCGCCCACGCCGTAGTAGTGGGCGATGCCGCGGTCTGGGCGAAACGGCAGTGCCCCGCCGCACGGGGTGGAGGGGAGATATACAGCGTCGCTTCCCGCCTCACAGGCAAGTGAGGGCAGAAGCTCGCCAAACAGCCTTCCGCGCCCGAGCGAAGCGTCGAGGCCGAGCATCGCGACCTGCTGCTCGACCTCGCTGTTGCCGCACAGCACCGCGAGGCTCGGATGGGACACCAACTCCTCGAGCTGAGCGCGAGCCTCTCGCTCAACCGAGGCTCGAAAACGCTCGTCGTCGATCGGGTAGTCGAGGTTGGCGAACATGAAGTCCTGCCACACGAGCAGGCCCAGCTCGTCGCAGATCTCATGGAATGCGCTGCTCTCATACGTACTGGTGCCAGGAATGCGCAGCATGTTCATCCCGCCGTCACGGGCCAGTTGCAGCGCGGCACGCAGCGTTTGGCGGTCGGGCGCGAGTCCGACGGGATCCGCGGGCGTCCACACCGCTCCACGTATGAATATGGGCACGCCGTTGACGTGCAGGGCGAGTCCGTCGACCTGTATCTCGTGGTTTGCGTCGGTCCCCGTCGAGAGCGTGCGAAATCCGACGCGGCCGCAATGCAGTGTGACCGTCGAGGAGTCCGTCTCGACGAGTAGACGAGCGTTGTAGAGATCGGGCTCACCGTGCGTATGCGGCCACCAGCGAGCGATTCCCGGGACTCGCAGCGTGTCGTCGATGACAACCGCATCCACGCCCGCGTTGGAGCTGAAGGGGACGGCGGTTCGGTGTGTGCCCGAAGGTCCGCACAACTCGAGTTCGGCTCGCTCGATCGTGCGGCCGTCGAGGGATCGCAAGCGAGCGCGCACCGATACCACGCCGACGGTCGGCTCCGCCTCAGATTCCAGCCTCGCGCTCAACTTGAACTCCTCCGCGGCGAGCGCTCGTCGGCGGATCAACCGCACAGGGCGCCACGGGCCGACTGCGGCTGGGCTCGGTGCGAAACCCGGCGCTCTTCCGAGCAGCATTGTGCGGAAGAAGCGCAGGTTGCCGTCGACCAGCCGAGTGTGCCAGCGCGCTCGAGGCTTTCGGCGCTCGGCAAGCGACGGTGCGAGCGCTCTGCAGCGGATCGCCAGCTCGTTGTCGGTCCCAAGCAGGGGGCCGACATCGAGCGTGTGCGCCTCAAACATGCTCTCGCTATTGAGCAACTGCTCGCCATTGAGGAACACCTCGGCGACGGTTGCCATGCCCTCGAATCTGAGCAGCGCTTCCTCCCCCGGGCTCGGCGGCGGGGCCTGAAAGCGAGTGCGAAACCACCAGTCTTCAGCGTCGAAATCACGAGTGTCGCCGGCACGCCATAGCCCGGCGTCCCTCAGGGCTCCGGCCACGGTTCCGGGCACCCGCGCCGGCAGCCACTGAAGCCCATCGAGTGCATGCGGGTCCAGATGGGCGTCAGGCGCACAGCAGCCGACCTCCCAATTCGTATCTATCCGGAGATCCTCGTGGCCCTCGACCCAAATCCGCGCAGGAAAAGCGCGCCCCACCGGCTTAGGCAAGCGCACCGTCCAAAGCCGCGAACGACTCGTCCCATGCTTGCGCCAATGTCGCGAGCGCCGGTTCGGGGTCGAAGGGGCGTCGACGCGCGAGCTTGAATGAGAGGGTCTTGCATCCCTCGACGATTCGGTTCATCGCGGCCATAGCCGGCGCTCCGTCCGCCCCGAGCAGCCACTCGACGTGTGAGCTGCCCACCTCAAACGCGGAGCCGACCATGCGGACCGTCGCAAACGCGTAGTCGTGGTAGGCAGCCCGATCTCCTTCGAGCAGACGCGGTAGATCGGCCGCGAGCTGGGCTCCGAAGCGCACGAATGGGTTCGAGCGAGGACGGCGCGAGAGGTTCTCGCCGAGCAGCACGAGCGCGGCTTCGCGCAGCGCTTTACCGGCCAAGCGAGTTCCGGCGTCGAGCCGCGCGATCTCGGTATACGGTGGCAACACGTCCTCTGAGAACGGTCTGTCTAGCCGAAAAGCGCCGCGGTAATCCTCGCCGCCGAGCTCGAAATACCCGGGTCCGTGGAAGTAGCGCATGCGCTCTCCATCGCGGTCGATTGCCTCGGCCACAACGGAGCTCTTGACGTGCTCGCTGCGGTAGCTGGTGGTCGCGGTGTCGGGGAGGTACCAGGAGTCCAGCTCGACGACGATCGTGTTTCCGCGGCCCAACTGTTCGGCGATCTGGTCTGGTAGCGGGCGGTATGGCTGCATCTCGTGAATGTCCACGCCATAGAGGCGCTGCATGTGTTCCGGTGAGGGCTTGAAGAAAGTCCATTGGTCGCCCTCGAAGTCGACCGTCAGCACGCATCCCATCATCGCAAGCGGCTCGTCGCCGCGGGCGTGCAGGAACTCGATCAGAATGTCCGTGTAGCAGTTCGTCTCAGGGTAGTAGCGCTCAGGTGAATGCAGTAAGTGCGGTCGATAGGCGGAAGGGTCAAGGCCCAGCAAGCTGACGAAGCCGTCGCCCACGCTCACTTGTGCTCCTGAGGGTATGCGAGCCGCAACTCCTCTCGCACCGCCGCCGGCCATGCGTGTGGCTCCAGGCCATGTGTGTGCAACAGCGCAAGGACAATCCGCTCCAGCCCGAAGCCGAGGCATGCGGTGTGCGCCTGCTCGCCGCCGTCGTTCATGGTGATCCCGTAGGTCGAGGAGAAGTGGTCCTGGTGGTAGTTGAACGAGGCTACCGCCGTCGGCTCGGGACCGGCGATCTGCACGAGCACCTCGAACTTCAAGGCCTGCGAGCGCTGACTACGTGCAAGCAGGCGTCCACTACGCCCGAAGAAGGGGTCGTTGGCGACGTCGAAGCGTGCGTCGAGTCCGGTGCTGCGCAGCAACTCGACCGAGCGATCACGCCAGCCCTCGCGCCAAGCCGCAACGGTGTCCGGCTCGCCGATGCGCACGATCTCGCGCTGGTGGAACATCTGCAGCCGTGCGGGGTCTCCCGAGGGCTCGTGGCGGAACACGTAGGAGCCGCCCGCGTCGATCGTCACACCTCCTGGTGGCAGCGGACCGCGGGCAGCGATTGCGGGGTAGACGGGGTAGCAGGCCGCCGGTGTCAACACCAGGTCGGTCATCGACTGGAACTCGCTCCAATCCTCGTGGCGGGTTGCCCGCTCCTCCTGTTCGCCCGCCTGCTGCTCATCGCCGGAGAAGCCGAAGACGCTGCCCGCCAAGTGGGGGAAGGACTTCAGGTAGCCGATCCGCTCGAGCTGCTTGCGTGGGAGCAGCGGAGGGAAGGCCATGCGCTCAGGCTCGTCGGCAATCGCGGCGCGCGAGATCAAAGCGTCGAACGCGAGGCGTACCCGCTCGAATCGCGGGCCGCGCCCGTATACACCCGGGACTCCGCTGTCGATGAGCAGACCAGCATCCAGCAGCTCGGCCAGAAACGTCGCCTGCTCGGCGGTCCCGGGACGGAACTCGGCCACAGGGCTAGACCTCCTTGGCGATCAGCAGGAGGTTCGCGTTGGTTTGATGGATGCGCTCATTGGCGACCATCAGGCACGCGGACATCGTGTCGCGCAGATGGCGTCCTACGCTGAAGGGCGTGTCGTTCTTGAAACCAACGATCCCGCACACGCCAAGCGCTCCCTGGCATACGCGTGGCGCCTGTTCGGACGCCGCGATCTTGAGGTTGTTGAAACGCAGGATCGTCGCCATCTCCGACAGTCGTGCCCGGTCGCCGGCCGAGGCGTCGATGAACTCCCGCAAGCCGGAGGACACCTCAGCCCGCAGTAGCGAAAGCTCGCTCATCAGCTCAGAGAGGCGTATGGCGGCCGGCAACGGCTCGCCCGGCTTGCGCTTTGCCGCTGCTCGGACGAAGGCGCGGGCACGTTCGAACGCGTCGCTCGAGATTCCCAGCCACAGGTGAGACCAGAGTATGTGCGAGATCGGGACCATCGACTCGTTCATGACGCGTGCGAACGGAGTCGGGAGAACCTGCTCGAGCGGCATCTCGGCGCGCACCACGTTGCCGGGCGAGCATGTGCCGCGCATCCCGAGCGGGTCCCAAGAGCCGGTCGGCTCCAGTGTGTGCTGATCCTTGCGCGTGAGCACGCACACCTGATCGCCTGGCTCGGCATCGGGCGAGCGGCGCAAAGTGATCAGCAAGTCGTCGGCGTAAGCTCCGTAGCTGACGGTTGGCGCCTGCTTCTCAAAGCGCCCGTGACTCTCTCCGACGGGTTCGACGGCCGCGACGGAGCGTCCCATGTCCCCGCCGGTGCCGACCTCCGAGGTGACTGAGGCGACCAGGCGTTGCTCGTGCACGAGATCGCGTAGATAGCTTTCAAACCAAGGGGCTACGTCGAGATGCCGGGCGATCGTGGCGACCTGGATCTGGTGCATCGCGAACACCATCGCGCTGGCGCCGCAGCTCTGGCCGAGGGTGAAGCAGGCACGAGCAAGAGCCTCGAAAGAGACTCCGGCTCCCCCGAGATGCTCGGGCACGAACGCGGACAGTGCCCGGCTTTCGCGCAGGGCGGCGACCGTCTCGGCCGGGAAACGCGCGGCGCGGTCGACGTCGTCGGCGTTTGGTGCGGCGACCTCTTTGGCGATCGTGCCGACCGCGGCGAGAAATGCCTGGTCGCGATCGACGGTGACGCTCATGCAGCTGTGGCCGCTTGCAGCTCGGAGAGAGCTTGCGAGATCGCGTCAACGCTTTCGAAAACGCTGCGCTTGAGCATGGAGTCGGGGAACTCGATGTCGAAGTGGTCCTCGAGGGCGAGCATCACGTTGACGCTCGCGTGGGAGCTCATCCCCGCCTGATAGAGGTCTTGCTGGCTTGACAGGGAGTCCACGCCGACGGGCAATCGTCCGTGCTCTTGGAGGATCTGCCGGATTTCGCTGTCGATGTTGCTCATAGGCCTACCATCGGACGGTAGCGACAGTTTCTCAAGTGCAGCGGGCCACAACCACCGCTGTGGCAAATCCGCTGTCGTGGGCGATGCTTAGCGAGAGCTCGTCGACACCGCCGGCATCGGCGAGTGCGGCCGCTTGGCCGCTGAGTTGGAGCTCGACCCAGCCGGAGGGATCTCGATATACCTCGATCGTGTTCCACGGGATCGCCTCGTCGCGAGGCCGCAGCACCTTGAGCGTGGCCTCCTTGGCGGCGAAGCGCCCGGCCAGGCGTTCTGGGTCGATCCCATGTGGTGTCTGGCAGTCCGCGACCTCGCGCGGGGTATAGATGCGCTCCAAGTAGTGCTCGGCGTGCTGGTCGATCGATTCTCGGATGGTGTCCACGGACACCAGGTCTGTTCCTACGCGTGTGGGCATTGATCGTTCAATGCTCTCAGATCGACGTGTCGGAGCCGGCAAACAGCTCTTCCAAAAAGAACCGAGTCTTGGGCAAAGGCTCCCGCGAGGGATAGAGCCGCTCCAGCAACTCCAACGCTTCTTGGGCGCTTCCCAACCCGCACTCCTCGATCAAGACTTCAATGTCCTCATTGTCCTCGCCGAAGCGCATGGCCATCAACTTCATCGCAAGCAGGTACTCGGGCGAGGCCGTGGTGATTTCGATGCCTTCGACGTCCGGTACGGGCCGGGCCTCCCGGTCCTCGCTCGGCATGAAGCCCTTGGCGGCGTCGTTCAGCCAATCCTCGGGCAACCCGAGTTCCCCGGCGACCTTCGCGGCCGCGTCATAGATCGAGTTCTTAGGCTCGAAGATCGCGTCTATGTCCTTTGTCACGCGTCTCGTCGAGTAGGCGAGCGCCATCGCGGCGCCGCCCACGATGAAGATCTGGCCCCGCACGCCTCGACTCGACAACTCGTCGCCGAGCGCCTGCAGCGCCTCGAGAATCTCCGCTCGCGAGAATCGCTTGGAGCCCTCAGGCACGGTCAAAGACCTCTCGGGCGATGAACACGCCATGACGCGCAAACACGGCGGGAGTGTGAGCGAATGTGTAGGCCTCGAACGCGGGCCTGTCTGTCGCGAACCACCAAGGCTCGACGAACCGACCGGCCCCCTCCACCCACCTGGGCGCGGCGATGTCGCCCTCGCGCGCGAAGAACTCGGCTGTCCCGGCCAAAGCCGCGTCGAAGCGGGGATCGCCGGTGCCGGGTGGCTCCTGGCGGATGAGTGAGATCTTTCCGGGTCGCGAAGACCCTCTGAAGTCGTCCGCGAAGCCGAATAGCAGGCGTAGCGCGTCGTGCTCCTGCGCCAGCGCGAGATCCTCGGCGATCTGCGGGGCTAGTTGCTCGAGGGATGCGGCGCCGCGTCGCGTGCGAGGGGCCGCGGCGAGCTGGAGGTCGTGCTCGCACGCGTCGAGCAGACGCTCCAAGGTTGCGAGTGTCGGCGTGCGCACCCCCGACTCATAGGCCGCCACGGCCGGCTGCGCCGTGCCGGCGCGGTGGGCCAGCTCGAGCTGCGTGATGCCTGCGTCGTGGCGGGCTTGCTTAATCAGGCCGGCGACCTCCATCCACTCAATATACACATCTCGATATGTTCTACTGAAATCCTTTTTCTACTCCGTGAGTAGAAAATTGGTGTCAGTAGAAATAAGCGGGCCCTACCCCACCGCCCCAGGCCCCCCGCGAGCCGTCGCCGCCGCCGCATCAAGCAACCCCGCCCCATAAAGCTTGCGATCCTGGGGCCCACCCAAGGGCCGAGCGGTGGCCGTGAGGCGACGGGTCAACTGGGCGACCGTCGGCCGGCGCCCGAGGATGCCCGCCGCGATGATCATGGCCGCCGTGGCGCTCACGTGGGGCGTGGCCATCGAGGTCCCTTCATAGCCCCCGGGAAAGCCAAACACGCGCGGCGAGGACCCGGTGAAAGTCATCTGGAAGATGTCCCTGCCGGAGGGCAGTTCGGGCGTGCAATTGGGGTCGCCCGGCAGATCCGCGTCGGGTCCTCCTCCGGGCGCGACCAAGGTGATGTGGGGGCCGTCGTTGGAGTAGCTGGCAAGGCATCCGTGTTCGGTTGTGGCGCCCACCGCGATCACGTGCTTGGCGCGCGCGGGATAGGGGATCGTGGTGGAGCCCTCGTTGCCGGCGGCGGCAACGACCAGCACGTTGTGGTGGTAGGCGTAGCGCAGAGCCGAGATCAACTCGGGGATGTCGGCGGCGCCCACGTCGCTTGAGAACTCGAGGCTGAGGTTGATGATGCGAGCGCCGTGGCGGACCGCGAAGCGGACGCCTTCGGCAATAACCGAGGCGTCGCCTTCGCCGGCGCTGTCCAACACCCTGACCGGCATGATCCGAGCGGCATAGGCCAAGCCGGTGAGCCCGCGACGGTTGTCGGTGGCCTCGGCGATCGTGGACGCCACGAACGTGCCGTGGCCGTTGTGGTCGTTGGCGTAGGGGGTGCGATCGATGAAGTCGTAGCCCTGCACGAACGAGTACTTGTTGAAGTCCGGCGAGCGCCTGTACTTGCCCCGGTTGGCGTAGGCCACGCCGGTATCGAGCACCGCCACCACCACTTTGGCCCCGCCGGGGGCGCCGTCGGAGATTACGTTGGCCCAAGCTTCGGGTGCGCCGATCCCGTAGGTCCCGTCGAAGTTCCACTGGGTCTGCTGCCAGTTGCCCGGCGTGTTGCCCGAGACGCCGGGATCGTTGGGAATCGAGGTGGCGGTGGCGTGGGCTATGTAGTCGGGCACCGCCCACGCCACGCCGGGCTCAGAGCGCAGCCGGGCCAGCGTCGTGGCCATGCTGGAGCCGGGGGGCACGGCCACACGTGAGGTGGATTCGCCGCGTCCAACCAGCACCTCGCCAGGCACGTACGCGCCGGCGGCGTTTGACGCAAGCGCCAGGCACAGCGCCAGGCAGGCCATCGCGGGCGCGGCCCACGCAAGAAGACCCGTCAACCGACGGTCGCGCATGGGACAGGATTGGAGGCGATCGGTCGGCGACAAGTGTGTTCCTCGGTAATGATGATGCTTGGCGGTCCCCGAAGTTGCGCTTGCAACGAGGCGATCGCCGAGAAGGCTATGCGAGAACGGTTCTTTCCACGCGACGAATACTTCATGCGACTTGCCCTGCGCGAGGCGGAAAGGGCCGAGGAGCACGAGGATGTGCCGATCGGGGCGGTCGTGGCCCACGACGGGGAGGTGATCGCGGCGGCCCACAACGAGCGCGAGCTGCGCCAGGACCCGACCGCCCACGCCGAGACGATCGCCTTGCGTGAGGCGGCCAAGGCTTTGGGCACCTGGAGGGTGCTCGAGTCGGTGCTCTACGTGACGCTCGAGCCGTGCGCGATGTGCGCGGGGGCGATCGTCTTGGCGCGCGTGCCCAGGGTCGTGTTCGGCGCGAGCGACCCAAAGGCGGGGGCGTGCGGGAGCGTGATGGACGTGGTGGGCGAGCCGCGCCTGAACCACCGTCCGGAGGTGGCGGGCGGGTTGCTGGCGGAGGAGTGCGGGGCGCTGCTCAGCGAGTTCTTTGCGTCACGGCGTTGAGCCGGGCGATAGGAGGGGGGAAGGGGCGGCGCTTGCGCGCCGCGGCTCGGGCGTGCGATCCTCTAGCCTTGGCTGGTCGCGCAGTGGAAGGGTGGCAGAGCGGTTGAATGCGGCGGTCTCGAAAACCGTTTCAGGGGTTAAGCCTCTGACGGGGGTTCGAATCCCCCCCCTTCCGTTTTTTTGGCTCACGTCCAAGCCTTCGAGTGGGATGAATCTCAGCCGGCCCGACTGATCGATGGTGCGCTTGGCGACGGTCGGGATGCCTGCCAAGAATTATTCGCAGATGCGTACTATATTACGTACATGGATTACCGGCGACCGCTTCTGTCGATCACTCCAACGCTTGACGGCGATGTGCTTGCTGCCCTCGCTCGCGCGGACATCGAGCTCAGCGGCAGGGAGTTGGCGCGACATGTCAGCTACGGGAGTCCGGAGGGTATTCGTAGGGCGGCGGATCGGCTGGTAGGCCAGGGCACGGTATTGCGCAGGTCGGCAGGCTCCGCGCATCTCTACAGACTCAACAGGGACCATCTTGGGGCTCCCTGGATCGAGGGTCTGGCGAGACTTCGCGAGCAATTGATCGAGCGGCTGCGCGCTCAGCTTGGCGGGTGGGGTCGACCGGCAAAGGTTGCGCTGCTATTCGGTTCGGTTGCCCGTGGCGACGCGACTGCGGGCAGCGACTTGGACTTGTTTGTTGTGCGACCTGCCTCCTGTGACCCGGATTCCGAGTCTTGGCATGACCAGCTCTTGGATCTACAACGCTCGGCCACGGTTTGGACCGGAAACGACACTCGCGTGCTTGAGTACGGCGAGCAAGAACTCTCCGCTCTCGAAGGCCAGCCGCTGCTCGAGGAGATGCTGCGGGATGGCATCGAGCTAGCCGGATCGTTGCGCACGCTGCGCCGTTTGGCTCGTACGGAGTCGGCGTCGTGAGTCCACGCACGAGACCTTGCGACTCCGCAACGGCGGCTGGCCGCATGCGCAAGGCCGAACAGTTCGTCGAGGCCGCCGAGACGATTCGCGAGCTTGCCGAGAGCGAGCATGAGCTCGCCGATGCATGCGTGACTCTGTGCGTTCATGCCGGGATAGCCGCATCCGACGTCATCTGCTGTATCGAGGTCAAAGAGCACGCTCAAGGAGACGCCCACAACCAGGCTTTGGCGTTGCTCACGAGCGTAAAGCCGGGTGGGCGTGAGCTGGCCAAGTCGCTGCGCGCGTTGTTGGGGATGAAGACGCGCGCCGGCTACAGCCACGGGCCGGTTACAAGCGACGACCACAAGCGTGCGTTCCGTCAAGCCGAGCGGCTTATTCGCGCGGCACGCGATCGGCAGGGAGCGGTATGACTCGAGTCAGCCTGGTCACTTGGCCGCGCTCTGGAAAGGTCCATTGCCGGCTGCATCAGCTGCACCAAGCCGACGCCGCCCTTTACGCCGCCGTGGCGCGGACAGGCACGCCGGCTCTCGACCGCTCCATGGCTCGCCTCTCCGACGCGGCCAACTACTCGCGTCTCTCGATCGCCTCGGCGGCCGTGCTTGGCGCCGTTGGTGGCGCCAGAGGCCGCCGTGCGGCGCGCTATGGCCTCGCCTCGGTAACGGTGACCGCCACCATCGTCAACCTGGCGATCAAGCCGCTCACAAGTCGCCGCCGCCCTGACCGCATGGCCGAAGGGGTGCCGAGGGACCGTCACGTGAGGATGCCCGTCTCCACCTCATTCCCCTCCGGTCACTCCGCGGCGGCTTTTGCCTTCGCGACCGGCGTCGGCCATGTCATGCCCGTGGCCGCCATCCCTCTACGGCTGCTGGCGACCGCCGTGGCCTACTCCCGGGTACACACGGGTGTCCACTACCCCGGCGATGTGGTTGCCGGGTCCTTGATTGGCGTGACTCTGGCCCAGGTCACGAATCGGGCTTTGGACCGTCGCTGACCACATACACGATGTGCGACCTGGCCACCGCCAGGAACGCGTGCCGCTCGGAGGGCCCGCCCTCCAAAGGCTCCACGGTCACGTCGGTGAGCGTCAAGAAGTCGCGCTCGGAGGCGTTGAGCATGTCCGACACCCGCGAGCGATAGCCGTCCCTGGCCAGCATCAAAGACCCTTCGATGCGATGCCGGGGCGTCTCGAGGCGGATCCGCTCGCGGCGTTCCTCGCTGCCGTGCGGATCCTCCTCGAATGCCGGCCCCTCGCCGCTCGCGCTGCTCACGCACCCATTATGGGGCCTCTCACGGCACCACCACAGAGAAGGCGTAGTTGCTCGACAGAGTCGGCGCGGTTGTGGTGGGCGGTTCGGCGGGCGCGTAGGTCTCTACCTGGAAGTCGCCCGCGGCGCAGTTTTGGCGCTGAGCGTTGACGGCGACGATGCCCGGCATCTCTCCCGAGCTGTAGCTCACCTCGGGAGAGGCAACCAGCGGCTCGGCGGCCGAGTTGATCGGCGCAGCCGGAGCAAGGCAGAAGACGCCCGGAGCCGGCTCGCTGACGCTTGTGATGTTGGACGTTTGACCCGTAATCAGTGTGGCTTGGGTTGGCGAGGTGGGCTGTACGACCGCGTACGCGCGAGCGGTCCCAGGAGGGCCTTGGACGCCCTGAGCGCCGGTTTTGCCTGTCGCGCCCGTGGCTCCGGTTTTCCCGGCTGGACCGGTTTTCCCGGTGAGGCCCCTCGGCCCGGCCGGCCCCGGCAGTCCGCGCGGCCCTCGCACCAGGCACTCGCGCACCCGGTGATGGGCTATACGTGCGACAAAGCATTTGGTCGAGGCCGTGTGGGCGCTCGGCAGGATCGACACGCCCGCGAGCGCGGGCACCGTGACCGTCATCGCGGCGATTACGGCGGGCGTGGCAAGCAGCATCAGGGTGCGGTGGCGCATGGATCTCTCCCGTTTCGTGGACCAGGCTGTGCCCCGTAAACC